>NZ_JACLZK010000001.1:0-339044 GCF_014253065.1 Campylobacter massiliensis
CTTTTTTCTTCATTTGCCCATTTTACAAAAGATTCGGTATCTTTAAACGTAGAATTTTCATCTGAACAATGTTGCTTATAGTAGTCTATCTCTTTATCAAATTCTTCTATCATTTTCGGGTCTATCGGCTTTGGTTTGTATTGTAAAAGACCGTCTTCATATAGTAGCGAATAAGGAGCATATTTGTATTTATCATACTTTTTCTTTATCTTTTCTTCGGCCTCTTCGTCTCTGCCTTGATTCATTTTATAGATGTATTTTTCTTTTTCTTTTGTATAATATTTTAAATTATCATTGCACACTTTATATGCCTCCTTTAACTGCTCTTTATTTGGAGCGCTCGGTAGGTCGTATTTTATAAAGACGTCAAGCATGGGCTCGTAGTTTTCGTAGTTGCCTAGATATGCCCAGCCGCTTTGTTCTAACGGTCTGTTTTTCTCTTCTTCTTTTATGCCTTCTGGCCCGATACCCATTTCAAATTTTTTAGGTTTATACCCTGTGCTTAGCATTAGTTCCGCCATTTGGGGTAGATTTCTATTTACTACGTAGAAAAACGGATCCGATTTATATCTAGTGCTCGACTCTACGCATTGCGGATTATTTAGATCCGTCTCTGGACGCCTCTGATCGTATTTGTAGCGTATTGTTATGTTATTCTCGCCGTTTATGATTATGGATTCAAACCTGGAAGAATCATAGTATCTGTTTGTATAAATATGCGGCGATACATACTCCACCTCTTCAAATTTAACCCCTTTATCTAGTAATATCTTAGCCGTATCAACGGAGTTTAACATAATTGCATAAGCCATAGGAGATAGGCCGAATCTATCTTTAGCCCTGATACCCGCCCCTAAATTTAGCAAGGCATTAAAGGTATTTACGTCGTTTCTAAAAGAGCTGTACATCAGCGGAGTTCTTTTGTCTCTCATCTCTACGTCGGCGGTTAGATTGTTGTCTTTGATAAATTTAACTACGAAATCGGTATCTTTTCTATCAAGAGCGGCCCTTAAAGGTACTAGCGTAGCGTTTTTCTCCTCGTCGCAAACGATATCTCTAACTCCAAATCCAAACGCCTCTATCTCCTCTTGCGTTACGTATTTAGCTAGCTCGGAGTTTGGATCTATCTTGGTATCGGGAGTGACGGTAAAACCCGTGGGCATAGAGCCTGATCCAAATTTATCGAATTTAACTCCTAAAAAAGAAAGATAAAAGAGGATAGCAGCAAAGGCTGCGAGGGTGAATAGAAATTTAAAAAAGCTTTGCAAATTCGATCCTTTTGCTTATGACTAAATTTGCGAAATCTTAGCCAAAGGGCGGTTAAATTTGAGTGAATTTGGGGGCGGTAAATTTGAAAAAAGCGGGAGTAAATTCGGGCGGGTTGAAATAAAGCTAAAATAAATTCATACCGAAAACGGACGGGTTTATCTCGCCAAATTTAAAGCGCAAATTTGCCTGCCGGCACGAGCCTAGCAAGCAAATTTAAGCGCGCAGTCCTCAGTCGTCGAACTCTTGCGAGATAACGGGCGAGAACTCCTCCCAGCGGAGTTTGGTTTTGGCCGTAGGCATCTTGCTTTGAAACGGCTCTTTTTTCATCGAGGCTACCGCCGCGCTGTCGCCGATCGGCGCCGCAGGAGCCTCTACGCCTAGCACCGCACGCTCAAGCTCGATAAAATCGCGCAAGATAACTGCGTAAGAGGCGAAAAAGTCGGCATTTTTGTGAGCGGATAAAAATTTGATAAATTCGTCGATAAATTTGTTTGTAACGTCCGTAAATAGCTTGCTGCTGATATTTGCCGCGCCCGCTATCTCGTCGCGCAAAAAGGTCGCCGTGGCCAAAAATATAAATCCGACGTAGTCCTCGCTGTCCTTGCAGGCCTCTTTGTCTCTGCGGTACGGGCTTAGCTTCAGACACTCGATCACGCGCAGCCTAGCCGCGCCGTCGTCGCGCCCATCCTCGTAAAAGGAGGCGTTTAGCGGGATGTTGGAGTAAGAAAAGTCAAAAAGCACGTCGTTTTGCTCTCTGGCAAATTTCTCAAAGTCGAATTTTGCCAAATTTGCAAACGCAGCCTCGCTCTGGGGCGTAACGGGACTGGTCGCTAGGTAGGCTAGCTGCTCGCGCCAGCGGTCAAATTTACCGCCGTGCTCGTGAAAAAACAGCGGATAGGCCAAAAACTCGTAAAAATACGCGCGCGCCTTGGTTAAGTTATTATCCATTTAAAACCTCTTCTTTCATTTGATCCATTTGCGCTTTTATCATTACTTTGGCCTTGCAGTCCGAGCAGCAATAAAGCGTCTTTAGCTTGGCTTTGTCGCCGTTAAATTTAGGCGCCATGATCGAGGCGATCTTCTCGACGGCCTTTTTGGTCGCAAACTCCTTGCCGCACTCGATACAGGCGAAAAGCTCGTCTCTGGCTAGCTCGTTAAACGTAAAGAAACTAGGCTCCAGGTCGATCTTGCCCGGGCGTAAAAATATCGTGTCTTTTTCCGCGCAGCTAAGCTCGCAGTATCCGCACGCGGTGCAGACGCTCGGGTTAAAGACGATGGAGTTTGTTTTCTTGTCCGCAACTAGTGCAGCGACGTTGCACGCTCCCACGCAGCTTAGGCACAGCGTGCAGGTGTCGCGGTTTATCTCGACGCGGCCGTACCTGATGAGCTCTGTGGTGCTAACGGAGCCTAAATTTTGATCTCCGACTAGCCACTCTAGGCGTTTGGCGAAAATCTCGCGCTTTGGCATGGCGTACTCGGCGATGGAGTGTTGCGAGCCCTCGATAAATTTGGCCTGAGAGAGGGCGCTTTTTAGCTTGTCTTCGTTTTGCACGACCAGGACGGCTTTTTCGTTAAATTTAAGCTCGTAAATTTGATTTAAAATATCCACCGCGTCTTTGGTGCCTTTGCCGATATTTTGCTCGTAGATCACGACCTGCGCGCCGCTTTCTTGAAGTAGCGTGAGCAGATGCGTCTCGCTCAAAAATCTCTCGCCGCTCACGGCAAAAGGCAGCACGTTTGCGGGTAAATTTACGCTTAGGTTTTCTAAATTTGCCTTTGCGGGTACGACTAGCGCGATCTTGCCGCGGTAGAGTTTGGCTATCTGGGCAAACGAGTTTCGCGGCATATCGGAGTAATCAAGCGCGCCGCTAGGGCACACGCTCACGCAGCCGCCGCAGTTTACGCAGTCGATATGCGAGAAAACTAGGTGTTTGGTCTCGTCCTCTTTTAGTATCGCTACCGTAGGGCAGGCCTCGACGCATCTGCCGCAGATCTCGTGTCTGCGCTCGTGATACTGGCAGATCGTGGAGTCGTAGTGGACGTGGCTTTTAAATTTAAATTTCGGACTTTGCGCGTCTAGCAGCAAGGCGATTTCCTCGTCGCTTTTGCCCGCGATCTCGTAGCAACCGCTTTGCTTTAGCATGTATTCGCGCGCGTTTTCTACGAGGAAAAAGTCGCAGTCTACCTCAAACTCGCCGTCCGGGCGCAGTACTAGCACGCTTAGCTCGCCTGCGGCTCCGTAGATAAATTTGATCTCAAAATGCGTCAGCTCGATGGTTTTAAAGCCTTTAACCTTAAGCAAATTCGCCAAATTTTCGCGTCCGCCGTTGCTAACGATCACGACATTTTTGCCGACTTGCTTTTCGTAGTCGATGTCGCGCGCTAGGTCAAAGGCGCTAGCTCTAGCCTCATAAAGCAAAAGCGTGTTTTTGGCTTTATCTAGCACCGAGTCGGCGGTGTTTTTTAGATAAAAATTTATCTCAGGCGCTACGACGCTTGATTTTAGTTTAGGCGAATTTGAGACGAGATACTCGCCTTCGCCGTTTATCTCAATCTGCTCGTTTAGCATCAAATTCTCGTCAAAATCGTTGTAAAAACCGAATTCTTTCATGATTTTCTCCCCGCGCTATGCGTTATCAAAATTAAGCGCATTTTAATACTAAAGGCATTAATAGGCTCTGAATTTTTATATTTATTTTTTTTAATAAGATTAGATTTATCCAAATTTATGCTAAAATCGCGCTCGGTAACACAAATTTACTAGGAGCGAATTTGAACGAACTACGAAAACTTCCGCAGATAGATAAATTTATAAAAAACGAGCGATTTTCCGGGCTTGATATTAGCTTGCTAACCAAAGTCGCTAGGGCCGAGCTAGAGAGCCTTCGCGCTCAAATTTTAGGCGGCAAAAACTGCCCCGAGACAGGCGAGATCGTCCAAAATACGCTCGAAAGATACGAAAAGGCGTCAAATTTGAGCCTACGCAATCTAATAAATGCAACAGGCGTCATCATCCACACAAACCTCGGCCGCAGCGCGATCGATCCTGAAATTTTACGCCGAGGAGCGCCCGTGATTACGGGGTATTCAAATTTAGAATACAGCGTCGAAAAGGGCGGCCGCTCAAATCGCTACGACTACGTGGGCGGACTGCTGGCGGAGCTTTTCGGATTTGAGGACGCCGTTATAGTAAATAACAACGCAAGCGCCGTGTTTTTGGTGCTAAATACCTTCTCAAAAGGCGGCGAAGCTATCATCAGCAGGGGTGAGCTAGTCGAGATCGGCGGGAGCTTTCGCGTACCCGAAGTCATGGCAAACTCGGGCGCGATCCTGCGTGAAGTGGGCACTACCAATAAAACCAACCTGCGCGACTACGAGGGCGCGATAAACGAAAACTCAAAGCTGATTTTAAAGGTGCATAGATCAAATTTCGACATCGTGGGCTTTAGCGAGGACGCGGCGATGCCGGATCTTAGCGCGCTGGCAAGAGAGCGAAATCTCATTGATTATTTCGATCTTGGCGGCGGATTTTACGGTGAGCTGCCATACGGCCTCGAGCGAAACGAGCCTAATCTAAAAAATCTAAAAGAGGCCTCGCTCGTTAGCTTTAGCGGCGACAAGCTCTTTGGCTCCGTGCAGTGCGGCATAATCCTAGGTAAACGCGAACTCATCGCAAAACTAAAGAAAAATCAGCTACTAAGAATGCTGCGCGTGGATAAGGTGATCATCTCGTTACTGGCCGAGAGCGCGAAAGCCTACGCAAACCGCGAATTTGAGCTTATCACGACGGTAAAGCAGCTCTATAAAAGCGTAGAGGAGCTAGAAAACACGGCAAATTTCATAAACTCGCGGCTAAAAAATCCGCTTGAAATCGTGCGCACTACGACCTTCGTAGGCGGCGGCACTATGCCAAACAAACGCATACCTAGCGTCGCGCTAGCCGTCAAAGGAAACGCGAACGAGAACGAGGCTAAATTTAGGAAAAATCTCGTGATCGGCCGCATCGAGGAGGGTAAATTCCTGCTCGATCTTCGCAGCGTGCTGGAAGCGGACGTACAAAATTTGATAGAAAAAATCAACGAAACGGATGAAAAATGAGCTTAATAATAGGAACGGCCGGGCACATCGACCACGGCAAAACGGCGCTGATAAAGGAACTAAACGGCTTTGAGGGCGACAGGCTAGAGGAGGAGCAAAAGCGCGGGATCACGATCGATCTTAGCTTTTCAAATTTGAGCAAAAACGGCGAAAATATCGCATTTATCGACGTGCCTGGGCATGAAAATTTGATCAAAACGATGATCAGCGGCGCGTACGGATTTGACGCGTGCCTCTTCGTCGTGGCGGCAAACGACGGGCTAATGCCGCAGTCTTTGGAGCATTTGGAGGTTTTAAATATCCTTGGCGTTCGCTCGCTTATCGTCGCGCTAACTAAATGCGACCTAGCTAGCGCGGAGCTAATAGAGCAGCGAAAGGGCGAAATTTACGCCGCTGCGCAAAACTACAAAAATCTACAAATTTTGGAGATTTTCCCGGTTAGCATTAAAGATAGCGCGAGTATAGACGAGCTGCGAAATTATCTTTTTACGCTAAAGGCGGCTAGCCGCGAGCAAGAGGGCGTTTTTAGATACTATATCGACCGCGTTTTTAGCCTAAAAGGTATCGGAAACGTAGTCACGGGCACCGCGATAGAGGGCAGCGTGAGCAAAAACGAGAAGCTGTTTAACTATGATGCTGGCAAAGAGGTGCAGGTGCGAAGCGTGCAGAGCCACGATACCTTCGTCGACCGCGCGGGAGTTAGCAGCCGCGTGGCGCTAAATTTGACGGGAATCGAGCTAAACGATCTAAAAAAAGGCCAACTGCTTAGTAAAAAGGGCTTTTTTAGGGGATTTCGCGAGATAGACGCGATCGTTTTCGCTCGCGAGCTAACGCACGGGCAGAGCGTGACGTTTTGCGTCGGCGCAAAGGCCGCGCCCGCAAAGGCGCTGGTTCTTAGCGAAAAAGAGGGCGGGATATTTGCGACGTTTAAATTTGAAAGGGATATGTTTTTAAAATTCGACGAGCCGTTCGTGCTTATCGCAAATGGTCGCGTCATAGGCGGCGGCAGGGTGTTAAACGCCGTGAGCGAACCGATGAAAAAATCAAGCAAAATTTCGTTTTTAAACTCGCTGCTTAAAAAGGACTTCGTAAGCGCATTTGCGATGCTAAAAGATACGCATAAAAACGGCTTTGGCATCATCTCGGCCTATCAGCGCTTCGGGCTAAATCACGAGGAGGCCGTAGCGATAGCAAAACAAACGCCAAACGTATTCGTCGATGAAAAAGCGCTAAATATCTACGATCTAAGCGCGGTCGATCGGATAAAAAGCGCGGTCAAATTTATGATAGAAAAGAACGAATTTGCGGTATTTTCGGCTACTAGCATCAGCCTAAAGCTCTCGTGGGCTAGCGAAAGCATCGCTCAAAAAGCGCTTGATGAGCTAGAAAGCGCGGGCGCGATAACCAAAAACGACGGCGTCTATACCAAAACGGGCGTCGATATGAGCAAGCTAAAAATCAGGCTTGAGGAGAAAATTTACGAGATTTTGCAAAGCGGAAATTTAGCCCCCCTGGCGCCTTATAACATCTACGACGAGCTTGAGATCGACCGAGTTAGCGGCGATAACGCGCTAAAAAAGCTAACGGGCATCGGCCGCGTGGTTAGGCTCGCGCACAATCTTTTCGTAACGTCAAAAGCCCTAAGCGAGGCGCTTGCCAAGCTAAAAGCTATCATCTCCGCGCAAGGGTTCGTAAACGTAACGAACGCGAAAGAGGCGTTAAATTTAAGCAGAAAATACATAATCGCCTACCTCGAGCAACTCGATCTGGATCCCAATATCGTTAAAAACGGCACCGACCGAGTTTTAAAAGCGTGATTTTTTATCTATTTAAAAAAAGCAAATATAATCCGCGCAAATTTTTAAAAAAGGAATGAAATGAAAAAAATAGTTTTGTCGCTAATGGCGGCTTCTGCGATGTTTGCGGCGTCAAACGAGCAGGTAGTCGGTTTTTACTCGCAGATGGTCGGCGAAGGCGTGAAAGTAAACGTAACCGAGCGTAAACCGATAGCCGACGGCATCGAAGCGGTCGTGGTAAATTTGAGCAACGGCCAAGTCAGCCAAGACGAGGTTATCTTTACTAAAGGCGACCTGCTTTTCCCCGACATCATCGACCTAAAAGCGCAAAAAGCCTACATGCAAGAGATAAAAAAGGAAATTGCGGCGAAAAACATCTCAAAAGTATATAAAAGCGAGCAAAAAGAAAATATCATCACTCTAGGAAACGACTCTAAAAAGCCTACTATCGTGATGTTTTCCGATCCTGAGTGCCCATACTGCCGCTTAGAGCTTGAAAAGATCGAAGCGACGCTAAAAGAAAGCAACGTAAAGCTAATCTTAACTCCGGTTCACGACGTTTCGTCTTTGCAAAAAAGCTTTTTGATCTATAAAGACGCAGCAAGCGCAAAAACCGATAGCGATAAGATCAAAATTTTACGAAAATATTTCGCGGACGACTATAAGGTAGCAGACGGTGCAGTTAGCGACGCAGACGTTAAAGCGATGGATAACTTAAGACAAAAATACTCCGCTGCAGGCGTTCGCTCCGTGCCTTTTATAGTAAATTTAAGCGACCTGCAAAAATAATCTCTAACGCAAATTTGAGCTAAATTTACCAGATTTAGCTCAAAAGCCCTAAATTTTCATAAAATATACTTTTATAACTTGATATATAGTATTAAAACTTAAGCTAAATTTTAGATTTCCTTAACTATTTATTAAGTTTCATAATTAATCTAATATTTTTACTTCGTTTATTCTCAAAATATGCTAAATTTGCATAGTGATATTTTAAAATATGCAAGTGCCCTAAAATACGCGCCTGTAAGGCGCACTACGCCTAGGAAATATGCAAAATTTGAACAATATCTTTCTAAAAACGTCTCAAAAATTTCAAATTTGGGATTAATAAGGAGAAAACATGCAAGGATCAAGACGAGATTTTCTCAAAAAATCTCTGAAGGTCGGCGCGGTAGGCGGGACTGTATTGGCCGCTGCAGCTATCGCAAAACCGACTAGCGACGAGCTTGCTCCTGACGACAACGGCGTAGTTGTCGGCAAGTCGAGCAAAAAAGAGGTGCTTTACAAAAAAAGCAAAGAGTGGGAATACTACTATAAGATCGCTTACTAAGGGAGAAAACCATGAGTGATTCACGCATAGGAAGACGCTCGTTTTTGAAGCTTGCCGCTCTTGGTGCCGGTAGCACGATGGCATTTGGCGAAAACGAGACGTTTAGAAAGGCAACCAACGAGGAGATAAAAAATCCTTACGAAGGTTCAAAAAAGGTTAGAACGATTTGTTCTATTTGTTCGGCTGGCTGCGGTATCGAAGCCGAGGTAAAAGACGGAGTATGGGTACGCCAAGATATGGCTATGTATCACCCGATCTCTCAGGGCTCGCACTGCTCTAAGGGAATCGATCAGATCGACCTTACGAAATCAAAACAGCGTATCAAATTTCCGATGAAAAAAGTAAACGGAAAATGGGAGCGCATCAGCTGGGAACAAGCCGTAAACGAAATCGGCGATAAGATGCTACAAATCCGTAAAGAAGACGGTCCTGATAGCGTAGTTTTCTTGGGTTCGGCTAAATTTAACAACGAGCAGGCTTACTATTTCCGCAAATTTGCGGCGTTTTGGGGTACAAACAGCAACGATCACGTAGCACGCATTTGACATAGCGCAACAGTCGCCGGTGTGGCGAATACTTGGGGTTATGGCGCGATGACGAATCACTTCGGAGATATGACGGCAAATTCAAAAGCGATCTTTTGTATCGGTGCGAATTCGGCTGTAGCAAATCCCGTCGGCGGTATGAAGCATATGTTGCAAGCCAAAGATAGAAACAACGCAAAATTAATCGTAGCGGATCCGAATTTTACTAAAACGGCTGCGCACGCGGATCTTTACTTGCGTCAGCGTTCAGGAACAGACGTGGCTCTTATTTACGGACTTATTCACATTATCCTTAAAAACGGCTGGGAAGATAAAGAATTTTTAGAAAACAGAACCTACGGCATCGAAGAGGTTAGAAAAGAGGCCGAACACTGGACTCCTGAGCTTACTTCGGACGTTACGGGCGTACCGGTAGATAGACTCATAGAGGCTGCTAATATAATGGCGCATACGAAACCGGGAACGGTTATCTGGGCTCTAGGCATCACCCAGCACTCGGTAGGAACGTCAAATACCAGAATTTTACCTATCCTTCAACTAATCCTAGGCAATATGGGTAAACCGGGCGGCGGCTGTAATATCATCCGCGGCCACGATAACGTTCAGGGCTCTACCGATATGTGTAATCTTTCTGATAGCTTGCCGATGTATTACGGACTAGGAGACGCCTCGTGGAAATACTACTGCAAAGGCTGGGGCGTTGATTACGACGAGTTTATCAAACGATTTGCGGTTTCGACAAAAGAGCCGAAACAAGGCGGCGCTCCGGTAAAAAATACCGTATTTGAAGAGTATTTTTATCACGATCCGCAAAATCCGGAAGATAGAAACTGGAGAAACGAAAAAGGCTGGTCGCTATCAAAATGGTGGCAAGGCGTTCTAAAAGAGGAAAAAACCTATACAAGCGGTAAGCTTCGCGTTCTTTGGGTTCAAGGAACCGGTATCACCTCTATGGCTCACCTTACAAAAATTCAGCAAGCCGTCGACAAGCTAGATATGCTAGTAGTTGCGGAGCCTTTCGTAAATGAAGTTGCAATCCTAAGTGATAGAAAAGATGGAATTTACGTGCTTCCGGTGGCTACTGCGTTTGAAAACGAAGGTCATATAAGCTCGACTAACCGCTCTGGTCAATGGAGAACAAAAGTTGTTGAGCCACTTTACGAGAGCAAGACTGACCAAGACGTTATGTTCTTATTTGCTAAAAAATTTGGCTTTTATGACGAATACGTAAAAGGCATGAAGATGGCGACCGTTAATCACGAGCCAAAACAAGTTAAAGACGACTTTGTGTGGCCTGACGACGCTACAAACGAGATAGCTCGCATGGGTAAATCTATCGGCTATACCGGTAGAACGGCCGAGATGTTCAGAAGACATCAGGCTAACTGGCAAAATTTCGACCCTGATACGCTAATGGGTATCGGCGGCGACGTAAAAGGCGAATACTACGGTAAACCTTGGCCAGCATGGGACGAAAAACACCCTGGTACGCCGATACTTTATGATATGAGCAAGTCTTACGCAGAGGGCGGTTCCGGATTTAGAAATCGTTTCGGCTTAGAGCATAACGGCGTTAGTCAGCTAGCTAGCGAGGATACGACTTTGGTAGGATCGGACGTAAAAGGCGGCTATCCGCAAATTACCAAAGAAAATATCGAAAAAGTCCTAGGTATAACCTTAACCGAAGAAGAAAAAAGACTGATGGGAGCCACTTGGAGTACGGATCACAGCGGACTTATCTTAGAAAAATGCCGCGAAAAAGGCGTAGTGCCGTTTGGTAACGCAAGGGCTAGAATGATCGTTTGGGAATTCCTAGATCCGATCCCTAAACACCGCGAGCCTATCCACTCTCCGCGCTGGGATTTGGTGCAAAAATACCCGACTTTCGACGATCAGGCTAGAAACTTCCGCGTCGAGACGAAATACAAATCCGAGCAGCAAGCAAAAGACTGGAGTAAGGAATTCCCTATCGTATTTAGTACATTGCGCCTAGTAAACCTAAGCGGTGCTGGTATGATCGAGCGAACGAGTAAGTATCTAGCGGCGATCACGCCTGAGATGTTTGCTAACGTTCACCCTGAGCTTGCCCTAAAATACGGTATCCAAGATCGCGATATGATGTGGATCCACTCTCCGCAAGGCACTAAGATCAAGGTTCGCTGCTATCATACTCAGATGGTTACGCCGGATAGAATTTGTATGCCGTATAACTTCGCGGGCGTTATGCAAGGCGTGAGCTTAGAGGATCGCTATCCTGAGGGTACTAAGCCTTATACGATCGGCGAGAGTTTTAATACCGTAACAAACTACGGCTTTGACCCGGTTACTCAAATTTCGGAATTTAACGCCGGACTTTGCAGGATAGAAAAAGCGGACGGAGAGGGCTTTAACACCTTCTTCCACGAATACGGCGAAAATAGAGTCTAAGGAGTAAGAGATGGCAAGAATGAAATTTTTCGTAGATACAAACAGATGTATCAGCTGCTTTGGATGCCAGGTTGCTTGCTCTTCGGCTCACGAGCTCCCTGTGGGGCTCTACCGCCGCAAGGTCATCACGCTAAACGACGGTATAGAGGGTAAGGAAGTATCGACTACGATAGCCTGCCAACACTGCACCGACGCTCCTTGCGAGCAGGTGTGTCCGGTGGATTGTTTTTACATCAGAGCCGACGGTATCGTGCTTCACGATAAAAACAAATGCATCGGCTGCGGATACTGTCTATACGCATGTCCGTTCGGCGCGCCGCAGTTCCCAAGAGACGGAGCATTCGGCATAAAAGGCGCTATGGATAAGTGCACCATGTGCGCCGGAGGCCCTGAGGAGACGAATTCTCACGAGGAGCTTCATATGTACGGTCAAAACCGCATCTCAGAGGGCAAAGTCCCTATGTGTGCCGCCGTTTGCGCCACCAACGCGCTACTAGTCGGCGACGCCGCAGACGTGTCAAACGTATATCGCAAACGCGTTATGCTAAGACAAGCGGGCACTACTATCTAACTCAAATTCGGGGGCGACTCGCTCCCGAATTTTCTTTCAAATTTTACCTCTTAAATTTACTCAAATTTCAAAGTCGGATCAATCTAATAATCAAAAAATATAGCTTGTTGATAAGATTGATACTTGATAGCCGTTTTTATTTTCGCTAAAGTTTTAAAATGGTAAAATGTCCGCTTAAAACATATTTTATCGGAGTTTTTTATGAGCAAATTTTTAAAATTTATACTCGCGCTTTTTATCCCTTTTATGCTAAATGCAGCCGATACCGACTACGGCCCTGAGATACAGAGCATAAAAGATTCGTTCGTAAGCATTATGCAGCAGTATAAAGAGGGCAAGATCGACGAGGCAAAAACCACCACGCAAAATGCGTATTTTGGGCATTTCGAAAATATCGAAGCGGCAATCAGGGTAAATTTGGGGCAGAAAAAAGCCTACTCGATGGAGTCTAAATTCGGCAAAATCCGCAAAGCCATCATCGCTAAAAAATCCGTAGAAGAGATACAAGCGATAATGGACGATCTAAACAAAGAGATGGATGAGGTTTTGCCTGTCATAAACACCGGTCACAAGCTAGTGGGCGAATACTCCGATCCTAAAAACGCGGACGCCGCACAGACCGCTAAGGCTACTGAGGCTAGCCAAACTACGGCGCAACCTGCAAGTAGCGCCGCTATCGAGCCGCACTGGCAAGTGGTTTATAACGACATAAAAACAGCCCTTAGCGCTGCGGCCGCGGCCTACGAAAAGGGCGACAAAGACGCAGCAAAACAGCAGATAAACAACAAAGCCAAATTTGAGCTATATCGCAACACGAAGTTAGAAGAGGCTATCCGTAGATTTATAGACGGCGGTCAGGGTATCGACGGCGACATCCAAAAACGCATGGGTTCGGCGATAATAGCGATAAACAACGATGTAGCCGCCGACGTACTAAAGTCAAATTTGGAAGAGCTTGATGCGCTGATATACGAAAACGTTGCCAAGCTACCTATGGACTCGGGCTCGCTAGCTGCCAACGTGGTTTTACCTGATAGCGCCGAGGATGAAGCAGCTACTGATTTTGCGCCGGTGGTTGCAAACATAAAGGCAAAAATCGCCGACGCGATCAAACTTTACGCCGCAAAAGACGTAGCTAAAGCTATGAGCGATGCGCAGGATATTTACTTCGACGAGTTCGAAGGTAGCGGCATGGAAAATAAAGTAGGCGCGATAGACGTCGGTCTAAAAACTAAGATAGAAGGAAATTTCGGCGAAGTAGTCGCGTTGATGAAAGCGGGCGTGAGCGTCGAGAGACTCCAGCAAGCAGCCGATAACCTAGGCGCAAATTTAGACGCCGCGCTAGAAAAAACAAGCGGTAGCAGTTCGCCTTGGGCGCTATTTCTTTACGCGCTTACGATTATACTTCGCGAGGGATTTGAGGCGCTCATCATCGTAGCGGCCGTCGTGGCGTATCTACTAAAAACCGGCAACGAAAAGCGCATGAGCATCGTTTACAGCTCGCTTGCCGTAGCGGTTGTGTTAAGCTTTGTTATGGCGTGGATTATGAATTTGATATTTGCCGACGCTGCGGGTCAAAAAAGAGAGGTGATGGAGGGCGCGGTGATGCTTATCGCCGTGGGACTGCTCTTTTACGTCGGTTTTTGGCTACTTTCAAATGCGGGCGCGAAAAAATGGAGCAAATATATCCAAAGCCACGTCAGCGAGTCGATATCCGCAGGCTCTGCTAAGGCGCTTTGGTGGACGGTATTTTTAGCCGTATTTAGAGAAGGCGCAGAGACCGTGCTTTTCTATCAGGCGCTGATTTTCGACGCTAAAGATAGCGCAGGTTACTCGATGATCGCGCTGGGATTTGTAGTGGGTCTCGTCGTCTTGCTAGTTACTTACTACGTGTTTAAAATTTTTGCTATCAAAATCCCGATCAAACCGTTTTTCTTGGTCACTTCGGCGATCATTTTTTATATGTCGATCGTGTTTGTGGGCAAGGGGCTTATGGAGTTCGTCGAAGGTAAAATTTTCGTTCCGACTAAGATCGAAGGCTTCCCGACTATCGAGTGGCTGGGCATTTATCCGTATTACGAGAGCTTGGTGCCGCAGGCTATCATGATAGCGGCGCTGATCATCGGCGTAATCATAATGAAAAACAAGCAAGCCAAAGAGGCTTAAATTTGACGTTTCTAGCTTTCGCGGGTTGCCGCGAAGCTTAAAAATAAATTTACAAACCAATTAAAGGAGAGAACATGAACAAATTTGTTAAAACAGCTTTGGCATTCAGCCTTGCTGCTTCAGTAGCCGTAGCAGGCGAGTTTCCTATCGGCGATCCGGTAGAGATCAACGGTATGGAGATAGCTGCCGTTTATCTAGAGCCGATCGACATGGAGCCAAAAGGCATCGACCTAGCTCCAAGTAAAGCCGACATCCACCTAGAGGCCGACATCCACGCTATCGAGGGAAACAAAAACGGCTTTGCGGCTGGCGAGTGGATCCCTTATCTAAAAGTTAATTACGAGCTAAAAAACCTAGATAACGGCAAAGTTAAAAAAGGTACGTTTATGCCTATGGTCGCTCAAGACGGCCCTCACTACGGCGCTAACCTAAAAATGGACGCCGGCGTGGGCAACTACGAGCTAAAATTTCATATAGAAAATCCTGAAAAACAAGGCTTTGGTCGCCATGCGGACAAAGAAACCGGCGTGGGTAAATGGTTTGAGCCGTTCACCACGACTTATAAATTCCAATACACAGGCGCGCCTGCTAAATAGTTCGGGCTTAGAGCGGCTAAGTCCGCTCTAAATTTCACTTAAATTCTCAAATTTTAGGGCTAATCATGTCTATATATTTCGTCCAAGTTATCTCATCGTTACTGGGATTTGTCCTTTTTGCAGCGTTAAACAACGACAAAAAGAGCCTAAAAGCGCTGTTTTTACCCTCGGTTTTGGGTATCGCAGCGGGCATAGTCGTTTTTAAGATCGCTAGACTCACGCTTCACGACGTCGGGGTGAAAATGGTGTTTGACGCGGCTACTTTGGTATTTTTGCTAGTTAGCACGCTTTGGATTTTTATCAAATTTAACCCTGCAAAGATGATAACGTTTTTCGCCTTGGGTGCGGGCTACGGTCTAACCTATGCTCACGCGGGCGCGAATTTTCCGGTATTTGCCGGCGAGCTACTCGATACGCAGTCTATCATCAGCTTATTTTTGATGATATTTGCGTTTTTGCTCTTGCTGATTTTGTTTTTCGTAGTTTCAAATTTAAAAGAGTGCCTCTGCAAGCACGTCTTGTGGACGTTTTCGCTTCTTTCGCTTGCGGTTTTGATAGTGCAGGCTCTTTCAAACACGGGGCTCGAGTTTATGCGAGCGGGCATGATGCCTACATATCCGTGGGCGCTCTCGCTCGTGGCCAAGGGCATTTACTACACGACCTTTTCTCAGTATTTTTTCATCTTTTTAGTTTTAGTTTTGGCGGTTATAAATTTCAAAAAACGTCCGGCTCCGCTCTTAAAATCGGTCGTGGGTTCAAACAAATTTAGATTTAACAACGCGGCTAGAAATTTCATGGCGGCAAATTCAAAAAGCAGTGCGGCTATCGTCGTCACGGCTCTGATTTTCGGGCTTTACTACGATCTGCACGCGTCAAAACCGCCAGAGATATCTGATCCTATCATCGTAGAACCCGTAAACAACGAGTTTAAATTTGACGTCGAAAAACTCGCCGACAACGAACTTCACCGCTATGCCTACATAAACGACGAGGGCAGGGAGATAAGGTTTTTCCTCTTAAACCGCTTCGCCGACCGCGCTTCGCCGATCATTGTATTTGACGCGTGCGCGATATGCGGCGATATGGGTTATATAAAAAAGGATGCCGATCTCATCTGCATCTCGTGTAACGTGCGCATTTTCTTGCCGTCGGTCGGCAAAGAGGGCGGCTGCAACCCGATACCTATGCCGTTTGAATTTGACGGCAAATTTATAACCGTTACGCTAGACACTATCCAAAGCGGCGCGAACTATTTCTCAAAAGTTATCGAAAAGATGGTGCTAGATCCGGTAAGCCGCAACAAGGTGAGCAACCAAAACTCAAAATCGTATCTATACTACAACAGGACGTATTTCTTTGAAAACGAAAAAACTCAGGCGGAATTTGAAGCCAACCCTGAAAAATACGTCGACACGAACGGAACTCTAAAATGAAAAATATGCAACTAAGGCTTATAAAAAGCTCGATCACCGGCTCGAAGGTGCAAAAAGGTATGGCTTTTATCACCATACTTTTGGCGACGGTTTTGATTGCTTGTATGCTAAATATCACGCTAAAAATCGGCGATCAGATCGCTAGCGAGCTGCGCGGCTACGGCTCAAACATCGTCGTCTTACCGAAGGGCGAAGCGTTAGCAATCGAGATCGAGGGTAAAAACTTCACCCCGCTAAAATCGCAAAACTATCTAAACGAAGAGGATTTGCATAAGATCAAGGAAATTTTTTGGCGAAATAACATCGTGGCGTTTGCTCCGTTTTTAAACGGCGAGGTAAAGGACGCTAGCGGCGAAAAATACCAAATCACGGGCACTTGGTTTGATAAATTTGCAAACGTGGCTGACGAGCCGGAGTTTAAAACGGGCGTGAAAACGCTATTTGGCTTTTGGGCGGTTGAGGGCAAATGGATAGAGGACGACGACGTGCAAAACGTGCTCGTAGGCGAAAATTTAGCTGCGAAGCGAAATTTGAGCGTCGGCGGAGAGTTAAATTTAAACGGACGTAGCGTAAAAATCGCTGGCGTGCTAAAAGGAGCCGGCGAAGAAAGCTATAAGATCGTAACCTCGTTAAAGCTAGCCCAGGAGCTTCTAAATAAGCCCGGCCAATACTCAAAAGCCGAGGTTTCAGCCATGACGATCCCCGAAAACGACCTATCCGTCAAGGCTAGACGAAATCTAGACAACCTAGACAGCGCCGAATACGATATGTGGTACTGCTCGGCCTACGTTAGCTCGATCGCATATCAGATCGAGGAGAACTACGCGGGCGTAGCGGCAAAGGCGATGATGCAGGTAAGCGACGCCGAGAGTAATATCGTGAAAAAAATCCAAAGCCTGATGGGTATCGTTAGCATCATCGCGCTTGCGGTCTCCTCTATCGGTATTACGTCGCTGATGACAAGCGAAATTTATAGACGTAAAAAAGAGATCGGCCTGCTAAAAGCCATAGGCGCGAGTAACTTTGAAATTTACGCCCTTTTTGCGAGCGAAAGCCTAGTCGTGGCGTTTTTTGCGGGCATTTTGGGTGCGTTTTTGGGCTACGCGCTAAGCTATATAATCGCTTACAGTATCTTTGGCTACGGTATCGGTATCGCGTGGATCGTGCTTCCGCTTAGTATCGCTTTTGCGCTTCTTATCTCGATCGCGGGCTCGCTCGTGCCGATGAGAAGCGTCGTCAAACTCTTGCCTGCGGAGGTGCTATATGATCGCAAATAAGGGCTTTTTTTATAACGTCATCTTTAAAAGCCTGCGCTTTGGCGCGGCTAGAGTAGGCGTCATCATCGTCTCTATCCTGCTTGGAGCGTGCGTGACGGCGGCGTTTGTAAACGTATATCTGGATATCGACTCAAAAGTAACGAAAGAGCTAAAAAGCTACGGCGCTAACGTGGTTTTCGCTCCTGCAGACCCCGTTAGCGACGCGATAGACGAGGCTAAATTTAACGAAAAGATCGCCAAAATCCCAAGCGACAAGCTACTCGGACAGAGCGGATATCTTTTCACGCAGGTAAATATTGGTCCTACGACTGCGATCGCCATGGGCGTCAAATTTAGCGATCTAACGCGGGTTAAGCCGTTTTTGGAGGTTAAAGAGGGGCAGGGCATAACGCTTGATTTTGACGAGAGAAACGCGCTAATCGGTACCGATCTAGCTAAACAAAGCGGCTTTAAGGTCGGCGACGTGATCGAAGTAAGACAAATCGGCGCGAATTCGGGCGAAAAGGTAAAGATCCGCGGCATCGTGCAAGACGGCGACAAGGAGGACTCGCTGCTCATCATCTCGCTACCTCTAGCGCAAAAGATAGCAAACGAGCCAAATACTCTAAACTACTCCGAGGCCGTAGTAACGGGCAAATTTGATTACATAAGCGAGCTTGGCAAAAGCCTTAGCGACGAGCAAATTTCCGTCAAACCCGTGGCTAAAATTTCAAAATCAGAGGGACTTATCTTGGACAAGATTAAGCTTTTGATGGCGCTTGTTAGCTTTGTCATTTTGCTCATCACTTCTATGTGCGTAAACACGACGCTAAGCGCGATTTTATTCTCGCGCTCAAAGGAGATCGCGCTGCTTAGAGCGCTTGGAGCTAGCAAGAAAAACGTGTTAAATTTATTTGGCGTCGAGACCTTCGTCACGGCATTTGCGGCGGCTTTGGCGGGCGCTATTTTAGGCTACGGCTTAGCGCAAATTTTAGGTTACGCGATTTTTGATTCGAGCATAGATTTTAGATTTATGAGTATACCGATAGCGATGGTTATCTCGCTAGTTTTTGCGGGCGTGGCCTCGATCTATCCGATCAAACGGGCGCTAGAAAACAAGATGGCCGATATTTTAAGAGGAGAATAATATGCAGTACGCGATAAGATTAAACGGGATAGAGAAAAGATTCGGCGAAGTAAGAGCGCTAGAGAGCATTACCTTTGACGTAAACGCCGGCGAGTGGGTCAGCATAATGGGTCCAAGCGGTAGCGGCAAAAGTACGCTGGTAAATATACTCTCGCTGATGGATGAGCCAACCGCAGGCACATATATGCTAGGCGGAGACGACGCTAGTAGGCTTAGCGACGAGGAGACGCTCAAATTTCGCCGCGAAAAGATCGGGCTGATATTTCAGCAGTTTCACCTCATCCCCTACCTAAACTGCGTCGAAAATGTGATGATAGCGCAGTACTATCACAGCAGCGTGGACGAAGAGGACGCTAAAAAGGCGCTCGAGCGAGTGGGGCTTGGACATAGGCTCGATCACCGTCCGAGTCAGCTTAGCGGCGGCGAGCAGCAGCGTCTGTGTATCGCGCGCGCCCTCATAAACGATCCTGATATCTTGATAGCCGACGAGCCGACGGGCAACCTAGATGAAGCAAACGAGCGCGTAGTTTTGGAGCTGTTTCAAAAGCTGCGAAGCGAGGGCAAAACGATCCTGCTCATCACGCACAACCCTGATCTTGGGCAGTTTGGCGATAAGATCGTCTATCTAAGGCACGGCAAGATGGAAAATATTCACCACGTGAGCGACGGCGAGCGCGCGGAGGCATGCGAGAGGCTAGCAAGTGAGCCAAAGGGTCAAAGCGCCTTTGCGACGGTTTAAATTTGGGAGAATTATGATAAAAAAATATATATTATTAGTCTTTGCGGCGGCGATGATAGCGGGCTGCGGAAATAGCGGCTTTGACAAGCACCACATTAGCCTAAACTCGCCAAAGGGCGTCGATACGCACTATTTTCCCGAGGGCAGGCGGCTTAAAACGGACGGCAAGCCCTATATGCTCTTTTTCTTTGGCACATCCTGCGGCGCCTGCGTAGCGCAAGCTCCGATCGTAAATGAAATTTACTCCGAGTTTAAGGACAAATTTGGTGTTTACGGGATATTTGGACCGAGCCTTGGATTTGATAAAGATATCGATATGGTGAAGCAGCACCATATCGACTACGACGTGATTAGCGATAAAGTTTCGGTCGATTATTTCAGCAAGGCCGTCGGCGGTGTGATGGGCGTGCCTGCGATCTTCGTCTTTGACGGCGAGGGTAATCTCAAAAAGCGCTTCATAGGACTCACTCCAAAAGCCACTCTAGAAAACGAGATCAAGCTGGTATTATAAATTTACTCAAACGTAAAGATTTAGTAGTAAAATACGCTTAAATTTGATCCTAAATTTGACCCGTCCGCGTTAAATTTGCGGTGGTCAAATTTGAATAAGGAGACGCGAAATGAAACTAAAAATTTTCTCTATTTTGCTATTTGCGATTTTTTTCGTAGGTTGCGGCGAGCCCCGCACGCCCGAGCTTTACGCTAGAAGCACGATGCCTATTTTTATAACAAACGGCGACGTAAAAAAAGCCTCGCGCAGCGTCTATGTTTATTTTAAAAACTCCTGCGGCTACGCAAACACGCTAGAAAATACCGTGCGAAACAAACTACTGCAAAACGGTTTTACCCAAAGCATGGATCAAAAGAGCGCCGATATCGTGATAATGGGCGATTTTGCGAGCTTGCAGCGCTTTGAACGACGCGAACGCCCGCGCGCGTATATGAGCATGGGTTATGGTTTCGGCAGCTACGGATACAGGCGCAGCATGGGCTTTGGCATGCTTTTTGGCGACCCGTTTGACGATGATTTTTACGACAGGACGGATTATTATCTTTATAGAGCCTATATCAGCGTGATGATCCGCGCAAACGGCAGCGAACAAAGAACCAATCTCGAGATCGAAAGCGGCCAAAATCTTTATTCGCCAAGCTACATAATCCCATACATAGAAGAAAAGGCGGCGACGCAGATACTCGGGTTTTTCTATCCTTAACGGCTTGATTTTTTCCTTTATACTTCGTTAAAAACTCGGTTGGCTTTGGTCACGGACGACTAGTCTGCTCCCTCGCCTCCGTCGTTTCCGCCTCGTCTCCTCGTAGCGAAGTTTAGCTTCACTGCGTTCGCTACTGCAAGCAGAGCGTTACGAGCGCTTGCGCGAAGTAAAAAACAAAAATACTGCGCCTTATCGTTTTACGTTCAAATTTGAAGTTAAATTTTACCCACCGAGACCCGCATCTTGAAAACACAAATTTAAAAACGTGCGGCGCGATAGCGCCAGATAAAACTGCGCATAGCGCAGCAACCTCTCACGTGCAGTGGGGTAGGTAGGGGTTTCTGCGTCGCTGCGCTAGCAGCTGCAAGCAGACGGGGGCGGTTCTGCTTCTGGCAGTTGCGAGTGCATAGCACGACGCAAGGGGAAAGGGCGCTCTACTTTAGCTTCACTACGTTCGCTACCGTCGCCCTATGGGCTTGAGACCGCTTCGTTCGTATCTGCAAGCAAACCGTAAGTAGAAACCCCTTCCGCCACCCAAGAAAAAGAGAAAGGCGGATACAAAAGGGAGCTCTTTTGCTTCGGCTTTGCCTCGCCTTGTGCTTGCACTCTCTTTGAGAGCTGCTAGCAGAGTGTAATTCAAGCCCCTTCTCTCCTCTTAGCAAGAAAAACTAAATTTAATGCATAACGCCAAATTTAACCAAATCAAATTTAGCATCTTAAAGGTGCGGGTCTCGGTGCGTAAAATTTACGTTTATCAAATTTAACTCCGCTAACATCAAATTTGCCGCCGTCTGCAAACCAAACCGCGCGAAAATTTATAAATCTTATCTTAATGAAAATCAAGAAATATTCAAACATTTTTCTATATAATTGTGATACGAAAAATCAAAATTATCATAAAGGATTTCAAATGAGACTAGCTATCAGTCTGGCTGCGGCTGCGACGGCGCTATTTGCAAACGGCGCAAATCCCGACGTCATAAAGCCGGTAAAGGACTTTACGCCTCCGCCGCCTTATACGCCAAACATCGCTCAAAGCGCGTTTCCCGAAAATCAATTTGACCGCACGCCAAGGGATGATTATTTTTTCGTGACGGATTTGCTCGATAACTCTATGGATAAATTTCACGTCGCGGGCGGATTTTACGGCAGAACGTTTTACGGTTCGGGACTTTTTAAATACCGCGGTGCAAATTTCTACACGATTTTAAACGCAAATTTCTCTAAAGCTAACCGCTACAAAGACGGCGGCGGCAGGACGTGGAACTACGGCTACGTCAGGCAGGGGCAAAGCGCGGTCGTGGGTTTCGTGCCTAGCGAGCTAAGCGAGTTTAGATTTACGCTCGTGCACGATAACATTGACGACGACAAGCAGCCTCACCATCTCATGGATGCCGTCAAAACCGAGCGATACGTCGGTAAATTTAACGCTCGCATCGGCGCGGAGGATCTATCAAATACGCTAAATTTCGAGCTGATGCTTCGCGACGTGAGCAGAAACGCCGATAACTATCATCTAAGGAGTGCGGCGCAGACGGTCAAGGTCGAACTGGATAGAAAAATCGTGGACGTCGAGCTAAAATACGACGCGGACTTGGGCGACTTTCACAATCTCGCAGGTATCAGTTATCAGCATGATAATCACGAAGGCAAAAGGTACGTAAAACAGCCTAGCGGCTGGGTTTTTAACGGCTATAGATTTGCCGACGTGACAAATAAGCGAACGAGAATTTTTGATACGCTGAGTTATAAATTTAGCGACGCCCATAAGCTTAGCCTTGCGCTAAACTACGACTGGATGAAGTCAAATTTAAAGGGGCTAAATGAGCCTTATTTTGCGCCCTCCGTGCCGCTTAGGACGGTAAAAGGGCTTATCCGTAGCGTTTACGGATATGATTTTGACGGCAGCGTCAAGCAAGACGGCTTAAGCGCCAGCCTAAAATACGATTTTACGCCAAACGAGCTGGATAGCTACTACGCGGCGCTTGAGAGCTTGCAGCGCATACCCGGCAACATGGAACGATTTAACACGCTTTACGGACCGATGAATAACGGCTGGGTGAGCAACCCGCTGCTAAAGCCCGAGCGTCACAACCGCGTAAATTTGGGCTTTACCTACAAGAGCGAATTTTATAAAGATTACTTACGCTCGCGCCAGGGCGAGGATAGCTTTAGCGTGGGCGGGCACTTTATCGCAGACGACGCGCAGGATCTAGTTATCTACGATCGCCGCCACTCTACCGCGGCCGCGCCGATAAATAAAAACGCCGTCATCACGCGCAACGTCGATGCTAGAATTTACAGCGTAAATTTGCGCGGCGAGTATAATTTCGCGCGAAATTTCGGGCTAAAAACCTCACTATTTTATAACTATGGACAAAACAAAACCGACGGCAGACCGCTCTATCAGATCCGTCCGTTTGAGGCAAATTTGGCCTTTGATTACAAAGACTACGCGAGCTTTGGCAGCTACAACATCGGCACGGCGGTGCGCTACGTAGCAAAGCAAAATAGAGGCGACTTCGATAAATCCACCGGCTTTGGCATCGACAAGCGCGAAGCGGCTAAGAGCTTTACGACGATGGATGTTTACGGCGGATTTGAGTTTAAAAACAGCTGGGGCGTGAGGCTTGGCGTGACGAATATCTTTGATAAAGATTACGCCGAGTTTATCAGCGGCGAGCACGTAGGAGCGCTAGATCCTGATCCGGTGGTGCGTGCGCCGGGGAGGGCGGTGTTTGTCAGCTTTCACTCTAGTTTTTAAAATTTGAGCGGCGGCTTGTCTCGCGAGCGCTTTTTGCGGAGTTTGATAAAATTTAGCTCGGCGGACTACACGTCTAGCCTACGCTAAATTTTATCTGCACAACCCCAAAAATCATCTCACGATACTTCGCCTTATCGTTTTATGTTCAAAATTTGAAGTCAAATTTGCAAATTTGGGTTGCCGAGACCCGTATCTTGAAAACGTCAAATTTGATTCAAGCCCGCGACGCTTTGCGTCAGCAAAGCTATGTCGCCACCTCTCACGTGCAGTGGGGTAGGTGGGGGTTTGGGGGCGGAAGGGGCGACGCTTCGTAAGTAGAATCCTCCCGCCTCCCAAGAAAAAAATAAATTTGAGAGCTTAAATTTAATGAACCAAGTCAATAAAAAATCAAGATTTAAATCAAGGTTTTATATTTAAATCTTGGATATAATTATCAAAAATGAGTTGAGGTAAGCTCAAATTTGCCTCGAGTAAATTTAGCATTTTTGCGGTGCGGGTCTGGGCCGTCCAAATTTAACGCAAAGCTAAATTTAAGCGCTCGGTGGCGCGTAAAAATTGACGGGCGGCGCGGCAAATTTGAGCTCAAATTTAACCGCGAACAAAAGCGAAACGAAATAAAATTTAAAAATCTTAATACAAGGAGAAAGCTATGAACAGACGAGGATTTTTAGGACTCAGCGCGGCGCTGGGCGCGACTACGATGGCTCCTAGCCTTTTTGCGAAGGAAAACTTTACGATGTGGGGCGCGCCTGCGATCCCTAGCGTGATAATGGCCGTGGCAAGCATGCAAGGCGAGCTAGCTAAGACGCACGACGTGAAGCTGCGCATCTGGAACACTCCGGACGTCCTGCGCGCGGGCGTGGCTAGCGGCGATATCAAGGTCACTATGTCGCCCTCAAACGTCGCGGCGAACCTGCGAAATCAGGGGTTAAATTTCGCGATGTTAAATTTACTCACGCTTGGCGTTATGAACGCGATGATAAAGGACGAAAACATTAAGACGCTCGAGGACTTCGTCGGCAAAAAAATCATAATGCCGTTTAAAAACGATATGCCCGATCTCGTGCTACGCGCGCTCTGCAAGAAACGCGGCATAGACGCGAGTAAGCTTGATATCACGTATACCCAGACGCCGCCTGAAGCGGTGGGGCTGTTCATCCAAAAGGACTATGACGTACTTATCGTGCCGCAGCCTCTTAGCGAGGCGACGATTTTGCGCGGTAAAAAAGCGGGCGTGGCGGTGCATTACGGGCTTGATTTTCCTAAAACTTGGGGCGAGAGCTTTAATGCCAAGCCGTACATCCCGATGGCGGGAATCATCGTAAACGTGGACTACTACGAGGCAAATCGCGCGCTTTTTGAAACTCTGCACGCCGATCTAACGAGCGCGCTAAAATGGATCCTAGAAAACAAACAAAGCGCGGCTAAAATCGGCGCCGAGTATCTGCCTGCGCCCGAGCCTGCGCTAGCCGGGGCTTTCGATAAGGCAAATTTGACCGTAACAAAAGCGCATGAGTTGCAAGACGACGTGATGGCGTTTTTTGAGCAAATTTTCGAGTTTAATCCAAAGCTTCTGGGCGGCAAAATGCCCGATAAGAGCCTATTTTTATGATACTTATAGATAACGTCAAAAAAGACCGCGGCGCGTTTTTAAAGGTCGCGGACTACCTTTGGGGCGGCTTTAGCGGTCTTGCGACGATAGCGCTTATTATCGCGCTTTGGCAGATCGGCAGCGAGCTGGGAGGGGAGTTTTTACTCCCCGCGCCCGAGGCGGTTTTCGTGCGGGCTTACGAGCTTTTGGCGGATTATAAAAACAGTGAGATAAATATCACTCTCGTGCGCTCGCTAGTCGGAGTCGGCACGGCCTGTGCTATCGGTATCACGCTAGGTCTGGTTGCCGGAGCGTATAGGAGCTTTGCCGCGTTTTTAAAGCCCGTGATCACGACGCTGCTTTCTATGCCGCCTATTATTTGGATCGTTTTAGCTATATTTTGGTTCGGGTTTGGAGACGAGGGGGAAATTTTAGCCGTAAACGTCGTTTTTACCATCATCATCACGGTTTTGCCGCTAACCTTTGCTAGCTCGATGGTCGGCATGATGAGCGTTAGTGAGGAGCTAAAGGAGGTGTTTGACGCCTATAAACTAGGCATTTGCAAAAAGATTCGCCACCTATACGTTCCGCACCTAACCAGCCATATCATCAGCTCTCTAAGCGTCGCCGTGGGCATGGGCGTAAAGATCGTCATCATGGGCGAGCTACTGGGCGCAAACGATGGTATGGGCGCCAAGATCGCGAGCGCTAGAGTGATGCTAGATACCACCGAAGTGATGGCCTACGTCGTGCTTACTATCGCTATCATTATGCTTTTTGAGTATCTGGTTATCGAGCCGCTAAAGATCACGCTAATGCCGTGGAAAAGGTAGTTTGCTATGCTGGAACTTCAAAATTTAGAATACGAAATTTTACGCGACAAGGTCGTGCGCGATTTTAGTTTAAAGGTCGGCGCGGGCGAAGTAGTGACGCTATTTGGCGCGAGCGGCTGCGGTAAAACCACGATCCTGCGCCTGATCTCGGGCCTCATAGATCCGCGCAAAGGCAAAATAATCAATAAATTTAACAAAACAACCTATCTCTTTCAGGAAAATCGCCTGCTCGAGTGGAAAAATGCGCTTGAAAATGTGCTGCTCGTGATGAATGAGCCTGAAGCAAAGACCGTATTAGAGCTCTTTGCTAGACTAGGACTAACGGAAAAAGACGCGCTAAAGTACCCTGACGAGCTAAGTGGCGGTATGCGCCAAAGAGTTGCTTTCGTGCGGGCGATCGTGACAAAGCCTGATTTGCTACTGATGGACGAGCCGTTTTCGGGGCTTGATTACGACATGAAAGAAATTTTAATCGACATCGTCACGCGCCGCGTCGAGGAGGGCATGAGCGTAGTGCTGGTGACTCACGACAGGATGGAGGCCGCACGCATGTCTAGTAAAATTTGCTTTTTAGCCAGCAAAGGCGCTGTGATCGAGCGCGAGCTAGAACTTGACCGTGCCTTTTCGCAGCGGGATTTTGCCTACGCTAGCGGCGTGATAGACGAAAATTTTAAAGGAAAAATTTATTATGATTAACGACTTTTTCACCCATCCGATGAGAATTTTTTTCCTTACGAGCGCGGTTTGTGCGGTACTAGGCGGAGCGATATTTTTTACGCCCGTAGATTTCGTTAGCTGGCACAAATTTATTTTTTTGCACCTGGTTGCAGCCCTTGCGTACGCGGGGTTTTTGCTAACGGGGCTAACTGATTGGACAAATTTTGGCGGAGGGCTAAAAAAGCACGCCTGCGTTATGTTTGCGTTTTTTGCGGCGAGTTTTTTTAGCGCATTTTTTAGCCTGTTTGCGGCGCATTTTTTTATGGTGCTTTTTTGGGCGTATCTGGCGGGGCTTTGCGTTTATATGATCTGGCTTGACCGCAACGACGATCAGCTGGGCGTTTTAGCATTTTTACTCGGCATTTTGGGCTTTGAGATTTGCTATCTGCTTAGCGGCGAGGAGAGATTTTTAAATTTACAAATCCACCTACACGTTATCGCGATTTTGCTTATATCTTTTCGCGTTAGCGTGGTGCTTGGCAAAGAGGCGTTAAACCGCGAGCCTGGCATGCAAGACGCGGCCTTTGTGCCAAATTTCGTCTATAAAAACATCGCGATCGTTAGCGTTTGCGCGTTTTTGTTAGTTAGCTTGTTTTTTGAAGGCAGCAAGGCGGTAAATTTTGCCGCGATAGCCTGCGGTAGCGCGATTTTAGCCAAGCTAAAAGAGTGGCACTACAAGGAGCTTTTGCGTCATAGCTTTGTGATTTATTACTACCTGATGCAGCTTTTACTGGCTGCGGGCTATGCCATTTACGGCGTGAGCGGGATTTTGGGCCTGGGGCTGGAGACAAATATGCTGCACGTCATCGCGCTAAACGGCATTATTTTTAGCATTATGCTTATCTTTAATATCGCAGGCCTGCGTCACAGCGGGCAGGAGCTTGAGTTTTTACGCCTTAGCAAGATTGCCTTTGTGCTCGTTATCGCCGCCGGCATTTGCAGGGGCTTTTTGGCTTACGTTTGGAGCGGATTTTATATACATCTACCAGCAACTCTTATCGCCGTAGCTTTCGCGCTTTGGTTTATCGACTTTTATGTAATTTTTAGAGATAACGAGTTTAGCGACGACCCTGAGTAGGCTAATCTAGCGTCCTTTTATACCTAGCGAGCGATATGGCTGTGCTAACGCATAAAAACGCCAAAATCGCGGCTAGATCGTAGTAAAAATCGCTAAGCTCGGCGCTTTTTAGCCATACGCCTCTAATGATACGCAAAAAATGCGTCAGCGGAAAGCACTCGCCGATAAACCGCGCCCACGCCGGCATCCCGTAAAAAGGAAACATAAATCCAGATAGCAACATCGAAGGCAAAAAGAAAAAATAAGTCATCTGCATCGCCTGCAGCTGGCTGCGAGCTAGCGTGCTAAAGGTAAATCCCACGCCCAAATTTGCAAGCATCAGCAGAGTGCAAGCCGTAAAAAGCGCGGCCCAGTCGCCGATAGGGGGCAACCCGAAAAGCAGCCTAGCTATCAGCAAAAGTGCGCCCACTTGCAGGTAGGCTATGAGCAGGTAGGGTAAAATTTTGCCTATCATCACCTCGGCCGGGCGCAACGGAGCGGCTAGGAGATTTTCCATCGTGCCGCGCTCAAACTCCCTCGTTACCGAGATACTCGTTAGCAGGATCGTAGTTAGCGTGAGCAAGATACCCATGAGTCACGGGATGATCTGATAGCGCGTGAGTAGCTCGGGGTTGTAGCGAGAGTGTGCACGTAGCTCAAATTCCGCTCTAGGCTGCGCGTAGCCGGGCTTGTCTCTAGCTAAGACCTGCTCAAAAGCTATTTGCAGAGCGGCCGCGGCGCCAGAGTTTGCCGATGGGTCGGTGGCGTCGGTGGCGATTAAAATTTTAGGCGTTTGGCCTCGCATGAGGTTGCGTTCTAAATTTGGCGGAAAATAGATAATAAACTGCGCCTCGCCGCTTTGCATCATGGCTTCGGCTCTAGCTGCGTCCGCGCCGACGTGTTTGACGTCGAAAAACTCCGTATTTTTCATCGCGCTAACTAGCGAGCGGGTGAGCTTGCCGCCGCCATCTACGATCACTACGGCTGAGGGCAGGTGGCGCGGGTTGTTGTTTATCGCGTAACCAAAAAGCAGCATCAGCATCAGCGGCATCGCGATGATCATCGCTAACGTCGCGCGGTCTCTTAAAATTTGACGAAATTCCTTTACGATCATCGCCGCGGTTCGAGAAAACGAGATAAATTTCATCGTCGCTCCTAAAACCGCTCGTCTTTATAAAGCTCTAGCAGGTGGATGAAAACATCCTCTAGGCTTGCTTTGATCGGTATTAGACTTAGCTCGTCTTGCGGTATAGCAAGGCCTTTAACCGCATCTTGTAGCGCGGCCTCGTCCTTTGCCGTGACGTGATAGCCGTTACCAAAAGCCGAAACGCTAAGCGCGGCGTTTGAGCCTAGCAGCGACGCCGCTTCGCCCGCCCTATCTCCGCTTAGCTGCCAGACGTTTAGATCGTAGCCGGCGATGATGTCTGCTTGCGTGCCGCGGGCTAGGATCTTGCCGTAGGCGATGTAGATGAGCTCGTGGCAGCGCTCGGCCTCGTCCATGTAGTGCGTGGAGACTAGCACGGTGATGCCGTCCTGGGCTAGTCCGTGGATGATATCCCAAAACTCGCGCCTAGCCTTTGGATCTACGCCCGCCGTCGGCTCGTCGAGTAAAAGCAGCTCCGGGCCGTGCACGAGGCACATCGCAAGCGCCAGTCGCTGTTTCCAGCCGCCAGATAAACTGCCCGCTAGATGGTTTTGACGCGGGGCGAGGTCTAAGCGGTCTAGGATTTGATTTACGGCGGCTTTTTGGTTTTTGACCGCAAAAAGCCTAGCGATAAATTCTAAATTTTCCTTCACGCTAAGGTCGTCGTACCAACCGAATTTCTGCGTCATATAGCCTGTTTTTAGGCGTATGGCTTCGCTTTGGCCGCGAAATTCATACCCCAGACAGCTGCCGCTACCGCCGTCTGGTTTTAAAAGGCCGCAAAGCATGCGTATCGTGGTCGTCTTGCCGCTGCCGTTTGGCCCTAAAAATCCGCACACGCTGCCCTTTTTGACCCTGATATCTACGCCATCCGTGATGATCTTTTTGCCGAATTTTTTGGTGAGGCCTCTAACGTCGATGGCGTAGTCGTCGCTCTGCTGTTTTGGGCTCGAATTTGGAGTCAAATTTGAGCTTTGGCTTGCAGTTAAATTTGAGGCGTTTGTCAAATTTGACGGCAAATTTGCGCTGCTAAAATTTACGCGAAAATTTTTATGAAGGCTAAATTTGGCTTTGACCTTGTTTGCTAAATTTGACCCGCTCAAATTTGATTTTCTTTCGGTCGGCGACGGAGCTTTGTCTATGCCGTAAATTTTATCGCCGCGTGCGTTTAAATTTTGCCCGAGCGAAATTTCGTCTAAATTTAAGCGCCGAATTTGAGCGGAGATATTTTGCGCGTTCACGGCTCTAGCCTCGCTTTTATCGGTAGCGACGGGTGCAAGGCGGTTGCGTTGTTTTCGGGTACGGCTTCGACTAGATACACTAGCGTGCTTTGCGAGGTTTGGTTGTAGATGACGGGCGGGGCGTACTCGGGAGCGGACGCGATTTTGACGATGCGAGCGCTAAAGTCCGCGCATCCCTCGCAGCTCACGCGCGCTTTTTGCCCCTCGCGCAGGCCAGGCAGCGCGCCTGCGGGCACGAAAAATCTGATCTTGACCTCGCCCGGCGGCAGTAGAGATAGCACGGGCTGCGAGCTTTGGACGAACTCGCCCGTTTTATAAAATATATCTTCGACGAATCCGGATTTCGGCGCTAGGACGGCGGTTTGCTCCAGCCTCCACCGCGCGGCTCGCTCCTGCGCTTCGGCCGCTTTTATTTTTGCTTTTAGGCTTGTTATTTGTTCGATTCTAGCGGGCAAATTTGCGATCTTTAGCGCGGCGTTTAGCTCGCTAACCAGGGCGTTTGCGCGGTCAAATTCCGCCTTTGCGGCGTCAAATTCTTTTTGCGAAACGGCGTTTTTAGCTAGCAGCGACTTTGCGCGATCGTAGTTGGCCTCCGCTATCCAAAGCGCGGTCTTAGCTTGTTTTAGCTCGGCATTTATCCGCTCGATCTCCTCCGGGCGCTTGCCCGTGCTAAGGTCGGCTAGCTCGGCCTCTAGAGCTTCTATGTTAGCCTTTGCGGCGTCTAAATTTGCCAGCGCTTCGGCGCTCTCAATCTCAAAAAGCGGCTCGCCTTTTTGGACGACGACGCCCTCTTTGACGCTTAAATTTACGATCTGCCCGCTAACGCCAGGCGCCACGTAAAGATAATCTCCTTCGACGTAGCCGTTAAAAAACGCGCTCCGGCTTTCGTCCGCGCAGCCCGCAAAAATCAGGATAAAAAAGGCAAAAAACGCGTAAAATTTGCTCAAATTTAAACTCATTTCGCCTCCTTAAAGCCGCTGTCTCATTAGCATTATACTCCGCTTTGGTTAAATTTGGCTACATTTTAGGATGCCGCGCGGTACTCGGGAGGGAAATACTATCGGAGCGCAGGCTTCGGATAGTGCAGCAGAAGTGGTGGTTTTTTATCTCTTTTTAGGAAAGAGTAATTTAAATTTGGAGCAAATCTATACGGCGATTTAGTATTTTTCGAGTTTGAAATTTTCCAGATGCGCTTTATAAGCACCATAAAAACGGCAACTCAAAAAAAGAGGATAAAAAATATCCGCTTTAAGCTTTCTTTGAAGAGCAAGATTATATAATTCTCATTTTAACGATAGTAGTTATTAATATTAAATATTGAGGAGAAGAAATGAAAAAAATCATTTCAGGTGCGCTAGCCACGTCATTGCTGGCTGCTTCGGCATTTGCTTTTAGTGTAGATGGCAACCCTAGCGTCAAATTCGTTGGTTATAAGTTAGCTAACAAAACAGCCGTCGAGGGTACGTTTAAAGATCTTGGCTTTAAAAGCGCGGAAAACGCAAATTTTGCCGATTTTCTAAAAACCTTTGAGTTTAACATCGATCCTAAAAATATCGATACAAAGTTGCCCGATCGCGACAAACGTGTCGGTATGATCTTTGACGGCAACGCAATAACAGCTAAAATCGTATCCGTAAGCGGCGACGAAAAAGCGGGCGAAGCTGAAGTCGAAGTTAGCGTAAAAGGAAACTCAAAGTCTTACAAAACGCAGTATACGGTGGAAGATGGTAAACTAAAGGCTAAAATCGGCATTGACTTGTTGGCTGATTTGAAACTCAATGAGACATTTGAAAAATACGCGGCTTCAGCCAAGCCTTTTCATGGTGGCAAAAGCTATCCGGATGTAGAAATCTCACTCGAAGCTAAAATAAAATAATCCTTAAATTCGGCGCTTAAAGATCTGCTTGCGCCGAATTTTCTACTTTATTATTATTTTTTATTCCGTAATGCCGAAAAATCGATAACTTAAGATATAATGAGCCGTAAAATTTAATTAAGGCGAAAAAATGACGACGAAAGAAAATAAAAAAGGGGCGGTAAGCGCGCTATTTTTGGCGGTTGCGCTGTTTGCGGCGGGGTGTGCGGGATATTTTTATTACGGCATAGGCGGGACGGGCGTTTTTACGATGGTCGTTGCCGTGATCTGCGCCGTTTTTTGCGTGAAAAAGATATTTCAGGTTAGCTTTCTAAGCATCGATGACGACGGGTTTTTGGTGCAAAAAGGCGGCAAGAACGCCAAATTTTACTTTAAAGATATCGAAGAGATCGGCGTTCGTATGGTCGACGCCAAGCGCAAAATCGACGTTTTAAACGTGAGGTTTAAAAGAGGCAAACTAGACCGCGACGCGGCTGATGGCCTCATGCAGCCTATCGGCGACGATGACGCCGTGATATACGACAAATACGAGCTATCCAAGCACGAGGTTTTTAAAATTTTAAAGCAGAAATTTGAGGCGTTAAACGCGCAAAAAAGCGAAAATAAGAAAAAGTAAAATTTGGCTAGGCCCGCTGGAGTCAAATTTGATTTTTAGCTTTAGTGACCCAAATTTGCGAATTTGACCGAAATTTGAGTCAAACCCGCAAGGCTAAATTTATTTATTAAAATACGCCGCGAGCGCGCTTAGCCAAACAAACAGAGCTATTATCCAAGACATCGTCCACGGCGTACCCGCGGAAAACGCCGCAAGCATCGCACAAAAAACGGTAAAAAGTAAAAGGATGCCGCTGCCGTATTGCAACGAGCCTATGAGCGCAGCGGCCGAGCCTTTCATCTCCTGCGGCACGCTATCAAGAGCGGCGGCATTGGAGCAAGAAGCGATGATGCCGTTCATGCTAAAAACGAAAAACATCGGGATTATCACGCCAAGAACTCCGCCCGTTTTGAAAAACGCAAACGCAAATAGCACGCCGGTAGCAAGCGCGGCAACGAGCGTGGAGACTATGAGCAGGCGGTTTAGCGCATAGCGCTTTACCAGCTTTTTATTTACGAAACTTAGCGCCATGACGCCCACGATGTTTATGCCGAATAAAAATCCGTAGTATTTGCTAGGAATGCCGAAATAATCGATATAGACAAAGCCCGTGATAAAGGCATAGACGGCTACGTAGAAAAACGTCACGCTAAGAGTGTAGCGCATAAATTTGGCATCTTGTAATAATCTTAGATAGTTCCTAAAAGACGATACGATGGGCTTTGTGGAGCGCTTTTGCGACGGCAAGGTCTCCGGCAGAGAAAAAATCATCGCAAACATAATCGCGCTAGCTAGCGCCATCAGCCAAAATATCCCGTGCCAAGAGCCAAACTCCAGTATCGCGCCGCCCGGTAACGTACCCACTATCGGCGCTATCGCCATGATGATAACCAGCGTAGAGAGCATCTGTGCGGCCTGCGAGCTACCGAAAAGATCGCTGCATTTTACGATTTTGGCCCGGCTTAACATCGGTCCTACGCACGCGCCCACGGCCTGAAACACGCGCCAGAACACTACGCTAGCCATATTGTCCGACATCGCGCATCCTACTGATCCGATCGCAAAGAGCGCCATACCGATAAAAAGCGGGATTTTACGCCCGATCCTATCGCTGATAGGCCCCCATACGAGCTGCGCTATAGCAAAGCCGATCAAAAAGCCCGTTATCGTGAGCTCCGCATCGCCGTGCAGCTGCCGCTCCATCGTAGGCATAGCAGGTAGATATACGTCCGTAGATAGCGATGTACAAGCCATGAGCGCGCTTAGCACGACTAAAAAAGATAGTTAAGTTTTTGAAGAGTTCAAATTTTTCCTTTTGTTGTTATTTGAGTGGGCGCAGGGTTTGCGCGACTGGAGATTGACAGCTTTAAATTTGCTCAAATTTGTTTTGATAAAATTGGCGCGATTATAGCTAAATTTAAACGCTTTTCGGTGTGGAAGTTTAAATTAAATTTGATGTAAAATTTGAATGCTAGCGGTGCAAAATTTAAACTAGAAATTTAAATGCAGTAGAGCAAGGCGCAGTATTTTTGCCTTAATCAAGACGGATTTAAATTTTATGACGGAAGCGTATATGAAATACGTGACCGAGTAAAATTTAAATGCAAGATTATAAGGCAAAGTATCGTGAGATGATTTTAAATGTTTTGAAGTAAATTTCGTCCCAAGACTATACATGCAGTCTGTCGTAGAGCGAAAATTTCAAATCTATTTAAATATACCCACCAAATGAGGCGCAGTATTTTTTTGCTTAGACGAGGCGAAATTTGATTTTTAAGCGGGGCGTATATGTGATACGTGAGCACTAAAAATCAAATTTCAACGAAGTATTAAGTAGAAAAAGACAAGCCTTGCTATCTTACTTCATACCTCTCGCCAGGCTTCATTTCGATTATCTCCCACGGCAAGCCCTGCTTATTTAGCTCATCCATAAAAGGCTTGGCGTCGAAATTTTCCATATTAAAGACGCCTTTCCCGCTCCAAATGCCTTTTGCCACCATCATCGAGCCGATCATCGCAGGCACGCCCGTCGTGTAGCTCACCGCCTGCGCGCCCGTCTCGGCGTAGCAAGCCTCGTGGTCGCAGACGTTATAGATATAGACCTGGCGCTCTTTGCCGTCTTTTAGACCGCGTATCACGCAACCGATATTGGTTTTGCCTTTCGTGCGAGGGCCGAGCGACGCAGGATCAGGCAGTAGGGTCTTTAAAAATTGAATCGGAATTATTTTTACGCCGTTATGCTCGACCTCGTCGATGCGTAGCATGCCGACGTTTTCTAGACATTTCATGTGGGTTAGGTAGCTCTGTCCGAATGTCATGAAAAAGCGGATTCTCTTCAGCCCTTTGATGTTTTTAACAAGGCTTTCTAGCTCCTCGTGGTAGAGCAGGTAGCTATCTTTGACGCCGACTTTCGGGTAGTCCCATTTGAACATTATCTGCATCGGCTCGGTCTCTTTCCACTCGCCGCGCTCCCAGTAGCGGCCTTTTGCACTCACTTCACGTAAATTTATCTCTGGGTTGAAATTCGTCGCAAACGGATATCCGTGATCGCCCGCGTTGCAGTCTAAGATATCGATCTCATGGATCTCGTCAAAGAGATTTTGCTGTGCGTAGGCGCAAAATACGTTCGTCACACCCGGATCAAAGCCGCTTCCCAGCAGCGCCATCGTGTTTGCGGCTTTAAACTCGCCGTCCTTTGCCCACTGCAGCTTGTATTCAAATTTCGCGGTGTCGGGGTGCTCGTAGTTTGCGGTGTCGATGTATGGGATGCCGGTGCGAGAGCACGCGTCCATGAGGGTTAGGTCCTGGTACGGTAACGCGACGTTTAGTAGTAGCTCGGCGCCCGTTTTTTTGATGAGCGCGACTACAGCATCGGTGTCGTCCGCGTCGATCTGGGCGGTGTCGATAACGACACCCAAGCGGTCTTTGATAAATTTAGCGATCGCGTCGCATTTGCTTTTCGTGCGGCTAGCAAGGGTGATCTTGCTAAAAACGTCCGAGTTCATCGCACATTTTACGGTCGCGACTTGGCTCACGCCGCCCGCGCCTATGATTAAGATATTTGACATTTTGGCTCCTTTAAATTTTAAATTTAGCTGCAATTTTAGCAAATTTAAGATGAATTTTAAGAGGCTAGGTGTAATTAATCATAGAGTTTGGTTGTGGCGGGCGCGGAGCGCAAGCTCGCTCCAACAAGAGCGCCAAAAGCGGCACGCGCTAAAATTTTGCATAGTTAGCAGCATGTCGATTGACGGCGGCATGAGATTAAATTTACCAAATTAAATTTACCGCCTTGCATCGCGCAATAAAATTTATCTCAAATTCCATTTTTTAGTTTGAGGTAGATTGCATAAGAAATAAGCTTAAATTTTTAGGTTTAATTTTGTCGCTAAAATTTGAGCGCCTAAATTTATCCTAAAGCATATCAACGATGTATTATCAAGTTGACTTGTTTTGGGTATAATCAGCATATTTAAATCTAAAAAGCTACCGCAACCGAGTTAAAAAACTTGGTGGATTAGCGCCTGGCAAGAAAACGCAAAAAGAGGCAACAATGATTGAAAATGGCAAGCAAAGACCGAATGAAAAAGAGATAGAAGCCTTAACTCTTTTTTATAATAGATTTTATTTTTTATATGATGAAATTTCTAGTGAAAATTTCAAAACTCAAGAACCATGCTTTAGATTTTATAGGCTCAGAGAAGCATTTTTGGTATTTAAAGAGATTTCTAATTATGAACCAATTAAAGAATATTTAAAGTGGATGAAAAGAGGAGGACGACCTTTTTTTGAAGGAGTGATTGCCGATGATCTATTTAGTTTTATTAGAAACCTCTTATTGCACTTTCCTATTTTTGACACATGGGATGAAGTCTATATAAACAAAAGTCTTGCCACTTGGGATAAGGCTGGGCAAATAAATAAATTTCTCACCAAGGCAAAAGAATATAAAATTGATGATAAATCAGAGGTCAAATATAGAATATGGGAGACAAAAAAGAAGAAAATGACTTATTTTTCTGTTAAATTTCCCAGTGAATATAATGAAATAACAAATATTTATCTAAAAGATATAATCACAGAAGAGATGGGTATGAAATTTTGCGTGGCGCTAATGAGGCAGATAATTGATACTCAAATCGAGAATCCAGAAGAAGAAGACATAAAAATAATGTCACAAGTTTATTTGCCAAGAAATAATACTGATTTATGAGGCAATACGGGATAAAATTTGCTTTCAATCGTTACAATAGCGCGAAATTTTAAAGGAATTCTATGCGTCAAATTTTAATTTTTCTGCTTCCGATTTGGCTGTTTGGGATGAGCTGCGAGGAGGCGATAGAGCTTAGCGCCGAAGAGTTTATTAAGCCCGACCGCAACGCCACGGCTACTGCGCTAGCGAGTGAAAGGGCGGCGCAAATTTGCCTGGCTGAGTACGGCGAAGAGCATGAGAACACGATCATAGCATTAAACAACTCGGGCAGCTTTTTTATGTTTGCAGGCGAGCCGCAAAAGGCGCTCGCAGCTTATGAGCGCTCGCTAAAAATTTTACAAAAAGGGCTCGGCAAAGAGCACAAAGCGCTAGCAAAGTCCTATCACGGCGTAGCTATCGCACAGTCGGCATTGGGGAGATACGATGAAGCGATAGCGAATTTCGGCGCGGCGATCAGATGCTACGAGCTTGGCGGCAAGAAGATGCAAAAAGACCTGATGAGTTGCTGCGCGGGGTTTGGCGATACGCTCTATAAAATGGGCGATTTTAACGGCGCATACGTAAAACACGCCGTCGCGTTTAGAATTTACGAAGAGGTTTTCGGCGCTGATAGCGTAAATTTGCTGCGAGCCAAGTACTATGCGCTGATGGCGGGCGATCTGGCGGGACTCGGCAATAAAACGGAGGCTCTGCAAAACTACGAAAAAGCCCTTAAAGTCGCGGATAAAATTTTAGAAAAACGTAACGATAAACATGCAAAAAGCCTAAAAGCAGAGGTGGAAGCAAAGATAAAAGAGTTGTAAATTTAGCGATTGGATCTTGAGGCGGGCTAAATTTACGCCTCAAATTTGACTAAGCCGCGCCACTACTCGGCGTTTAATCGCTTTGCTACATTTGCCGCGCAAGCGAAAGCAAAATGCAGATTGTATCCGCCGAGCATCCCCGTTACGTTTAAGACTTCGCCGATGAAATAAAGCCCGCGAGTGTCGCCACGGCCGCAGTTTGCGTCTAGCGCGTCCGTGTCTACGCCGCCTTTTGTGACTTCGGCTCGCTCGAAGCCAAACGTCCCAGCAGGCGCAAATTCGTAAGCAAAGAGCCGCGAGATTTTCGCCGTCTCGTCCGCCTTGTACTCGCCGTAAGGCTTGTCGCTAAGCCCCGCCGCGCGTAAAAACTCGAGCGTAAATCGCCTAGGTAGCGGCAGGATAGTGCTGAGCTGTTTTTTGCTTTTTTGCGCGTTTTCGATGCTAAAATTCGGGCAAAAATTTATGGCGATTAAGCCCTTTTGCCAAAAAAGAGAAGCGTTTAGTACGGCCGGGCCGCTTATGCCTTTGTGCGTGAAAAGTATGTCGCCCTCGAATTCTCGCGGCATTTTTGGCTCGCGGTTTGCGGCGTCTTTGCCTGCGCAACCTACGCGGATGCGGGCTGGGAAGCAAACTCCGCTTAGATTTTTAAACCAAAACTCGTCTTTTTGCACGGTAAATCCTACGAGCGCGGGCGCGGGCGGGACGACTTTGATGCCGAAGCTTTGCGCTATTTCGTAGCCGATATCGCTTGCGCCTAGGCTTTTGTAGCTCAGTCCGCCGCTAGCTACGACGAGGTTTTTGGCGTAAAATTTATCTTCGTTTTCGGCGAGCACTTCAAAAATTTCAGTCTGCTTGGATGTAAAATTCTGCAAATTTTCGCTATCAAATTTTGTCTCTTCGGTAAGAGAGGCATCCAAAATTTTACCGTTTTCATCTGTCGAAATTTTCCTCGCACCCTTTACGCAAACGCCGCAAAATATTTGCGCTCCGCTTTGTCTAGCGCGTTTTAAAAGCACGCCCAAAACGTCTTTTGCGCCGCTTTCGCAGAAAAATTGGCTTTGTTTCTGCTCGTTAAATTTTAGCTCGCCGAAAAAATTTAAAACGTCTTTGAAGTCTAGATTTTTTATGATATTTTTGACGAAATTTGCGTCGCCGAGGTAGTTTGACGCGTCTATGCGGCGGTTTGTGACGTTACACCTGCCTCCGCCGCTAGCTAGGATTTTCTTGCCGGGAGTTGCGTTTTTTTCGAGTATGGCGACGCTTTTACCGCGTAAATTCGCCGCCAAAAATAGCCCTGCTGCGCCCGCTCCGATTATCAAAACGTCGTAAATTTTGCAAATTTTAGCCATCATAAAACCTTAAAATTTACGCGCGGCAAAGCTAGCTAAAATCAAAAACTGTTTTTTAGCGCTAGGAATTTTTGCTCTTGCGCTTCGTCTAGTTTCATTTTTTCGTTGCGATTTACGAAAAGCTTAAAGATCACGTTGTGATCCGCGTCGTAAAAGTGCAGGCTGTGCCCGAGAAATCCCATAAATTTAGTACTCACAAAGCCGATGCTCGCGATAGATTCTTCTTTGAGGTGACCGCCTAAAAAGCCTGTTTTATCGGTGAAATTTAAAAACCCTTTCGCCTTTTTAGGCATAGGCACGCTCACCTTGATCTCGATGATAAACTCAGGCGTATTTTTGATAAAAAGCATCTCGCCCCAAGTGCTGATTTCTTCGAAAATTTTCATCAAATTTTCTGCGCCGACTTCCTTAAATTCGTCATCGCCGCGGTATTGCAGGATTTCGTATTCTCGTACGTTTAGCTGTTTGGCCGCATCGTAAACGGACATCTTTTTATCCTGGAAAAGCTCGTCGATTTGTTTTTTTAGATCGCTCATTTTTGTCCTTTTTTGAAATTAGATTTTGATAATAGTATTTAAAAATAGCTAAAAAGCGGCTAAATTTACATGACAGGCGTCGTTGCGTTATCAAACGGCGCACGAGCCGAAGTTTTGGCGTTTTGCGCGGGACGGACTCGGTAAATTTGCCGTCCGTAAAAGTCCGCTAAACGCCTAAAATTTGCTTTATCTCCGCCTCGTTTGTTAGCTTGGAGTTGTATTTTACAACGAGATTTTGCGCGTTTTTATAGCACTCCACAACGCCTTTTTGCTTTTCGATCTCGGCTAGGTCGGCATCCGTGTCAGACGGCAGATAGATATTTTTAAAGATATTTGGATTATCTAGCCATTTTAGCGCGATCAGCCACACGATACAAAGCACCGTCACAACGGCGGAAAGCGCGCTAAGTCCGTAAAATTTAAGCAAAGTACCGCCGCCGATACCGCCGATAAAGCTTCCCATGTAGCCAAAGGCGTTAAAGATGCCCAAAACCGCGCCTTTTTGGCTTACTTTACTAAATTTGGACGCCATGGATTGCAGGATCGGTTCGTGCAGGTTAAAGCCGATAAAAAATATAATCACGCCCGCGTAAAATAGCGGCTTGTGCCCGAGCGAGAGTGCGAAAAGTCCGTAGCAAACGACGAAAAGCGAGACGCCGATAACTAAAATTTGCTTTGTGATTCGCTTTGTTTCGCCGATCGCGCCGCCGATACCCATCGCGATAAAGCCAAACACCGTCGCGACCGAGTAGATGCCGCTGAGGTCCTTTTTGTCCATGCCAAAATACTTCACTATAGCGATCGGAATCACGATAAAGGCCGCCGACATCAGCATTTTTTGCATGAAGTTGCTGATGTTCATGAGTAGTAAATTTCTGTTTGAGAGTAGCTTTACGGCCGGCATTTTGGCCTGCGAGTGCGTAAATTTAGGCTCCTCGCCCACGGCCGTGTATAAAAGCATGATACAAACGACCGTAACTGCGATCGAGAGGTAAAAGAGGCTTGAAAGGCCGTATTTGGCGCTAAGTATCGGCGAGAGTATCATAGAAAGCGTAAAGCTAATGCCGATAAACGCGCCCATCATCGCCATCGCGTGCCCGCGCACCTCCTCCTTGGTCATGTCGCTCATCAGCGCGATCGCCACGGCTCCTATCGCGCCCGCACCCTGGATAAATCTACCAAAAATCATCGTGTAGATATCAGTCGCCACCGCGCAGATCGCAGCTCCAACGATAAAGACGAGCAGGCCTATTAGCATAGAGTTTTTGCGCCCGAAGCGGTCTGAGACGTAGCCGAAAACCACCTGAAACGTGATCTGCGACATCGCGTAAACGCCGATGAGAACGCCGACTAAAAACTCGGTCGCCCCCTCAAGCTCGAGCGCGTAGACGCTGATAACTGGCAAAATGATAAAGAGTCCAAAAAACCTGCTGCCGATGATAAAAGATAAAGGTAAAGCGCTTTTTACTATCATAAATTTTCCTTTTTAAAGGAGTGATTTTACCCGAATTTTGATAATACGTAAATTAAAGTCGAATTTGATAAAATGTGAGCGGTAAATTTAAAAAATCGGCAAAGTTATCTTGCGATGAATTTAAATGTTGCGACGAAATTTTCGACCGAAGATAGAACATATAGTTCATCGAGGGAGAAAATTTCTAGCTCATTTAAAGGCGCGCAAGAGAAGCCGAAAAAGGAAAAATTTTGAAAATAGTTTTAGCAACATCCAACTCCGACAAAGTGCGCGAAATAAAAGATTTTTTAAAAGATTACGAAATTTACGCACTGCGCGAAATTTGCGAGCCCTTTGAGATCGTCGAGGACGGAGCGACGTTCGCCGCAAACGCGCTAATAAAAGCTCGCGCGGTGCATGCTAAACTGCGCGAGCTAAATTTGGCGGACGAGTTTATCGCGCTAAGCGACGATAGTGGCATCAGCGTGGACGCTCTTGGCGGCAGGCCTGGGATTTACTCCGCGAGATTTAGCGATATGAACGAGCACGGGCAGATAACGGGCAAAAGCGCGACCGATGCTAGTAACCGCGCAAAGCTGATCTCGGAGCTAAAAGCGCTAAATTTGACTAGCTCGCCTGCTTTTTACACCGCTTGTATCGCGGTTAGCTCAAAGCTTGGCGACTTTACGGCGCACGGCTTTATGCACGGCACGGCGATTTGCCAGGAGCGCGGCAGCAACGGCTTTGGCTACGATAGCCTCTTTATCCCCAAAGGCTTTACGCACACGCTTGGCGAGCTAGACGACGCCACAAAGCTAAAAATCTCGCACCGCTCAAAGGGGCTTGAGCTTATAAAATACGTGTTAAAAAGCCTTGATAGAAAATTTGGGCGCTAGATTAAAGCGCGAAAGAGAAAGCAAATTTGCGCGGCAAAACCCGGCTAAATTTGCCGTCCTTTAACTCTAGCGCGCTATAATCGCGCAAATTTAAAATTTGAGACGAAGATGAATCTGGTTTTATTCGACTTTGACGGGACGATCACGCGCGACGATTCGCTGCTCGAGTTTATCGCCTACGTCGTGGGATTTAAGAAATTTTTTCGGGGTATTTTTTGGCTTTCGCCCGTTTTGATCGGCTATAAGCTAAAAATTTGCAGCAACAACTACGCTCGTAGGCGGCTGATGATGCACTTTTTCGCGGGTATGGGCGCGGATAAATTCGCTCAAATTTGCAAAAAATACTCAAACACGCACATCGAGGATATCGTGAAATTTTCCGCGATGGCAAAGATCGCCGAGTATAAGGCAAACGGCGACAAGGTCGTGATCGTGACGGCGTCGCTCGAGGACTGGCTAGCTCCGTGGTGCCAGGCGCAGGGGCTCGAGCTACTGGGTACTCGCATCAAGAAAAAGGGCGGCGTGATAACGGGCGAGATAGACGGTGCCAACTGCTACGGCGCAGAGAAAGTGCGCCGCGTGCGCGAGGCGTACGACACGGACGCCTTTGATCGCGTGATCGCATACGGCGACAGCAGGGGCGACAAGGAGATGCTGGAGTTTGCCGACGAGGCGCATTATAGGGTGTTTGAGTGAGCGGGGTCGCGACTGCGAAAACTGCGAGCTAGCCGTAAATCTAGAAGCATTAAATTTGAGCATTCGTGCGGCAAAATTTAGCTGTTAGCGCCTTTTGCGGCGCGGCAAATCGGCGCATAGGCTAAATTTGACACTCATAAAAGCTTTTTACCGCTAGGCTGTTTGGTTTAAGTTTGCCTGGCGCTTTTTAGCCAAACTCAAATTTGTTTACCTCTGCCGTAACGGTTCCAAATTTATGCGGCCCATATAAATTTAACCCGGCGCGCGTTTAAACTGGGCCAGTGCAAATAAAAATAACAAATTCTGCTCTACTTGTTTTAGCTTAAATTTAAGCCGATTTACGGTCTTTTCTTTGTGAAAATGCGCCACTCTTGCGGCTCAAATTTGAGCGTTAAATTTAGTGCCTACTCTCCGTCTGTGAAGTTTAAATTTTGCTCGCTTATTTTTTGGTAGAAATTTATCATCAGCATATAAGCTTCTTCCATATTAAAATCTGAAAACTTCTTAAGTTCTCCATTTATGTATTGCGGAGGTCTTTCTTTGATGTAGTCTCTTTTTCCGGCGGCCAACACTCCTCTGTCCGGTATATTTATTAGTTTATGGAATTCCATATACTTTCCAAAATTTTCTACATATTTTTGATCCGAAATATTGTTTTCGTCGTCGATTTCAATGAGTAACAATCGTTTGTGTGCCAACAATACGCCAAGTATGTATTTGCCGTCTTTGTATTTGGCTATAGACGGAGCAAAAAAGGAATCTTTGCTTTTATAAATAGTCGATTTTTTTATGAGTTCGCCGCGGCTATTTAGCTTTATGATATCGGCGGTATCTGTTCCTTCTTTGTCTTCAGAAGCAAGCAATATCAAGAGTGAGCCGTCGTCTCCTTCGATCATATCTTTAAAATATCCATTCGCTTCCATTTTAGTTTCAAATATAAGCTTACCGTCAGGATTAAATTTATAAATATCAAAGCCTTCTACCACTAAGATAAAATTTCCATCGCTAGTTTTTAGTATCTTTATAAACCCGTCTTTGGGTGCTTTTATAGTTTTTACATCGGCTGGTTTATCGGGGCCGTTGTATCTATACTCGTGATAAAAAGTATCAGGCAAATGCGAAACGTCAAATTTTTTCTTCCAGATTACTTTTTCGTTTTTATCCATTCTATATAAGGTATTTTTATAGTCGCACGCTATAAATTCGTCGTTATCTAACGGCGTCACTTGTTTTAAGGTGTGAGAAAATTTGCTTATGATTTTATGTGTATTCATATCCACGGCGTAGGTTATTTCTTCGTTTCCTATTATGTAGTAGGTTTCCATCTGGGCTGCTATTAGATTTGCTATTCCGCTATAGCTTTTATCGACTATTTTTCTCCAAATTTCTCGTCCGCTTTTATCTACTTTCATAAAAAGATCCGGTTCTCTGGCGCTATCATATTCTCCGGCTAGTATATATCCGTCGTCCGTGGCTTCTATCATGCTAACGTTGCCAAAGCCGTTTTGCGAAAACGGCAGATCCCAAACAGGCTTTGATTTATCTATATTTTTGCTTGAATCCTCTAATTCTTTTATATCTATCTGCGTTTTTGTCGCCTCTTTTTGTATGGTTTGAGCATCGTTTCTAATCACTCCCACAATCCCATCGTAAGCAAAAGATATAATCATATGGCGCTCGTCGGGATGCAGGGCTAAATTTGTTTTCTTTGCTTCGGGCATATAGTAGCTTCTTAGGCGTTCGGGCTCAAAATTACTAGAGATATCCATGATATCGATACTAGGCAAAACAGTATCGTCTTGCCCGTCTCTACTTCTGGATATGTATGCTATTTTACTGTCGTTATCGATGTCGAAAGTATAAATTCTATTACTAGTGGTATAGTTTTTTAGATGCTCTATATTGCTTATATTGCTGATGCCGTATACTTTAAAATTATAAAGCTCGTTTGCGTATAGATATTTTTTGTCTGGAGAAATTTGCAAATTTATAGCAACTTTAAAGTTCTCTCGTTTATAAACCTCTTTTATGCTTTTCGGATCACTTACGTCAAGCACATGAAGACCCGCAAAATCGGACATAAAAACGTATTTGTCCGAGTATATCGCTACATCGCCTTTTTCTATTGGATTAAAAGTTTCCATACTTATAAACTCGCCTATCTTTTTTATATTATTGGATGAAATATCTAGGACAACCATGCCGTTTTTAGCTTTTACGTAGGCTAATTTGTTGTTTGAACTTAATTTTATTTTAGAGTAGCCTTTGACTTCAAATTTGGTTGCTATCTTTATTTTTTTAGGATCCGTAACATCAAGACGTAAAATACCTAAATTCGGACTTGCTACGTACAGACTTTTACCGTCGTTTGACTCAACTGCCTGGATACTTTCTACGCTATATTTGGCCTCTGGAAAATAAAAAAGTCCGAGTAGCTTTATGCGGTCTAAATTTGATATGTCTATCACGCTTATGCCGTCTCTGTCGTGCCCGATAGTATAGAGTCTTTTTTTGTCGCGAGATATCAACATATCGCGCACTTCAAACGGAATTTGAACGGAGTTATTTATAATATCTTTTTTATATATCGTTATGTCGCCTTTATATGCCGATTTGTCTCTATTTTGTGAAATTTGAGCCTTTTGTACCGGCGGCTGCGGGCGAGCGACGGTGAAATTTTGCGCTAAGCTTTCAGGCTCCTTGTCTGCATATTTTAGGTATAGAAAAACAAAGGGCAAAATTACGATCAAGACGGTAAGATAGATCGTAAATTGCCGCTTTTTCTTTATGTTCGGATCGATCATCTAAGTCTCACAAGTCCATGGAAAAAGAAGTTTTAAACTCTTGCGCTTTTTGCGACTCTTGGATTTTGTTTTCGAGCTTGGCCGTTACCTCTTTTAGCGCCGTTACTTCGGTTTTGATTTTTTCTACGGCCTTAGTTTTAAAGGCATTTATCTTACCCATGGCCTCTTCTATCTGGCTAAAAGCTTGCTTTAGCGTCTCTATATCAAGTGTCGCATCGCCCGACATCTTGTAGATCTCACTTGCTTGCGTGTTTAGTCTTTGCGCGTTGGCTAAAATCATATCGTTTGCGAATTTTTTGGTTTTTTCGGCCGTTTCTAACGCGTTTTTTTGATTTTGTAGCGTTATAGCCATCGCGATACCGATCTCTACGGCTCTTTTGGTTACGGCTTTTACGTTTGAGATATTATCTATTAGCTCCCAGTTTGTGTTTATGATGAGGTCGCTTGATAAAAATCCCTGCTGCGTAACGGCTAAAATTTCATATATGCTTCTGATTTTTTTATTTAAATTTAGCAAGACGTTATTTTCGTAAAATTCTCTCTCCTTGGCGTCTAGTTTGGAGATATTTTGCTCGATAGATCTTACTATTTTTTCAAATACTACGGCTTTTCGTTGCAAACTTACGGCTTTTTGTTTGTAGTATTGTTTTTCTTCTTGTAAAAGAGCGTTGTCTTCTCTTAAAATTTTCTCGCCGTCTTCGATGTGCGAAAGAGTATCTTTTATCACTTCTTTAGCGCTTTGAAATTTCTTTAAATATCTGTTTATTGGCTTTGCAACAAAGGGAAAGAGAGCTAAAACGCCTTTTTTATCAAAGTCGAATTTGTGCGGATTTATCTGCTCTAGCTCCTCGTTTAGAGCGATTATGGAGCGGCTTAAATTTTGCGTTTGCTCGTCTTTTATGTCGTCTAGTTTTGCAAATTTCCCCATCAAGAGCGACGAAGAGCTCTCTAGACTTTGCGCGTCTTCGATCGTGACGCTTTCTAAAATTTCTCTTATCTGCGCACTATCCTTATCTGATAAAAAAGCTAAAAGCTCTGCCGCTTTTTGAGAAATTTTTTCCTCGTCTTCTTTGCTAAAATCATCTTTAAAGATCAAATTTTGCATGCTTTTTTCGCTATCTTGCGCATCCTCTTTTATGTAGTCTATTAGTATCTCTTGGCCTGTTTTTTCCACTGTTTTCTCCTTATTTTTTGTTGATATTTTTTAATACGACCAACATACGTTCAAGTTCGTTTTGTATTGACGCGATCTCTTTGTCGTTTTGGTTTTTTGACGCAAGTTCGTTTATGTAGCTATCTAGATACTCTAAAAGCGTTGCGTTTCTAGCCTCGTATATTTGCGTTCTTTTTGCGATTTGCTCTTTTTTTGATTCGCCCGTCACCGCACCAAGCCCTGCGTTTAGGCTTTTTATGATACTTAAATTTTCGATGTATAAAAATAGCGTTTTGTTTATCAGGCTTAAAATTTTAACCGAAACTAGGCTTTGTTCGGAAAATATTTTTCTAGCAAAAACCCGCACGGCTTCTATCTTTTTAAAGATATTTTCTCTATCGCTCAGGCTAAAATCAGAAATGACCCTAGCCTCTAAAAGCGTAAATTTTTCCTTTTCTCTTTCAAATTTATAGGTAGGTAGGGTCTTTGTGTAGCTAAGATAAAAGGCCAAAAACCAAAACGCGCTAAGAAAAAATAGTACGATAAAAATGTCCGTTTTAAAAGGCGACCATTTTAAAAACAAAACCGCTAATATAAAGCTATATAAGGCACCAAAAACCGGAAAAAACGAATAGAAAAAGTAGGGCTTTTTTCTAAAAAAATATATTATTTGTTCATTCAAGATGGCTGCTTTTTGTTAAATTTTAGATGCCGATTATATCAAAAATTAGTTCAAAAATTACTTTTTGTTTATTGTCTAGTTACGAATTTTTAAACTCTAAAAAACGCTGAATGTAATCAAGATGCGTGCTATGCGCGTCAAGTCTAATAAAATTTGCCCAAGTAAATTTTACGCCGCACAAAGTAAGAAGGTAGAAATTTCACCGTATTTTTATCCTTGAGCACAGGCGCACCGAATAACAATATTTAATGTCCGCGGCGCCAAGTAAAACGCCAAAAGATCAAACAAAGCGGTAAAATTTTACCTAAAATTTGAAAACTTACCGCTCAAAAAATTAATTTTGCGGTGTATAAATTTGATCGTCTAGTCGCATTTGCTCGGCGTTGTGCGCCCGCAACCGCAAACGCCACAACTCAAATTTGACCCCAAATTTAAACCATTTTCAGCACTTCGACTATCTCGCCCTTTGCGATAAATTCGGTCTCTTTTGGGATGATTAAAAGCGCGGCGCCCCCTGTTAGGTTATTTACGATCGCCGAGCTGCCCAGTTTCTTGCCGTCTAAATTCACGTAAATTTTACCGTCTCGATTTTCTAAATTTACCGCCGTAAACTCCAAAAACGGCGAGCGCTTTTTGTAATCCTCGTCCATGATTGCCGTGATTTTGGGCTCGCTAACGCCAAACCACGCGTTTAGCAGCACGCGCACGTAGAGCACGCACATCACCATCGCCGAGTACGGAAAGCCCGGCAGCGCAAAAATGTACTTTTCGCCCGCTTTTGCGACCTTGATGTGGCGGCCGGGTTTGATCGCGGCGCCGTCTATTATGATGTCGAAATTTTCACCCAGCGCGCCCTTGACGAAGTCGTAGTCGCCCATGCTGATGCCGCCAGTGGTGACGAGTACGTCGGCTGATTTTAGCGCGCGGACGATGGCGTCTTTTACGAGTTCGGCGCGATCGCGAACTATCTCGCACAGCACGGGTTCGCCGCCCATTTTGCGCACCATGGCTGCGATACCTACGTGGTTTGAGCTGTGAATCTGCGCGGCGTTTTCTAGCGGCTCTCCGAGGTCTTTTATCTCGCTTCCAGTCGCCAGCACCGCGACTCTAGGCCGCACGAATACGCTAACGTTAAAGATCCCAAGCTCGGCTAGCAGCGCAGTCTCGGCGTAGCCTATCGTCGCGCCTTTTTTGATTAGGATTTCGCCTTTTTTGTAGCTTTCGCCGACTTCGCGCACGGCAAAGCCCTTCGGCACAGGCTTTTTGATGAGGATCTTGCCGCCTGAGACCTCGACGTTTTCGACAGGGATTAGTGTGTCTGTGCCCTCGCTCATTAGCGAGCCGGTGAATGTTTTAACGCATTTTACGCCTTCTACTTTTAGCCCTTTGTCGCTACCTGCTGGTAGGTCGGTGATGAGATCTAGCTCGCTTAGGCCCTCTTGCCACGCAAAAGCGTAGCCGTCCATCGCCGAGACGGGACGCTCCGGGTAGTTGTCCTGCGCCGCGATATCTACGGCGATACGTCGATCAAGTGCTTGCGTGAGCGTGACCTTTTCTACGCGGTCCCACGGAGCCAGCGTAGAGCGTAAAATTTCAAGAGAGGATGCGTAACTCATAAATTCTTTCATTTTTTATCCTTTTTTGATTCCCCGGCTCGGTTGGATTTTAAAAGTAGTTTTCGGCTAGAATACTCGGGTCACGGACGACCAGTCCGCTCCCGTCGTATCCGCCAAAAACTATTTAAACTACACACAATCCGTCTGGAATATTTCTGCCGATTTTACTAAATTTAATCGTAAATTATGCTAATAAAGCACAGAAGTTTATTGTTAAGCCTGTAAAAAGCGTACAAATTTAGTTATAATAGCTCTTAAATTTAAGCAAAGGACAAGCTTTGAATCAAATCGCTAAAACGCCCCAAGACGTCGTCGCCTTACTCATAGAAAAAAGGAAAGAATTTACCGATCCCAAAGAATTTATCGTATCGTTTGGTAAGGATGAATTAGGCGAGTTTGAAAAGCTAAACGGCGATATGGATATGAAGGTCGGAGATTTGCTTAGCATGAGCCAAAGCGTAGGAAGCTCGGTCGGCGAGTCGCTAAAATCGGTCAAAAAGTACTCCGCCGAGCTCATAAAAGCAAGCGATAAGATAAAAGAGAGTGGACTGGGCGCGAAATTTATAAATTTCTTGCTCGGCAAAGACCTAGCCGCCGAGCTGGCTAGCAAATATCAAAGCGTGTCAAGCTTGTTTGAAGAAATCACGGCAAATTTAAAGCACTCGATAAACGTTTTAGAAGCTAGAAACGCCGAAATCTCCGAGAAACAAAAGGAGCTCTCGCTCATCATCGAAAGCCTAAAAGGCAAGATAGAAATTTTAAGCAAAACAGACGAGCTCATCGAAAATTTAGCGGCAAATCAAACGGACGAAGAGCAGAAAAAATTTCTCCTCGAAGAGGCGCTATTTTACATCCGTATGCATCTGCAAAATTTGCAACAAGTGCTAGTCGTGATGCAGCAAAGCCTCGCAAACTACGCCACTATCAAGCACAATAATTCGCTTTTAAGTTTCGCCACGCAAAACACGATCACAACTAGCATCACCGCGCTAAAAACCAACGTCTACATCGCAAGCGCAGCGCAGGAAGGCAAAAAGCAGCTAAAAGCGGTTTCTGAAATGGACAAGCTAGCTACCGACGTCATCCTAAAAAACGCACAGGACGTAAACGACACGGCGACAGAAGTGACGGCAAAGGTCGCGGGCGGCGCGCTAGATAACGAGAGCCTCGAAAAAGCGATAAATTTGATGATAGATTCGCTAGATAAGATAGAAAATTTCAAAAACGAGGCGCTGCCGAAGATGAAAGAAAATATCGCCAAAATCGCGCAGATGAGCAAGGCGCTGGAAAGTAAGGTAAATAAGCTCGAAAAGATCGAGCAAAGCGACATATATAGTATCGAGTAGGGCGGCGAGAAGGTCAAATTTGACTCGCGTTTTGGTAGATTTGATCTAAAGCGCGGTCGGCTCTCGGGCTAAATTTGAGCGTAAAACGGTAAAATTTCGCTCAAATTTAACTTTGCTTTGCGGCTCTTGCGATAGCAAATTTACGCTCGGCGGATAAATCCTCGTTCAAATTTAAGCTGTAGCAGTCAAATTTGACTTTGCAAGAGGGTAAATTTAAAAACAAAAAAGGTAAAAGATGGATCAATTTTTAACGCTTCTTGGTAACAATCTCATATTTTCCGTTCCGCTGGTTATTGTTGTAGTTTTTGCCTTGCTTGAGATTATTTTGATGATGACCGGATTTTCAGCGCTTGAGCCGTTAAACGGGCTATTTGACGGAGCGGACGGTATAGATGTGCCCGGCGCCGAGTTGTTAGCTTGGGCAAATAAAGGCGGCGTGCCGAGTACGATTTTTTATGGGATTTTGCTTATGAGCTTCGGGGCGTGCGGGCTTTTTATCGTTAGCGTTTTTTATGGATTTGCGGCGCCTGCGTGGTATATGAGCGCAGCTATCGCCGCAGTTTCGTTTTTTATCGCTTTGACTTGGACTAGATGGGTTAGTCTGCTCGCGGCAAAATACCTACCTCAAGTGCAAAGCGCTGCGTTTAGTAAAAAAGAGCTTCTTGGCTGCGAATGCGAAGTCAAGGACTATAAAATAACCAAAGAGCAAGGCGGCGACGTTAAGGTTGCGGATAAAAACGGAAAAGAACGTTTCGTTTTTGCACGAGCTGCCGATGAAAAAGAGCTTGTAAAAGGCGATATCGCGCTTATAGTTAGAGTCGAAAAAAATAACTTTTACATCAAGAAAAAACAGTAAATTTAATCTAAGGAGAATAGTATGAACATTGACGCAATGACTTCTTTGGCCGTATTTGTCGGCATAGGACTCTTTTCTATCATTATCTTGGGTATCGTCTTTTCAAGACTTTACCGAAAGACGACAAAGGAGCTTACATTTGTACGAACGGGATTTGGCGGCGAAAAGGTCGTCGTAGACGGCGGCGCACTGATACTGCCTATACTGCATGATTATATCGACATAAATATGCAGTCGATGAAGGTCACGGTAGCTCGCTCTAAAAGCGATAGCTTCATAACCAAAGATAGAATGCGCGTAGATATCACGGCTGATTTTTACATCAGAGTGGGCGAGGATAGAGAGTCTATTTCGCGCGCGGCGCAGACTCTTGGTAAAAAGACGGTCGATCTAAGGGAGTTAACCGGGCTTATCGAAGGTAAGCTAATCGCCACGCTTCGTTCGGTAGCAAGCTCGATGGAGATGAAGGAGCTACACGAAAAAAGGGATGAATTTAGTTCGCAGGTAAAAAACGCTATCGAAGCCGACCTATCTAAAAACGGCCTTCAGCTAGAGTCGGTTTCGCTTACTTCGCTAGATCAAACGGCTAAAGAGTTTTTTAACGAAAACAACGCTTTTGACGCAGAAGGTTTAACTAGCCTAACGCAAACTATCGAAGAGCGCAAAAAGCTACGAAACGATATCGAACGCTCTACCGAGGTGCAAATCGCGCAAAAAAACTACGAAACGCAGTCGGAGAAATTTGAAATCCAAAGAAAAGAAGCCGAGGCTGAAGCGACGCAACAAACCAAGATAGCAAATTTTCAAGCCGAGCAAGAAGCGCTAAGAGCAAAAGAAGCCGAAAGTAGGCGAAAAGAGGCCGAAGAAGCCAAGATCGTCGCAAACAAAGCTATCGAAGAAGCTCAGATAAACAAAGCGCGCGCCATCGAAACCGTCGAGATAGAAAAGGCTAGGGCTATCAGGGAAGCCGAGATCAACAAAGAAAAAGCCGTCGAGCTCGCAAATCAGAGCAAAAACATAGAAATCGCCAAAAAAGTCGAGGAAGAGGCCGCCGCTAAAACGCTAGCCAACGAAAAAAAGGCGCTAGAAGCCGCATCTTTTGAAAAGATCAAAACATCGTCCGAGACTGAGCAGGCCGAGCGCGTTAAAAAACTAGCACTAATTGAAGCGCAAAAAGAGGCCGAGCAACTCTCTATCGAAAAAACGGTTGCCGCAAAAGCTGAAAAAGAAGCCGAAGAAAACCTAGCTGAAGCTGCCAAAATCAAAGCTATGGGTGCAAGCGAAGCGCTAAAGATCAAGGCTACTGCAGAAGCCGAAGCCATAAAGATAACGGCTGAAGCCAACAGGCTAAACTATGAGGTCGAGGCTAAGGGTAAAACTGAGATAAATAATGCAGAAAATATCGTCTCAGCGGCGATTTTAGAAAATAGATTTAAGCTTGCTTTGATAGAGTTTATGCCACAAATCATCGCCCAGGTCGTAAAACCCGTAGAGAAAATCGACTCTATCAAAATCGTGCAAATGGCGGGCCTTGGCGGTGCAAATCAGGGCGGTGCCGGTTCAAGTACTAGCAGCGGCGTTAGCAACGCGGGCGCATCGCTATCCGATCAAATCGTAAACGCGTCTTTAAACTATAAAGTAAACGCGCCTATAATCGATGATTTAATGAAGCAAGTAGGCATCGACCTAAACGGCGGGATACAAAATATCGCTTCGCCATTGCTAAGCAGTTTCGAAAAACCTAAAGACGCGTCGGATTTTAGCACAAAAGATACCGAGAAATATAACGTCGCAAGCGAACAAAAAGACGGTAAGAAAAAGTAAATTTGGCCGTAAATTCGATTAAGGCTATGTAAAGGGACGGCGAAATCGGGATAAAGCCGATTAAATTTAGCCGCCCTTTTTTATAATCAGAGCAGAAATAGCATATCGCGATCGTTTTTTATATCTTTATCTGGCGGCACAAATTTGACGCCTGCGAATTTTAAATACTCTTGATATTTTCACAAATTTGACCGTTTGAGTTCAATTTTATATGTTCCTTCAAATTTGATTAAATATAAATCAAAATTTATTAATTTTTTATTTTAACATCAGTAAAATACAGCCTAAGAAATCGGGTCGATTTTACCTTTTCAAAGGACACTTCATGAATTTATCAAATTCAAAATGGTTTATCGTTTCAGGTGCGGCGCTCGGCGCTTTAGGCGCACTGCTCGTGTATTTTGGCAACCCAGGCAACATGGGCGTTTGCGCGGCTTGCTTTTTGCGCGATACGGCGGGCGCGCTGGGCTTTCACCGCACAGGAGTCGTGCAGTACGTGCGCCCGGAGATCATCGGGCTCATTTTGGGCGGCTTCTTAGCTAGCGTGCTTTGGACGAAGGAGTTTAGCGCGACCACGGGCTCGTCGCCTTTCGTGCGCTTTTTTCTCGGATTTTTTGCGATGATCGGCTGCCTCGTGTTTTTGGGCTGCCCGTGGAGAGCGTTTTTGCGTCTTGGTGGCGGCGATATGACCGCGGTTGCTGGAGTCGTCGGTATTTTTGCGGGCGTGTGTGCGGGCGTATTTTTCAAAAAGCTCGGCTACGGCCTCACGCACGAGACTAAAACTCAGGCCGCGATAGGCGTTTTGCCGACGGTTATTGGTATTTTGCTGCTTGCGGCGCTGGCTTTAGGACTAAAGCTTGGCGAAAACGGCGCGCTTTTTACCTCCGCAAAGGGCCCTGGCTCCATGCACGCTCCGATCCTGATCTCGCTTGGATTTAGCGTCGTCGTGGGCGCGCTAATGCACAAAAGCAAATTTTGTAGCGTCGGAGCGTTTGGCAGGCTTTTTAAAGGGGATTTCTCGATGTTTACGGGCATTATCAGTATCGTCGTTTTTGCCAGCATCGTAAATTTGGCGCTCGGGCAGTATAAATTTGGCTTCGAGGGCCAGCCTATCGCGCACAACGACGTGGTTTGGAACTTCCTTAGCATGACGCTAGCTGGGCTTTGCTTTAGCCTTAGCGAAGGCTGCCCAGGCAAGCATCTCGTGCAAATGGGTACGGGCAATCTAAGCTCGGTAATCTTTGTCATCGGTATGGCGGCTGGCGCGGCCGTAGCGCATAACTTCTTGCTCGCTAGCTCTCCGAGCGCCATAACGGCGGCGGCTCCGTGGGCGGTGACGGTGGGGTTTGTTTTTGCGGTTTATGTAGGATTTTTTCACAAAAAAGCCGCTTGATTCCCCATAAATGACGGATTTCAAGCTTTAAAATTTTAAACCCGTTTCGGTTAGGTATTGCATATACGCGCCCTAACGGGTTAAAATTTTAAAGTTAAACTACGCCTATTCTGTCTAGAATATTTGCTTCATATCTTGCCAAATTTGACATTTTCGCGGTACGGGTCTCGGTGGGTCAAATTTAGCTTAAATTTAAAATCAACCACAAGACAAAAATACGAATAAAATATTAAATTTTTGCAAGTTTCTCTATGTGACCAAAAGACAAAAACTAGGATAATATCGATTTTATAGATATTTAATGCGCCTCGGCGTAAAATAGATTTAAAATTTATTTTAGGGAAAAAGAAAATGAAAAAAGTAATTTTTTGTTTGGTTGCGGCGTATTCTTTGGTCTCTGCCGCTTCGTTTAACGAGGCGCAGATACGTGAATTTGAGCAAAAGTGCGAGGTTGGAGACGCTATTATATGCGGTAGCGTCGGGATATCGTACTATATGGGCGATAACGGTTTTACGAAAGATTACGAAAAAGCCGCGAAATTTTTTGCGAAAGCTTGCGACGGAAATAACTACAAAACCTGCTCGAATCTCGGTTTTATGTATTCTACCGGCCAAGGCGTCGTTATAGACCCTGATAAAGCCGCGGAGTTATACGTAAAGGCTTGCGAGGGCGGAGACGTTTTTGGTTGCCAAAACGTAGGAGCCATGTATTTTAAGGGCCAGGGTGTAAAAGCAGATGCCATAAAAGGGCTAGGCTATATAAAAATAGCTTGTGATAAAGGGCTTTGGGGTGCTTGCTCAAATTTTGCGCTTGCTAACGAGCTTATCGGTCAAAAAACCAAGTCGGAAGCATCTTTTAAAACAGCCGAAGAATACTTCAAAAAAGCATGCGATCTAGGTAAAAACGACCGCAGCGCGCAAGTCATTGAGGAGCAAAAGAAGATATGGCTACAAGCGTGCGAGAAATACGAGGCTCTAAAGTGATTTCAGGTTTGCAAATTGAGCTTAAAGGTAGTGGCAAAAGCGCATTTTGTCACTACCTGAGTGTCGTTTCAAACTAAAATTTAATCAAATTTACGAGTCTATATAAAACTAATAAAAAGCGGCGCTACGCTAGTAGTCCGGCGCCTTTGATCGCCTGGCTGCGCTCTTTTGCGTAGATGCGCTCGCCTCCCACGACGTCGTATTTCCAGATCGGCGCGTTAGCCTTAAAGTCCTCTACAAACTCGTTTATTAGCTGCAAGGCGACCTTTCTTTGCGGGCTAATGACGCCTGCGACGTAGGAGCTCTCGTGCACCGGCACGTCGCCTCGTGAATGCGCAAAAAGCACGTATGCGTCCAGATCCTTCGCCTTTTGCTCCCAGTCAGTTAGCCATTTGCGCAGGATCGGCTCGTAGATGTCAAAGCTAAGCGCGCTTATGCCGCCTTCCTCGCGCACGATGCCCGTAAACGTGATGAGCGCGCCGCAGTTTTTGTCTTTAAACTCGTCGTACCAGGCGTTTGTGATCGCCTTGGCGTCTAGGCTTCCTTCAAAAATCTGCATCTCAGCCTCCGCAAACCGGCGGTAAAATGGAAATTTTATCACCGTCTTTTAGCGGCGCGTCAAGAGAGCTCGCGATCTCGTCGTTTACGGCGACGGCGCAGATTTTTAGCCACTCGCCGAGCTGCGCGTATTCGCCTAGTTTTTCTTTTACTTCGCTTAAATTTGCCGCTTCTAGCTTTAAATTATGCATCTTTATCGGGCCCAAAAACTCGATTTCTACCATAAATTCGCCTTTGAAATTAAATTTTTTTCTTGATTTTACTTAAAAAAATATTTAGATATACTTACGTCAAATTTTAAACGAAAGAGCCGTAATGAACGAAATATTAAGCAAAATAAAAACGCCCGCCTACGTCTGTGAAGAGGCCAAAGTGCGCAAAAATCTCGAAATTTTAAAACGCGTCAAGGATGAAAGCGGCGCGAAGGTGCTAGTCGCCCTAAAAGGCTTTGCATTTAGCGGCGTGATGGGGCTTGTCGGCGAATATCTAGACGGCGCGACATGCAGCGGCCTACACGAGGCTAAATTTGCCGCAAAATACGCTCGAGGCGAGATACACACGTATTCTCCCGCTTTTAAAGACGAGGACATAGATGAGGTGCTAGCGCTCTCAAAACACGTGGTCTTTAACTCCTTTGCGCAGTGGGCTAAATTTAAGCAAAAAGCCCTAGTCGCGGGCGTTACCTGCGGCCTTCGCGTAAATCCGGAGCTCTCCGTCGCGCCGACTGACGCTTATAACCCGTGCGGTCGCTATAGCCGCCTAGGCATCACTCGCGCAAATTTTGACGCAGACGCGCTTGAGGGTATCACGGGACTGCATTTTCACGCGCTTTGCGAGGAGAGCGCGCAGAGTCTGGAGACCGTGCTAATGGCGTTTGAGGAGAAATTCGGCGAGTTTATCCCACACATGAAGTGGGTAAATTTCGGCGGCGGACATCACGTGACAAAAGAGGGCTACGACGTGGATCTGCTCATAAATTTGATCAAAAACTTCCGCGCAAAATACGGCGTCGAGGTCTATATAGAGCCCGGCGAAGCGGTGGGCTGGCAGACGGGATTTTTAGCTGCTTCGGTGCTTGATTTCGTGCAAAACGAAAAAACTATAGCCATCCTAGACGTCTCAGCCGAGGCGCATATGCCAGACACGGTGCTGATGCCGTACCGACCGGCGGTGCGAGGCGAGAGCAAGGGCGGTAAATTTATCTACCGCTTCGGCGGAAATACCTGTCTAGCAGGCGATATCGTGGGACTTGACGCGGGCGAGCCGGAGTATAAATTTGACGCGCCGCTAAGCGTGGGCGATAAGGTGATATTTGAGGATCAGATCCACTACACGATCGTGAAAAACACGACCTTTAACGGCATAAAGCTGCCTGATTTGCTGCTTTTAAAAGAAAACGGCGAGCTTGTAACCGTGCGGGAATTCGGCTTTGAAGAGTACGAGAGGCGAAACTAAATTTGACGCCAGGAACCGCGCCGTTTATGATGCAAATTTGACATTTTGAGGCGCCGTTTTTGGCGATAAATTTATCAAATTTTGCGGCGATCTTTTATTTGGCTTGCGCCTGGCGTGCGGGCTTGCTAAACCTGCACCTTTTTAGCGTCAAATTTAAAATTTGGATTATCGTTTGCCAAATTTGTCGCAAATTTAATCCCAAACGAAGTTAAATTTAAGATAAATAAAATCTAGCTTATATAAATGAATTAGTATAGCGGATTATAAATTTGACCCCGATTTTGATAAAAATGCGCCATAACCGCCTAAAAAAGCGGTGTTTCGGCGCTAAGCTTGCATTACGTTATTTTTTGATATAATTTCACGAAAATCCGCGAAAATTTAGCCTTTGGCTGGATGCCGACCACGACGAGCTTTTTAAGGCGGAAAACAAAACCAAAGGGAGATAGCATGACGAGAATTTTTAGTTTGCTTTCGGTTTTCGCCTGTTGGGCCTTCGCTATCGAGGCGAGTCCTAGCACGAACCAATACCAGAGCAATATCTGGGCTGCCGGTAGAATCGAAAACATTAAGCCTTACGAAGACGGTTTGGGGCCGATTTTCACGTTCATTCAGGGCAACGACTACTTCGCCATAGCGGCTTTGTCGCTTATTTTGGCTGTCATCGGCGCGTTCGTTCTGCACTTTTTGATCATCGGACCGAAACACTTCAGCCACGACGGCAAAAAAGTCTATGCATTTAATATGATAGAGCGCGTATCTCACGGTGCTGCGGCGATCGCATGGATAGTGCTCATACCGACCGGCGTCATCATGATGTGGGGCGCTGAGCTTGGCGGCGGCGCGTTTGTTAGATTTTGCAAAGACATCCACGGATTAGCTACTATTTTATTTGCCGTTTCGGTACCTCCGATGCTGATAGCTTGGACTGTGAGGATGCTGCCCGCGGTTTATGATATCAGATGGATGCTGATCGTCGGCGGATATCTCTCAAAGGTTAAACGTCCCGTACCTGCTGGCAAATTTAATGCCGGCCAAAAGGCGTGGTACTGGGTAGCGATCCCTGGCGGTATCGTGATGATATTAACCGGCGCAGCGATGTTTTTCCTTGACTTTAGAACCCCGGACGTTGCAACCTGGCTGGGTGTATCTCAGATCGAAGTTTTAAGAGCTTCTGCGCTAGTTCATAATGTTCTTGGTATCGTTTGCGCGGTATTTTTCCTAGTACACATCTACATGGCGGCTATCGCGATACACGGTGCTATCTGGTCGATGATAACGGGCTATAAAGAAGAAGAAGAGGTTTACGTACTTCACCACTACTGGTACCAAGAGCTCATCTCTAAAAACAAAATCCCGGTATCTGAATACGAAAAAACTTATCCAAAATTAAAATAATAAAAAAGGAGAAATTTTTCTCCTTTTTGCCTCAGAGGCGAGTTTGCAAGCCTCTTTTTTATACGAAATTTAAAATCTTTTAGATAAAATTCCCACTAGACTTCAGGTTGAAGAGTAATAAATTTAAGGAAAAATCATGCAAATCGATTGTAGAAATTTAGCTTGCCCTGAGCCGGTAATCAAGACCAAAAACGCGCTTGAAAGCTTAAAAAACGGCGAAAAGCTCGAGATTTTAGTAAATTCTATCGCCCCCAAAGAAAATATCAGCCGCTTTTTAAAAAACCAAAACGTCGAATTTAGCGTTGAACAAAACGGCGCCGAGACAAAAATCACCGCCGTTAAAGGCGAATCCAAACTTGAGCTAACGAATTTTGACGAATTCGTCTGCGAAATCACGCCAAAGACCAAAAAAACAGTCGTTTATCTAAATGAAGAATACGCCGGAAGCGGCGACGTGGGCGTTAGCTTGTTAGCTAAATTTTTAGGCGCGCTTTTGCAGGTGGAAAAACCGGAGTACGTCATTTGCGTAAATAACGCCGTCAAAATAACGACGAACCGCGCTCATCCGAGCTTTAAACCGCTTAAAGATTTAGAAGCTGCGGGCGTTAAAATTTTAAGCTGCGGCAGTTGCCTTGAGGCGTATAAGCTAGTAAGCGACCTAAGCGTCGGCGAGATGTCAAACGCCTACGAAGTCATGCAAATTTTAACTACGCACGAGCAAATCAAACTATGATTTATAACGACAAACGTCTCACGAAATTCGTCCGAGCGGCGGGTTGAGCAGCCAAGCTTGACCCGTCGGGTCTAAACAAAACTATCGGCGATTTAAATTTAGCTCACCCAAATTTGCTCTCAAACATCGGCACGAACGAGGATGCGAGCGTCTTTAAGATCACGGACGACATCGCGCTCGTGCAGACGTTAGACTTTATCACGCCGGTGGCGGACGATCCGTTTATATTTGGCCAGATAGCGGCCGCAAACAGCCTAAGCGACGTGTTTGCGATGGGCGGCAAGGTGCTAAACGCGCTAAATATCGTCGGTTTTGACAGTTGCAACCTAAGCGGCGAAATTTTGGGCGAAATTTTACGCGGCGGACGGGATAAAGTTGCCGAATGCGGCGGCGTGATTGTGGGCGGACACACGATCGAGACGCAACAGATGTATTACGGACTTAGCGTCACGGGCGTCGTTTCTCCAAAATCTTTTTGGTCAAACAATGCCGCGCGAGAGGGCGACGCGCTCATACTCACAAAGCCGCTGGGAACGGGCATTTTGAGCACGGCGATCAAGGCTGATTTGCTAAATTTGACCCAAATCGAGCAGGCCGTCGAGACGATGCGGCAGCTAAATTTCTATGCCGTGGACGCGCTAAAATGCATCAACGTAACGGCGGCGACCGACGTTACGGGATTTGGTTTTTTAGGGCATTTAAGCGAAATGCTAAACAAAAAAATCAGCTTTGAAATTTACGCCGATAACGTGCCCGTGATAGCAGCTGCGCGCGAGTTTGCCGATATGGGCATCATCCCCGAGGGTAGCTACAAAAACCGCGAATTTGCATGCAAATTCGTTGGCGGCGACGCTGATATCTTACTTTACGACGCGCAAACTTCCGGCGGATTACTGCTCGCAGTTCCGCAAAGCGAGGTAAATTTGGCTCTGTCTCGTCTAAAAGAGGCCGGTTACGAAAGTAGCGCGGTTGTGGGCATAGTTAAAAAACGCGGCGAATACGGCATAAATTTATGCTAGGCGGCTTTAAATTTAAGCTTACAAATTTGGCGTAAATTTGACGGCCGTAAATTTGGTCAAATTTGAGATGGTTTAAAATCAGCCAAGCGATAGGCAAAACAGCAAGCCTAATCAAATTTATTTGCATAAATCACTAAAACAGCCAAGTTTTCTAAATATAAATTTAGTCAAATTTTAGCTGCTAAAATCCGTAACAGCCAAAATCCTTAAAAATAAAATTTAGTAAAATCTTGCAAAACAAAATCATAAATTTACAGCTAAGCCTGCCCTTGAAATTCGCAAATTTTACTATTTTCTCGTGAACCAAACCTGCTAAATTTATAAAAAACTCCTCCCCAAATTTTAAAGCAATCTGCAATGTGTTATCAAAAATATCTCAAAATTTAAGCAAGAATATAAAAGAATTAAATTAAAATGACAAACTAATATTAATGACACAAAGGAGATAAAATGGAATTTTTATCGTTTCTCTTTTTAGCTATAGCCGTTTTTATAGCTTGGAAAAAGCCTGAAAAAGAGGGCTTAGCGTTTGGCGCATTTGCCGTGGGGACGGCGATTTGCTTTATCATGTTTTTCATCGCCAGCTGGACGTCCCTGCTGCCTTACGCGGCGTATTAGGAGGTCTAGATGAGCTTTTTTTAACGAGAAAAATTTCGACTTCGTCATGGCCACCGCGGTCTTGCTCGTGCTTGCTATCCCAGTCGGTATCGCAAACATTTATCTTGGCTACGTCATCGGCGAGGGCCCTTGCACGCTTTGCTGGTGGGAGCGCATCGGCATGGTCGTGGTCGGCGTCGCTGGTATTTTGATACTGCGCTACGGCCTAAAGGCGCGCTACATAGCCGCCGTGCTTTTTGGCGCAGCATACGGTATTTTCATGACGCTTAGGCATGCGAGCTTTAGTTTATATAGAGATGTGGGCATGGGCTTTGGCGGCGATATATTCGGCGCACACACGTATACGTGGGGTATTTTGGTGTACTGGATCGTGGTTGTGGCGATGGGGCTTATGATGCTTTTTGCTAAAGATAAGGTCGTCTCGGACGATATCTCGCGCTCTGACACTAGGATCAAGCCTCTTAGCGTGTATTCAAAATTTGTGATCGCATTGAGCCTATTTGTGATCCTATCAAATGCCGTTCAGGCGCTAATCTCAGCAGGCATCCCTCCGTATAGCGGCAAGGGCGATCCTGAGCGTATCAGCCTAAACAATACTTGGACCTCAGGCGTTTGGAAAAGGTTTGAAAAGCCGTTTTCATTTGTCGGCGCAAACGTCGTCGAGGATCCGTTTATAGCAGGCGAGCCTAAAGATATAAGCGTCAAATTTAACCAAGATCCAAGTGCCGGCGCGTTTGTTGACGTAAAGCCTGCGCTTAGTGTGAAAAACAGCTTCCCGCTTCCTTTTGAAACAAAAGGGATTTTTGGCAAAGGCGTAACGAGCGGACTTGCGTATAACGCTAAAAATGATACTTTTGGCATCTCAAACACCGAAGGGGGCGTTTATTTTACGGATGCGAATTTTAAAGAGATCGCTCATGCTATCATCGACAAACCAAACGGCCGCAATATCAAAAAGGCTGTCGCATCGACATTTGTGGGCGATATGCTGGTGACTACGGGCTTTAACAAAACGACATTTGCCGTTAAACCTGCCCAAAATGTGGACGCGTATCACGAGTGGAGATATTTTAGAGAGAGCACCGGTGGGCTCGAGTCTGCGTGGAAGTTCGACCGCCCGGCGCTTCTAACTATAAGAGCGAAAAAACAATACGTCCTAACGCTCGCAAAAGACCCGCAAAGCACCTACATGTATATGATTACGGTGCCGAACGAGCGCGCTAAGAACTTGATCCTCATAAAAGTAGATAGCAAGGACAAAATGCTAAGCGGCGAAACTATCGTAACCTCGAGCCTCGCGCTAAAAGATAAACGCGATCTAAAAGACTACTACGTCACGGCTGGCGATATCGCGGGCGGTAAGTTTTTGGCCTACTCCAAAAACTACAATACCTTGCTCGTGATCGACCTTGCGGACGCGAAGGTAGTCGACGCCTACGCTATGCCGCAAATCGGCGATATCTCCGGACTAGCGGTAAAGGGCGGTAGCATCTACGCTCTAGCTCACAAGGACGGCAAAGTAAACGTCGTTGAGCTAAACAACCCTCTGGGCGAGTAAATTTAGCCCAAACCAGCGCAAATCCGTCCGCGTAAAGCGGGCGAATTTGCCTCCATCCTGAATACTTCTTAAGCTTAAATTCGGTCAAATTTTATATAATTTAGCGTAACCATAAAATCAAAGGAGCGAAAATGAATTTTTTAGAATCTATGAAATTTCGTCATGCGTGCAAAGTTTTTGACGAGAACAAAAAGATCAGCGCGGGCGAGTTCGACTTTATCCTGGAGGCCGGCAGGCTAAGTCCTAGCTCTACGGGGCTTGAACAGTGGGACTTTTTAGTCGTGCAAAACGAGGAGCTAAGGCAAAAAATCCGCGAAGTCTCGTGGAATCAAGTGCAGATCACATCTTGCTCGCATTTGGTGGTCGTCTTAGCAAAGGTCAAAGAGATAAAATTTGGCAGCAGCTATGTTGATAAAATGATCGCTAGACGCGCAGATAAAGAGCCTGAGATGATCGCTGCAAGGCAGAAATTTTATCACGACTTTTTGCTATCAAATTTCAAAAACGACGATGAGCTAACATTTCAGTGGTCGCACGAGCAGTGCATGATAGCTGCGACAAATATGATGAACGCAGCCGCGAGCCTTGGCATAGATAGCTGCCCGATCGAAGGCTTTGATAGACACGCTTTAAATGAAATTTTAGGTCTTGATGAGAGTGAGCAAAGAGTGGCTATCGTAGTGCCATTTGGCTACCGCCTAAACCCGCAGCCGATAAAATACCGCCGCGAACTAAGCGACGTCGTGAAGTGGATTTACTAAATTTAGCAGCTACGTAAATTTAAATTTAACTTAGTCGGCGCGAACTCAACGCGGTTTTGACGCCGGCTAGATTTTAAATTCGAGTTTTGTTGCTCAAATTTATGCAAATTTATTTGCTAAGGCGACAAATCTACAGTTGTAGCACACACACCGCAGACGACGCGAAGGCGCCAAACGCGGTTTGTATATTTGCGGCAAAGATTTTTGATAAACTGCCGTTTGACAAGCGGTAGCGCTATCTAGGACAGCCGTAGAGAAACTGCAAGACGCGATAATTGCTTGGGCAAAAAATGACCGCGCTTATTTCGCGCGATACTCACTTTTATACGAGCGAGCATTTGGCCGCGCTGCGCCGTGAAAGTCGGCGTAAGCCAGTTGCGGGCGCCCGTATTTATTTTGCGAACGGCTCGGAAAATTTGCTCAAATTTAAGACACAAAATTCGGCGAAATTTTAAATTTGCCGATTCCATCAATTCCAAATTTTAAGAATTTCTGACCGTGAAAATTTACGGAGCTTGCAATTTTAGCCAAACTCAAATTAGGCTAAAAATTATCGCTCTGCCCGTTTAGCAGTTTGTCCACGACGTAGACGGCGATCTTTTTAGCGCCGTTCATGCTGATGTGCATGCCGTCATCCTTGCGTAGCGGCTTTTTGTCGGCACCCTCTTTTAGATACTTGCCGTTATCGCAGATCGCGCCGCTGATATCTATGTAGCGCGCACCGTATTTTTGCGCCGAGTTCTTGTATATCAGGTTTAGCGCCTTCATTTTTTTGTCGAATTTCTCGCTTTTCATACACGGCACTCCCAGCCATACGACCTGCGCGCCGTGCTGCCCTGCGATCTCGTAGATCTCGGCGATCCTGCCCTCGTAGGCCTCGCGCCACGCGTCTGTGCCAAAGTCCAGCGCCTGCTCGTCAAAGGTGTAGCTATAAGCGTCGTTTGCGCCAAAAAGCGCGAATATCAGCAAATTTTGCGGGCGATTTTCTAAGCTTGCTAGCGCCGCCTTTAGCTCCTCGCTCCAGTCGTAAAATTTCTTATTTGTTAGCCCCGTGCTTGCTTTTGCCATATTTTTGATTGAGATTTTGCTCGTTTTTAGTGCGTTTTCAAAACCCCAGCCAAAGCCTTGCATTATGGAGTCGCCTATCAAAATGATGCCCAAATTTTCGTTTAGCTCGATATCAAAAGTCGCGGATTTATTTGTTTTGCTTGGAGCGCTCGGCGTTAAATTTGACGCTAGCGAGCCGTTTTTGTCTAAATTTAAAGCGGTTTTAGCAGGAGAAATTTGAGCGGTTTGCGCAGTTAAATTAGCCTCTTTTACCGCACCGATACTAGGCGTTAAATTTTGCGTATTTTGAGCGTTTAAATTTGCTGGCTCGATTTGCGGTGTGGTTAGATTTTGCTCCGTTTTAGCGCTAGTTGCGACCTGTTTTTTATCGCCAGAAAAAATACCCGTAAATTTATCAATGGCCGATTTTGTACTCTGCAAGCCGTCCTCCGCCGCGCTTATAAATTTATCGCTCAGTGCCATCGCGCGCTCGTCTGTGATGAAAAAATCCTTTTGATATTTGGCTTCGTAGTAGTTTGACAGCGGTCGCAAAAATAGCGCAATCAGCGTAAAAAATGCGAGAAATACCCCAAAAAACGCTCTCATTAAAATCCTTGATATATAAAGTTAGGCATACCGGACGGCATCAAAAAGTAAATAATTATCCCAAAAATCGCCAAAAAAACGGCTGAAAAAATAACGTTTATATTTTCAAAAAATTTAACTAAAATTGGATAAACGTCAAGCGCGGCGTATAAAAATACAAAGGCAAAAACGCCCGCAAACAGCGCGCAAATCGCAAGAAGCTCGCCGCCCGAGTTTCTAAAAATCGCCCCGATATAGCGCACCGCCCCCTCAAAATCCATCGTGAAAAAGACCCAAACCATGCTCACGAAAATAAACGTAAAATATCGTCCAAGTATGGCCGAATTTGGCCATTTGCGCTCGTCGGTTAAGTTTAAAAACACGACGCCAAGGCCGTGGATGAGCCCCCAGAGTAAAAAGCTAAGTCCCGCACCGTGCCAGACGCCCGAGATCGCAAAGACTAGCATCACGTTTAGCTGCGTCTGCGCCTGCGTGCCGCGACTGCCTCCCAGCGGGAAATAGACGCACTCTTTAAAAAAATTCATAAGGCTGATGTGCCAATTTTGCCAGAAAATTTTTAAATTTCGCGCCGTAAAAGGACGGTTGAAGTTTTGCGGCAAAACAAAACCGCACATGAGTCCTAGCGCCGTCACGAAGTCCACGTAGCCGCTAAAATCGGCGTAAAGCAGCACGCTGTAGCCAAAAAGCGCGCCAAGAAGCTGCGAGGCGGGTAGGGTGGGTGCGGCAAAAACGGGATTAACTATCTCGAAAAGATGGTTTGCGACGATGAGTTTTTTAAAAAGCGCGGAGCACAAAAGCGCGAATATGACGGGGCTAGCGCGAAAAACCTTGGGCGAATTTAGCGTCTCGAAAAATGGCTTTGGCCGCAAAATCGGGCCCGAAATAACCGCAGCAAAAAAGCTAAGAAAAATCAGCGTATCAAGGTAGCTAGGCGCCTCTAGTTCGCCCTCTCGCACGGCTTTTAGTAGCAAAATACTCATAAACGAATAAAACGAAATGCCAAGCGGTAAAATGATGGTTTCAAGTCTCATGACGCCGAATTTGATCGTAAAATACCCGCCGTATTTAAAAAACGCAAGCGCGCAAAGCACGAAAATAACGCCCGCAGCGAACGGAATCGCGGAGTCCTTGCTCTGAGCCGCCCTCGCAAAAAGAAAAATCGCGGTGCTAAAGATAAAATTTATGATTAGAAATTTAAGCCCGAACGAGGCTAAAAATAGATAAGAAAAAGCGAGTAAAACGGCTTTTTGCAGGTGCGGGCGTGTGTTTAAAAAATAATAAATCGGCCAAAAAATAAAAAAGCACAAGCCAAATTCTATGGAAAAAAGATTCATATCCCGCCTAAATTTTTGCGTAATTATATAAAAAAATTATTTTGGGTTAGGTTAAATTTGCGTTTGACGGGAATTTAAAATTTGACTTGCGGTTTTGCTTGCGCGTGTTTTAAATTCGCCGTCAAATTTGGGGCTTAAATTTGAGTTTAAAACGGCTCAAATTCGCGTCCAAATTTGAGCCCTAAATCTCTCGCCCTCTTGCGTAAAATCAGCCAAATTTAAAGCAGCTCTATTGCCGCGAGTACGTTTGTAGCATCGTTTACGGGCTCTGCCACGTCGTTAAATCTTTTTACGACTTCGCCGTTTTTGATAATCAGAGTTTGGCGGCGGTAAAATTTCTTGCCGTCGTTCGTGGTAAAAGTTTGCAAATTTAGCGGGGATTCTAGCTCGAAGTTTTCGTCGCTTAAAAAGATAAAATTTGCGCCTACGCTTTGTTTAAATTCGTTCATATTTTCTACGCTTTGAGAGCCGACGGCGATTAGCGCAAAGCCCGCGGATTCGAGCTTTGCAAGGTTTTCCTGGTAGGCTTTGCACTGAAGCGTGCAGCCCGTTAATCCCTTTAAATCCTTTAAATTTTCAGGCAAAAACTTCCCGCTCTCGCCCATTTTCGGATATGTAAAAACTATGCAGTTTTTGCCGCCTATTAGCTCGTTAAATTTGACCGGATTTGCGTTTATATCTTTCATTGCGTCCTCTTTGCGTGTGAATTGTTGAAAAAATAGACTAAAAATAGCACCGCAAAGCTTATAAACAGCATAATTGCCGAATAAACGTGCGCTTTGGTGTAGTCCATGAGCTCGACGGCCTCGTAGATGGCGATACTGGCGACTTTAGTCTTATCCCCGACGCTACCGCCTATCATCAGCACGACGCCAAATTCGCCCAAAGTATGCGCAAAACTCACTATGAGAGCGGTCAGAAGCGAGGGTTTGATGTTTGGCAGAGCGACTCTAAAAAGCGTCTCCCATTTGCCTTTGCCCAGCGAGTAGCTCGCCTCAAAAAGGCTCTTTGGCAGGCTAGCAAAACCCGCCTGAAGCGGCTGAAACATAAAAGGCAGCGAGTAAATGCAGCTAGCGATGATGAGGCCTGAAAAGTTAAAAACCAAACGGATATCAAAGGTTTCCTCAAAAAATTTGCCTAAAAAGTTGTAAGGCGAGAGAAAAACCAGTAGGTAAAAGCCTAGCACCGAAGGCGGCAGCACCAGAGGCAGCGAGATCACGGCCTCGAGCACGGGTTTAAATTTAAAACTCGCTCGGCTAAGCCAAAACGCAACCGGCAGCATGAGAAAAAACAGGATCGCAGTCGAGATAAAAGCAAGTTTTAGCGAGAGGTAAAAGGGCGTAAAATCGATATTCATTTTGGCTCGCTTTGCGCGTAAATATCGGTGTTTCGCTCGTCAAATTTGTCGTTTTCGCCACCGTTTTTTTGCAAATTTAACCCAAACGCCTTGGCGCTTATCGCCGCTTCGTCGCCTGCTTTTAAATTTGCAGCTTCCGCGGCGCTTAGAGCCACTTCGCAAAGCTGCCCACCTACGGAGACTACGGCTACGTAGATGGCATCGCGCTTTGAGATCTCTAAAATTTTTGCCGGCAGGCTAAATTTCTGCGAGCCTCTGTGCCTCAAAAATATCTCGCCCGGCCCGCCTTCTTGAGCTATTTTGCCTCCGTCAAGTACGAAGACTTTTGAGGCGAGTTTGTAGATCTCCGCGACGTCGTGGCTAACCAAAATCGTCGTCATATCAAACTCGGCGTGCACCTTGGCAAGGTAGTCTTGCAGTTTTTCGCGCATGGCGTTATCAAGCGCCGAGAGCGGCTCGTCGAGTAGTAAAATTTCAGGCTTTCGCATGAGTGCGCGGGCTAGGGCGGCGCGCTGCTTTTGACCGCCCGAGAGCTGCGAGATAGCGGCGTTTTCTAGCGAGCTCATCTCGACAAGACCCAGCAGCTTGCGGGCTAAATTTACGTCGTTATTTGCAAAAAGCAGGTTTTTCATCACGTTCATATTCGGAAAAAGCGCGTAGTCTTGAAACAAAAACCCGATATTTCGGCTTTGCGGCGGAGCGAAGTTTTTACTGTCAAAAAGCGTTCTTCCGCCTGCTTTTATCGTTCCGCTATCAGGCGTTTCAAAGCCCGCGATCAGGCGTAAAAGCGTAGTTTTGCCGCTGCCGCTTTTGCCGTACAAGGCGACGAATTCGCCCTTTTTGACGTTTAAATTTACGTCTAACTCAAATTTCCCGTTTGCGCCGTTTAGGCTTTTTATGCAGTTTAGTTCTATCATGCGATGTAGAGCGAGGTTGCCTTGACGTAGGCGTAAATTTGATCGCCCAGCGCTAAATTTAGCCGCTTTAGCGATGCCGTAGAGATGATGCTTTCAAACTCAAACTCACCCGCGTTTAGATGCAGCGAGCTTGTGATCTCGCCTTTTTGGATGTCTGAAATTCGCACTTTTATCTTGTTTGAGACCGAGCAGTTTAAAAGCGGGGAAGTAGCGACGAATACGTCCGAGCTTTTAAAGCCTACCCAAACTTCGTCGCCGATTTTTAAATTTTGCAGATTTTCTAAAGAGAGCATTTTTAGGCTTAAATTTTCGGCGCTAAACTCAAAAACGCTAACGCCGTCATTTTGCTCTATCGCCGAAATTTTAGCCTTTATCACGGGACGACGTATCCGAATTTTCTAAAGATTTCCTTCGCGCGGTCGCTTCTGATGAAGTCGTAGAAAGCTTTTGCTTCGGGATTGTTTTCGCCGTGTTTTAGGATAACCATGCCTTGGTCGATCGGGGTGTAAAGCGCGGGATCTATAAGGATGAAGTTTTTACCCTCTTTGTACTCGGCCATTTTTTTATCGTACATAGCAGAGGCCGCGATAAATCCTACATCGGCAGCGCTTAGAGCTTGGCTTAGAGCCTCGCCGATAGATTTTGCTAGGATGACGTTTTTCTCGACTTTATCGTAGATGCCCGCTTTTTTTAGAGCTTCGATGCTAGCTTTGCCGTACGGAGCGGTTTCTGGGTTTGCGATCGCGATGGCTTTTAGGCCTTCTACCGCGTTTATACCCTTAGCTAGATCGATATCTCTGATCGTAAATAGCGCAAGTGCGCCCTGAGCGTATACTACGGGCTTGGTTACGGCAAATTTAGTATCGTATAGATCCTCTACGAATTTCATATTTGCAGCCATGAAAACGTCGGCCGGAGCGCCGTTTTTGACCTGGGTAGATAGCGCGCCGCTAGCTCCTAGTGTGACGGTTACTTTGGTGTCGGGATTTGTTTTAGCAAACTCCGCTTTTAGCTCGTCAAACGCGTAAGTGACGTTTGCTGCTGCAAATACGTTGATCTCGCCCGCGTTTAGATGAAAAGCCGCGAGAGCCGCGACGACTAACGAAAAAAATGTTTTTTTCATTTTTATACTCCTATTATGATTTGACTTGCTTTGATTATAGCGGTGAGCTCGTCGCCCACGCCGATGCGCATTTGCATCGCGCTTTCTTTGGTGATGATAGAGGTTATCGTCTGATGATTGCTGATTTCTAGCACGATTTCGGCGTTTACGGAGCCGATTTTAGCCTCGATAACGCGTCCTTTTAGTAAATTTGCCGCGCTTAGTTTTAGATTTTCCTCTTTTGCGAGCATCACGCTTGGAGCTTTAAAGATAAATACGACTTTTTTGCCGACCTTTAAATTTAGATTTTTTTCAGACTCGACCGTGACATTGGCGCGTAAAATTTCGCCATTTGAGAGCTTGGCGCTTATTTGCGAATTTACCGCGCCCGTTTTTACGTCCGTGATCTCGCAGCTTAGCTGGTTTCTGGCGCTTAGACTCATGCTCATGCGCTGTAAATTTAAAATTTCGTTCGTATCGACGTTTATATTTGAACAAACTTTTTCTAAAAATATCTTTTGGCTCTCTAGCATCGCGTCGTATAGCGCGATCATCTTTTTACCGTAGGGCGTAAGCTCCGAGCCGCTGTTTTTCTTGTTGCCTTCGGCTCTTGCGATTAGCGGTTCGTCCGAGCGGTTATTTAGCGCATCCAGGCTGTCCCATGCGTTTTTGTACGAGATGCCGACGTACTCGGCGGCTTTGGTTATGCTTTTTGTGTGTTCGACGGCCTTTAAAAGCTCTATATGCTTAGCTAGCACCGATACGCCGCTATCTAAAAATAGCTCTAAACTAACGTCTGCTTTCATGAAAATCCCCCAAATTCTATCAATATAAAAAAATAATTTGCTAGGAAGTATATTTAAATATATATGAAAAATAACTTAAAGAAACTTCGTAATACCGGGCATTTTGAAATTTATAAATTTAAAAGCTACATTGAGATAAAATCTCAGGTTACTGCCTTTGCAGACTTGAAATTCGGAGATTTGATGAGAAAATTTTTACTCTCTCTTTTGCTTTTTTTTAGTTGCGTTTTTGCCGAACAAACGCAGGAAAAGAGCGAATTTGACGACGAATTTACGCAGCCTAGCGAGATTTTCGATCCGCTTAGCGGCTATAATAGAATGATGACTGGATTTAATGATTTTATGTACGTAAACGCCATCCATCCAGCGATAAAAGGTTACAACTACGTAGTGCCCGAGGCTGCTAGAACTGCAGTGGGGAACTTTTTTGACAACCTTTTATATCCCGTTCGCTTCGTAAACAACCTCTTGCAGTTTAAATTTAGCGAGGCGGGCGAAGAGACGCTGAGATTTCTAGCAAACACGATCATTGGCTTTGGCGGGCTAACCGACGGAGCGAAATACTACAATCTGCAGCGCCACGACGAGGATTTTGGCCAGACGCTTGGATACTGGGGCGTTGGTAGCGGATTTCACGTGGTTTTACCGTTTATCGGCCCGTCAAATTTACGCGATATCGTCGGTCTAGTCGGCGATTATTACCTCGATCCCATAAGCTACGTAAAGCCGGCGCTAGACTCCTTTGCGATAAAAACTTTCCGTCAGGGCAACCTTTTGTCTTTACATCCAGATGCTTACGACAATCTTAAAAAAGACGCGATCGACCTGTATCCGTTTCTACGCGACGCCTACGAACAGCGCCGCAACCACTTAATAAAGGAATAAAATGAAATTTTTAAAAATCATCCTGCTTGCGCTTTTTAGCGCGGTTAGCCTCTTTGCAATCAGCGAGGAGCAGATAAAGCCTACGATGCAAAAAACGACGCAAGACGCCATCGAGGTGCTAAAAAACGCAAATTTGAGCAAAGACGAGAAAATAAGTAAAATTTTCGCCGTTTTTGATCCATATTTCGACTACGAGCAGATGTCTAAAATCGCCCTAAGCAAGCGCTACAACAACCTAAATGCCGAGCAAAAGGCCAAATTTAATAAAGCTTTTGAAGAGAGATTAAAGTCAAGCTACGTCGATAAACTCTTAAGCTACAAAAACCAAACTATAAATTTTAAAGACGCGACCAAACCGAATGAAAATCGCTACTTTCTAAATGCCGATCTGGTCGGCGAGGACGGCAAAAACTACGGCTTTACGTATAAATTTTATAACGCCAAAGAGCGCGGCTGGCTCATCTACGACGTCGAAATTTTAGGCGTTAGTATCATCCAAACCTACCGCAGTCAGTTTGACAGCCTGATGGAAAACGAGAGTTTTGAAAATTTGCTTAGCAAGCTAAACTCCGTCCAAGCTCCGCAATAAGGCGCTGATGAAGCGGATTTTTAAATTTATCGTCAACTTTCCAAAAAGCGTTATCGCGGGCGTGCTAGCCGCGACGCTAGTTTTTGGATATTTTAGCGGCAAGCTCGAGGTGGACGCATCTACCGAGACGCTGCTGCTTGAAAACGATAAAGATCTAGCCGTCTTTAGAGACGTTTTTAAACGCTATGTTAGCCCAAACTACCTAGTCATCGCCTACACGCCAAAAGACGATCTGCTCGCGCCCTCTACGCTTGAAAAGATAGAAAATTTAAGCCGCGAACTAGAAAAAAACGAGCTCGTATCAAGCGTTATTTCGGTACTAAACATCCCGCTGCTTCAAAGCGGAACTAACGATCTTGGCGAGCTGGTTAAGCATGTACCGAGCCTCGCTGATGCCGATATAAACAAAACTCTAGTACGCCGCGAGTTTGCGGATAGTCCGCTATATACGAACAACCTCGTTAGCCGCGACCTAAAAACTACGGCGATCGTGCTAAATTTAAAGACCGACGAAAAATATCAAAGCATACTAAACGAGCGAAACGCCCTGCTAAACGCCAAACTAGACGGCAATATCACGAGCGAGCAAAAACAGCGTCTAAATGCGGTAAATGCGCAGTTTAAAGCTCACCGCGACGAAGCGCGTATAAAAGAGCACGCCGCGATCGAGCAGATCCGCGAGACGATAGCGAAATTTGGCGGCGGCGAGAGCCTGTTTTTAGGCGGGGCAAATATGATCGCGGATGATATGGTGAGCTTCGTGCGATCCGATCTTGCGACCTACGGCATCAGCGTGACTCTGCTTTTGGTCTTTTGCCTTTGGCTGTTTTTTAGGCAGATTCGCTACATCGTTATGCCGATTTTTATCTGCGTGATTAGCGTTATTTGGGCGAGCGGGCTGTTTGGATTTTTTGGCTGGGAGATTACCGTCATCAGCTCAAACTATATCGCCCTTCAGCTCATCATCACGATCTCGGTCGTCATCCACCTGATCGTGAGCTACCGCGAGTTTTGCCTTACCAAGCCGCACCTTAACAACCGCCAGCTAGTCTATCTCACGCTACGCGATAAGGCTAGCCCATCGTTTTTTGCGATATTTACGACCGTTATCGGCTTTTTGTCGCTTGCGCTTTCTGATATCAAGCCTATCATAATGCTCGGCATCATGATGAGTGCGTCGATCTCTATCTCACTCGTGCTCGCGTTTTTGTTATTTGGCTCCGCGATGGCGCTTATGCCAAAGCTTGCTCCCGTTAGGACGTTTGAGGATAAATTTAGCTTTACCAAGCACTGCGCCGCGTTTGCACTAAATCACAGCCGCGCCGTTTACGCTATCAGCATTGCGGTGCTTATTTTCGGGCTTTACGGCATCTCAAAGCTAAAAGTCGAAAACAGCTTTATAAGCTATTTTAAAGATACGACCGAAATCCACAAAGGCATGCAGGTAATCGATACGAAGCTAGGCGGCACGGTGCCGGTCGATATATTGATCAAATTTAACAAGCCCAAATTTGACGAAAAGGCGGCCAAAAACGAGCCTAAAGACGAATTTGACGACGAGTTTGCCGCTAGCGCGAACGAGGATAAGTACTGGTTTAATCAGCACAAAATCGACGTCGCTAAAAAGGTACATAACTATCTAGAAAATAAGCGCTTCGTCGGGCACGCCAGCAGCCTAAACACCGTCGTAAAGATCGTCGAGCGCATCACGCAAAAGCCCGCCGACGGCCTCATGCTCTCGATCCTATACGAACAGATCCCGCAAAAATACAAAGACATCATCCTAAGTCCCTACGTAAGCATAAAAGATAACGAGCTGCGCTTTACCGCGCGAACTCTTGATAGCGACGATGCGCTACGCAGGGACGAGTTTTTGCGCGAGCTTAGAACCGATATCGCAAATTTGATCGCAAACGACAACGCAAGCGTGCAAGTTAGCGGCGCGATGGTGCTTTATAACAACCTCCTTCAAAGCCTCATCGCCTCGCAGGTAGATTCTTTCGGTTTTGTGATCTTGTCGCTTTTTATCGTTTTTTGCATTATTTTTAAAAGTATTAAGCTCGCCGCCATCGCTATCACGTCAAATTTGATCCCGCTTTGCGCGGTATTTGGCGTCATGGGCGTGATGGGTATCCCGCTTGATATCATGAGTATTACGATAGCGGCTATCAGCATAGGCATCGGCGTGGACGACATCATCCACTATATCCATCGCCTAAAAATCGAGCTTCGTAGCAAAAACGTCGCCGAGTCGATCAAGGCCTCGCACGCTAGCATCGGCTACGCGATGTACTACACCTCGTTTGCGATCATCCTGGGCTTTAGCATAATGGTAACTAGCAACTTTATCCCGACGATATATTTCGGACTTTTGACCGATCTTGTTATGATAATGATGTTGCTGGGGGCGCTGGTGCTGCTGCCGACACTAATCAAAACCTTTTACCGCGTTAAAAATTCCCCATAAACGACGGATTTTAAGCTTTAAAATTTTAAACCCGCTTCGGTTACGTATTTCATATACGCGCCCTCGCGGGTTAAAATTTTAAAATTAAACTACGCCTATTCCGTCTGGAATGTTTGTCTCTTGTCCTGGTAAATTTGAAAATTTGGCTTCTAATTTTAAACGTGCGGTGTGTGCCTTGGAGGACAAAATCTTTAAATTTAACTCAAATTTGAAGGGAAAAACTACTCTTTCATAACCTTAAGAAAAGAGTAAACATCCCGCACGCCGTCGATGTGCTTGGCGTACCAGATCGCATGTTTTTCTTGCTCGATATCGGTGATGATGCCCGTAAATACGACGTTGCATTGCACTACGCTCACTCTTACGCTTGTGCCGCTGATTATGCTATCTTTAAAAAAGCTGTTTTTTAGTTTTAGCATTATGGCGAGGTTGCTTTCGCATTCGCCGCCGTCGCCAGGAAAGCGAATATAGGTGTAAATTTTACTCACGCCGTCGGTGTTTTTGGCTAGCTTCACGAGCTTGGTTTTGTGCTCGTCGTCAGGCACCACGCCGATGAGATACACGTCGCCGTAAAAGCTCTCGACGTCCACGTTTAGGTTGCTAAGCCCGCTTGAGGCTAAAATTTTAGTCTGGATTTTCGTTTTTATAAATTTATCTTTCGTTATCGAATAGATACCGCGCTCGTCTTTGCTGATCTGGTAGGCGTCGTAGACGTTTATGCCCGTTAGCGGCGTCACGGTCGTAAAGAGCTCGAGGCAACCGCCAAGGAAAAAAATCGGCGAGAAAATGAGAAGGCTTTTTAAAAAAAATCGCGCAAATAGCTTGTTCATCACCGACCTATAAAATTTTCTCCAAATACTATAGAAATCAAACTAAAATTTATATAAATTTAGCTATAATCGCGCTCATCATACAACGACGCGGAGGATAAAGCGATCTGGTGGCGCTCGCGGACTTCAAATCCGATGGCGGGGCGGTTGACCGCTTCGCGGGGAGTTCGATTCTCTCATCCTCTCGCCAAACTTCTAAATTTATTATCTTAAAACAAGCAAAATTCAGCTACAATAAGCCGTTTATATTAAATTAATTTAAGGTTTTTCTTTTGGCTAGTTCATCCGCCTCCAAATTTCCTCTCGCACGCGCCGTTTTGGGCAGAATATATGCGGTGTTTTTGGCTACCGCCGTATTTCTGATATGCGCTGCTAGCTTTGGGTTAAATTTAAAATTTGAAGGCGTAAAAGAGGATATTTACGCTGCAAATTCTAACTTTAAAACTTTCATCAAAGAACGCGCCGTAAATATAGATAACGAACTTAAACTTATCGAAAGATATATTGAAGCACCCGATTTTGACCAAAAAGCGATCTTTGACTTTGCCGTAAAAAACAATAACGAATACATGGCCTTTTTCGTCGTAAACGAACGCGGCGAGATAGAGTTTGTCAGCGATGAAAATTTGCGCGATACGTACTCCGCCTTTTTCCTATCAAAGCCTTGGGAAAACGAGCCTGAGGATAAAATTTTAAGATCAGAGTTTATGTTTGACAAAAGCGACGTACCGACGAGACTCGTCGCAAAAAAGATGAAAAACGGCAAAATGGTGGCTGCGCTCATACGCTTTACGGCGATTTACGAGGAGTTTGCGCGCGGATACGAGAGGATCGGCGTAAATTCGTTCGCGATAGATAAAAGCGGCAGAATCGTATTTCACCAAAACCCCGAGCTAGTTTTAGAGCGCAAAAACATCTTTGATCTTTACGACGTGGACGTTGATTATCTAGACAGCGACGAAGTAAAATTTGCAAATTTAGGCTCGCTAAATAGCGAGATTTATTATATCCAAAAAGTTCCCGGGATCGGTTTAGCCGTGGTTTCAAGCTATTCTATGGGTAAATTCGTAAAAGAAAATTTAATATTTTTACTAATCTGCGTTGCATTTTTGGCCGTGGGTGCTATCTTTACGATTCGTTACGTCAAATTCGTCAAAAACTCCGTCATAAAGCCCGTTTTATCTATCAAAAATTTAGTCGCAAAAGCCGGCGACGGCGAGGAGATCAAGACCTACGCAAAATTCGGCTCGGTAGAAGAATTTGATCAAATCTCGGACGAGATCGTCAAATTTTACGGAGATTTCGGCGAGAAAAAGGCGAAATTTGAGGAGTACTCGCGCAAATTCGGATTTTTGTTTGAAAAAGGGCCTTTTATCTTGCTGTTAATCGACGCAAAAAGCGGCAAGATCGTCGAAGCAAGCGCGAGGGCGTGCGAGTTTTACGGATTTAGCGAGGAAGCGATAAAAAATAAAAATTTAGCCGAGCTAAACGCGTCAAATTTGACCGATATGAAAACGCTGCAAGAAGACGAAGGCGAAATTTACGAAACGAACCATTTTGCCGCGGACGGCGAGATAAAACAGGTGCGCATCTACAAGCAAAACTACGAGCTATCGGATGGCGAAAAGATCGGCTTTTGCGTCGTAAAAGACATTACTAAGAGCAATACTCTAAAGAAAAACGCGCAAAAACAAAGCGAGATAGACGCTCATTCACCGCTGTTTAGCGTAGTTTGGAAGGACCGCTTTATAGGCGATATATCAAGCGTTTCGGACAATATCGAGCGTGCGCTGGGGTACAAAAAAAGCGAAATACTCTCAAACGAATTCGAGTTTAAAAACATCATCCATCCAGAAGACCGAGATAGGCTCGCGAATGAATTTAACATCAAATTTAGCTTATTTAACGCGGCTTCGCTCAAAAAAGAGAACGAGTCGCTGCAGTCTTGCAGGCTGATAAGGAAAAATTTAGAGGTCATAAACTGTAGCGTATTTATCAAATTTATCTCAAAAGACGGCAGAACCGTGGACGAGGTGATCGGGTATTTTATCGAGAGCAAGCTAGCGGCAAATTTGACCGCAAAAACTGGCATGGAGATAGCGCGACTAAACGATAGCAAAGAGTACGCGTATAAAAATACCATTTTAAGTCTATTTGCAAACGCGCAAGAAGCCGTCGCCGTAGTCGGGTTAGACGGCGTATTTTTAGACGCTAACAAAGCCTTTTGCAAGATAAGCGGCTATTCCAAAGAAGAAGCTATCGGCAAGCCGTCGAATTTACTAAAATCAGGCGTGCATGATGATAAATTTTACGAACACATGTGGAAGAGGTTGTTGAAAAAAGGCTTTTATAGCGGCGAAATTTATAATAAGCGTAAAAGTGGCGAAATTTATCTCGAGCAGCTTAGTATCGCGACCGTTTATAGCGGCTCAAAGCCTAGCTACTTCGTGGCGGCGTTTCACGAGTTGCCGTGGGTAGAGCCCGAGATAAAACAGAATGAATCAAAAGCAAAGGAGCAAGAGTGAGCGAATTTGACGCGAGCGTTTACGAGCACGAAATACCAAGCGGCACGAGGCTGTATTTCGGACAAAGCGCGAAACTAAAAAGAAAGATTGAGCGCGCGGCGAGTGAAATTTTGGAGAAAAATGGATTTCACGAGATCGTGACGCCATTTTTCTCGTATCATCAGCACCTAAGCGTACAGCCGACGGCTCTGGTGCGTTTTAGCGATCACGAAAATCACCAAATCAGCCTGCGCGCCGATAGCACCGTGGATGTCGTACGCATCGTGCTTAGACGCCTAAAAGATACCGAACCTAAACGCTGGTTTTACATCCAGCCGGTTTTTAAGTATCCGAGCACTGAAATCTATCAAATCGGCGCCGAGCTAATCGGCGAGAGCGATCTGGCTACCAGCGTCAAGATCGCAAAGGAGCTTTTTGAGTCGTTTGACCTCGCGCCCGTGCTGCAAATCAGCCACATCGCGATCCCGCAGATTGTGTGTAGGCTGCTAAATTTACCTATTTCGATATTTGAGCACGGCGAGATCGAAAAAATCCTAAACCAAAACGAGGAGTGGCTAAAAAGGCTAGCCTTCGTAAATACGGTAGCAAGCATCGACGAGATTTTGCCGCTGGTGCCGGATGAGATAAAAACCGCACTGCTTGAGATAAAAGAGCTGGCGCAGGCGGTAAAATATGAAAATTTAAGAATTGTTCCGTTATATTATTCAAAGATGAGGTATTACGACAAGCTGTTTTTTAGATTTTTAGGCGGCAACGTCGTGCTAAGCGGCGGCGGCAACTACGAGATAGAGGGCATCAAAAGCAGCGGCTTTGGCGTATATACCGACGCATTAATCGAAAATTTAGATCAAAAGGAGAGAGTATGAGCAAGGCTGACGTGATAGTGGGCGTACAGTGGGGAGACGAAGGCAAGGGCAAGATCGTAGATCTGCTAAGCGGCGGCTACGATATGGTGTGCAGGTGTCAGGGCGGGCACAACGCGGGTCACACGATCGTCGTAGAGGGCAAGAAAATCGCGCTGCATCAGGTTCCCTCAGGCATACTTCATAAAAATATAATCAACATCATCGGCAACGGCGTCGTACTCTGCCCGGCCGCGATAATCGAGGAACTAAAGCAGTTTGGAGACGTCTCGGGACGGCTGTTTATCAGCGACAAGGCGCATTTAAATTTGCCATATCACGCGCAAATCGACCAAGCCAAAGAAAAGGCTAAAGGCGCGCACGCTATCGGCACGACGGGCAAGGGCATAGGGCCTGCATATAGCGACAAAATCAGCCGTAGCGGACACCGAGTCGGGGAGCTAAAAAATCCCGAGAAACTTTGCGATGCGATTCTAGCCGATTTTGCGGCAAATAAAGCGTTTTTAGACGTTTTAGGCGTCAAAGCGCCTGCTCGCGATGAGCTTTTGGGCGAGCTAAAGAGCTACGAGGCGGCGCTGGGTAAATTTATCGTTGATACCACGCATATGGTGTGGGATGCGATAGACGCGGATAAGAAAATTTTACTCGAAGGAGCGCAGGGCACGCTGCTAGACATCGATCACGGCACGTATCCTTTCGTAACTAGCTCAAACACCGTAACCGCAGGCAGCTGCAGCGGTATCGGACTAAGCCCTAAAAACGTCGGCGAGGTAATCGGTATCATCAAAGCCTACACCACGCGCGTTGGCAACGGCGCATTTCCGACCGAAGATATGAGTGAGGACGGCGAAAAGATACGCGATATCGGACGCGAATACGGCGCAACGACTGGCAGACCGCGCCGTACGGGCTGGTTTGATGCAGTCGGCGTGAGATATGCGGCGAGGCTTGACGGCGTGGATAAATTTGCGCTGATGAAGCTTGACGTTTTAGACGGCTTTAAAAAGGTAAAAATCTGCAAAGCCTACGAGAAAAACGGCAAGATAATCGAGTATTTCCCAAGCGACCTAGAGGGCGTAAAACCGGTCTACGAGGAGCTTGATGGCTGGGATAAGGTAGAAGGGGCGCGTAAATTTGACGATCTACCCGCAAACGCAAAGGCATTTATCAAACGCATCGAGGAGATCACGGGCGTAAAAGTCGGCATAGTATCGACGAGCCCGGAGCGCGAAGACGCGATAGTTTGCTAAGATGAAAAGCAAATTTACGCAAATCGTAAATATAAAAAAGCGAAATTTAGACAAAATCGAGCTAAATTTGGCAAGAGCCAGAAACGAAGCGGCGATGATAGAGGGCTTCATAGCGCAGGCCGCCGAGCAAATTTCAAAATTTGAAATGCCAACAAGTGGCTCTGCGACCGATCTGCGCGGATCGCTGGAGCTTCTTGGCGCGATACGGCGAGAAAAGAATCTGCTAACCGAGCGGCTCGAGCTAATGAAAAAAAATATCGCGCACCTCGAGCGGCAGCACAAGGCGGCCAATCTAGAGTACGAAAAGATGAAATACCTGCAAACGCAGGACTTTAGCGCGCAAATAGAAAAGATAAAAAAGGCCGAAGCGGCAGCTCTGGACGAGTTTGCGACGATGAATTTTACTAGGCAAAAAGAGGCGAAAGCTTGAAAAAAATTTTGATTTTACTAACTTTAAATTTATGCGTTTGGGGCGCAAACGGCATAAACGCTCAAAGCACGAGCCAAAGCGGCTTTAAGATCCCGGTGGACTGCGTTTCGATATTTGAAACCAGAAAAGACGAGCTAAAAAGAGAGCTTGCCAAAATAGACGAAGCAAGGCAGAGCTTGGAGGCTTTTAGAGCGAGCTCGGCGGCGCTTTTTGAGGAGCGAAACGCCAAGCTAGCCGTCAAAGAGGCTGAGCTAAACGCAACTCTAGCCCGCGCGCAAGAGGAAAAAAAGCAAACCGAGCAGCTGCTAAAGAAAAACGAGGAAATCGTAAAAGAGCTAAAAGCGATGACTAGCGACAAGGTCGGCGAGACCTACGGCAAGATGAAGGACCAAGCTGCTGCCGACGTGCTAAGCGCGATGGATAGGGCGGATGCGGCTAGCATCATGTACTCACTAAGCCCTAAAAAAATCTCCGCGATAATGGCAAAAATGGAGCCTACCGCGGCGTCTGAAATCACGCTTTTAATCAAACAAGGCCCGCCATTTATAAAAGCCGAAAAAAACGTAACACAGGAAGTCTCTCCTACATCTCCAGACGGCCCTGCTGGAAATCTGCTAAATTTGTAAATTTGGGGCTATAACGCTCTAAATTTAGCTTGGCTCGCGTCTAAATTTGAGCTCAAATTTGCGCGGATAACGCGAAAGTTAAATTTAGCCTTTGGCGGTCAAATTTGACTCCAAAGGTTAAATTTTACCGCCGTCAAATTTAACGCTAAAGCCTAAATTTAACTAGTACTCAGTCTTAAAAGCATTTTTATCCGAGCGTCAAATTTTGCTTCAAATTTTACTTAAAACAAACGCCCGTCAAAACAAAAACTCCGTGAGATTTTAGGTATTTCTTACCAAATTTTGGTTAAAATCAAGCCCAAAAAGAGAGGTAAAAATGCGTATAAAACTCCCACACACACCCTACATCGCGCACAAAATCGCTATTGATTTATTAAAGTCCGGATTCGTAAATTTAACGCGCGGAGTAGAGCCCGTAGCGGCATGCGCGAAAGAAATTTTAGATAACGATTTACAAAAAGAAAAAGCGCTTGAAGAGCGCGTAAACGAGGTGCTCGCCGAGAACGAAGACGATATGGAGAGCATGCAAGTCGATAGAAAAAATATGTTTTGGCTCGTAAAAAAGAAACTCGCCAAAGAGTACGGCGTGATACTTACGTACGAAGACCGCTTTAGCAACGTCGCCCACCTCGTGCTTGAAAGCGCTTGGAAAAAGGGACTCATCGACTACACGGTCTCCGAAAACCGTATCAAAAACATCATCTACGGCTCGATCGAGGAGTATCTAAAAACGTATGAAATTTTACAAGACGTGGTCATCGACAAGATCGACGGCTACAAGCGCAAACTGATCCCGGGCACCGAGGAGTACGACATCGTATTTGAGCGGCTCTACGAGGACGAGCTAAGAAAACGAGGCATGCTGTGAGAGCTTATATCTACCTTGAAAACGGCGTTTTTTTGCAGGCTAAGGCCTTTGGCGCGAGCGGTACGGCTAGCGGCGAAATGGTCTTTAATACAAGCCTAACCGGCTATCAAGAGATCATGAGTGATCCTAGCTATGCGGGGCAGTTTATCGTTTTTACCATGCCAGAAATCGGCATAGTGGGCGTAAACGAAGATGACATGGAGAGCGCGAAAATCCACGCTAGCGGCGTTTTGATGAGGGATTTTAACTCTACCGCGTCAAATTTCCGCTCGCAAAAAAGCTTGGAAGAATTTTTCAAAGAGCAAGGCAAATTTGGCGTTTATGATATCGATACGAGATTCTTAACCAAGATGCTACGCGATAATGGCGCGCTACACGCGGTGATATCGACTGAAATTTCAGACGAAAAAGAGCTAAAAAAGCTACTCGAAAACTCGCCTAAAATCTCGGAGATAAACTACGTAGCAAAGGTGAGCACCGAGAAAATTTACGCTCACGAAAAGGGCGCCTGGGATCACGCTAGCAAAGCCTACACCGCGCTAAAATCAAACGGCAAAAAGATCGCCGTCATCGACTACGGCGTAAAGCGTAACATCCTAAACGAGCTTTGTGAAACAGGCCTTGAGACGCAAATTTATCCGCACGACGTGCAAGCAGACGAGCTCATAGCTAAATTTAACAAAGGCGAGATAAACGGCGTGTTTCTCTCAAACGGGCCCGGCGAGCCAAAGGCTCTAAAAAACGAGATCACGCAGATAAAAAAGCTGATCGAAGCGCGAGTGCCGATTTTTGGCATTTGCCTAGGCCATCAGCTGCTTAGCAATGCGTTTGGCTTTGAGACGTACAAACTAAAATTCGGTCAGCACGGCGCAAATCACCCGGTTTTAAATTTACAAACCAAAGTAGTCGAGATAACGGCGCAAAACCACAACTACAACGTTCCCGAGGAGATCGCGCAGGTCGCCGAGATCACGCATAGAAATCTTTTCGACGGCACGATCGAGGGCGTGAGATACAAGGATTATCCGGTATTTTCGGTGCAGCATCACCCCGAGGCTAGCGGCGGGCCTAGCGAGAGTAAATATATCTTTAAACAATTTTTAGAAATTTTATAGTTGCTAGTCGCAGTCAAATTTGAGCAAAATTTGGGGTTAAATTTGCGGGTCAAATTTAACTCTAGCGTGGCTAAAATTCGCAAATGAAATTTTACGGTCAAATTTGATGAGCGGCGCGGAGTTTGTTTCGATTTTGAGCGTCGCGGCGCTTAGCTCGGTGGGCCACTGCGCGGGTATGTGCGGCGGTTTTGCTATCGTGCTCGCGCGGTTTTTGAGCGGTAAAGGTAAAATTTTTAGCGTGGCGATGATAGCGGGATATAACCTGGCTAGAATTTGCGCTTATATGCTACTTGGCTTTATTTTCGGGTCGTTTGGCGGCGTATTTACGCTATCTCTTGCGGCGCGAGGCTACTTGTTTTTTGCCGTCGGCGTTTTTATGGCGGTTTTGGGCGTCGCGCTCATTAGACGCGGGACGCTACTTAATTTCATCGAGAAAAACGCATTTTTATCCAAAATTTTAAACGAAAAAATAAAAGCCGCGATCGCGAAAAATAGCGTGCCGGGGTTTTTAGTGCTCGGGTTTTTAAACGGGCTGCTGCCGTGCGGGGTGGTTTATTATTTTTTAGCTTTAGCTGTAGCTAGCGGCAGCGGAGCAAAGGGCGCGGCGATCGCGGCTACGTTTGGCGTAGTTAGCTTTTTTGCGATGAGTTTTTACGCGCTGGTTTTAAAGGCAGTGAGCGAAAAATTTAAAAAATACGCGCTAAATTTAAGCGGCGCGGCGATAATAATTTACGGAATTTATCTATCTTTTATAGGATTTACGGCGAGCAATGGATAACATCAAAGCAAGATTCAGGCAGTATCAAGAGGCTATCGAGGCTAGTAACATCGTCTCAAAGACCGACACCAACGGCACTATCACCTTCGTAAACGACGAGTTTTGTAAGATGTCGGGCTTTACGCGCGAGGAGCTAATCGGCGCAAATCACAACATCGTGCGCCATCCCGAGGTGCCAAAAGAGGTTTTTGCGCGGCTTTGGGATACGATTTTAGCCAAAAAAGTGCACAAAGGCACGATAAGAAACCGCACCAAAGACGGCCGCGACGTCTATCTAAACACGACCATCATACCGATTTTAAATTTAAGCGGCGAGATCGAGGAGTTTCTTGCGATCAGATACGATGTGACGGACGTGATAAACCTAAACAACGAGCTTGAAAAGACGAAAAAAGAGCTGTTAAATTTAAACGAAAATCTCGAAAACAGAGTCGCCGAGCAGACGGCTGAGCTCGTAAATTTAAACCAAAATCTAGAAAATTTGGTAAAAGCCGAGATCAAAAAAAACGAGGAAAAAACCAAAATTCTCTTTTTGCAGTCGCGTCTAGCTTCGATGGGCGAGATGATCGCAAACATCGCTCACCAGTGGCGCCAGCCGTTAAACGAGCTTAGTATCACGCTTTTTAAGCTAAAAGAGAGCGTCAAGGCAAACGAGAAATTCGAGGCCGGTTATGAGCACGCAAAGCGCGTGATAAAGGGCATGTCGCAGACGATAGAGGACTTTAGAAACTTTTTTAGCGTCGAGCGCGAGAGGGAGGCATTTTTGCCCTCGGCTGCGGTAGAAAACGCGCTAAAGATGGTGCAGGGAACCTACGAAAAAGAGGGCATAGACGTAAATTTGGAGCTAAAAAGCGAGGGGCAAATTTACGGTTTTGAGTCGCAACTTTGTCAGGCCGTGATCATACTGCTTTCTAACGCCAAAGATGCGCTGGCAAATAAAAAAAGCGATAAAAAAGTAACGCTAACGTTAGAAAAAAAGGATAAATTTGCTATCATAAGAGTAACAGATAATGCCGGCGGTATAAAAGACGAGATAATGGACAAGATTTTTGAGCCGTATTTCACCACGAAGCACCCGAGCGCGGGTACGGGCATCGGTCTATATATGCTAAAAAGCATAGCCAAAAATCACGGCGGAAGCGCCGGCGCTAAAAACGTAAAATTTGGAGCGGAATTTGAGATAAAACTGCCGCTAAAGGATGGAAAATGAAAAATTTTAAAGAGCTAACGCTACTGCTAGTCGAGGACGAGGATAGCATAAGGGAGTCGATGCAAGAGGTTTTCGGAGGCGTATTTCAAAAGGTCATATCGGCCTCAAACGGCGACGAAGGGCTTAAGAAATTTAAAAAATTTAGCCCCGATATCGTAATAGCCGACATCATGATGCCTATCATGGACGGACTTGAGATGTCAAGGCAGATAAAAGAGTTCTCAAAAAACACGCCCGTAGTGATCCTAAGCGCGTATAGCGAAAAGGAAAAGCTGCTAAAAGCTATCGACGTGGGTATCGATAAATACGTGATAAAGCCTATCGACATGGACGAGCTTTTCGTCGTGCTGGAACAGATCGTAAAAACTAAAATCATAGGCGCCGATATCATCGAGATTTCGGGCGGATATTCGTTTAATCAAACCAAAAAAGTGCTCGTAAAAAACGGCGTCGAGATCGCGCTAACCAAAAAAGAACTGGCCTTTATCTCGCTTTTAGTTAAACGTATCGGTACGCTCGTTTTAACCGAGGAGATCAGAAACGTGGTGTGGTTTGGCGAAAAGGTAAACGATCCGGCCGTTAGAACATTTATCAAGCGAATACGCGATAAAGTGGGCGCCGGTCTTATCAAAAACTCGCCCGGCCTAGGCTATAAAATCGAGCTGAAAAAGTAAAATTTAAAGTAGCGTAAATTTAAAACGATTAAGCGATTTTGCGGTTAAATTTTAATAAAATAACATTTTCGTAATAAAATAAACAAAGGAGGATATCGATGCGACTAGACAGGGCGCTAAGCTACGACTACACGGTCGCCAAGTATTTTATGTTCGCGACGATACTGTTTGGGATAGTCGGCATGGGCATAGGCGTGCTGATAGCCTTTCAGATGGCATATCCCGATCTAAACTATCTCGCGGGCGAATACGGCACCTTTAGCCGCCTAAGACCGCTACACACGGCAGGCGTAATATTTGGATTCATGCTTTCGGGCGTTTTTGCGACGTGGTACTATATCGGGCAGAGGGTTTTGAAGGTCTCGATGAGCGAGTCGCCGTTTTTGATGACGGTGGGCAAGCTACACTTTTGGATATATATGCTAGTGATGGCCGGCGGCGTGTTTAGCCTGCTTGCCGGCGTTAGCACGTCAAAAGAGTACGCCGAGCTAGAGTGGCCGCTAGATATCGGCGTGGTCGTGCTTTGGGTGCTTTGGGGCGTTAGTATATTCGGCCTTATCGGTATCCGCCGCGAGAGGACGCTTTATATCTCGGTTTGGTATTTTATCGCGACGTTTCTTGGCATCGCGATGCTTTATTTGTTTAACAACATGGCCGTGCCGACCAAGCTGGTTTCTGGCTACGGCAACTGGTGGCACTCGGTCTCGATGTATGCCGGAGCCAACGACGCCCTAGTGCAGTGGTGGTACGGGCATAACGCCGTGGCATTTGTATTTACCGTGCCGATCATCGCTCAAATTTACTATTTCCTCCCTAAAGAGAGTGGCCAGCCGATATTTTCCTACAAGCTTTCTATTTTCTCGTTTTGGAGCCTCATGTTCCTTTACCTTTGGGCGGGCGGACACCATCTGATCTACTCTGCGGTGCCTGACTGGATGCAGACGATGGGTTCGGTGTTTTCCGTCGTTTTGATACTGCCGTCTTGGGGTTCGGCGATAAATATGCTCCTAACGATGCGCGGCGAGTGGCAGCAGCTTAGAGAAAATCCTCTTATCAAATTTATGATTTTAGGCTCGACGTTTTATATGTTTTCGACTCTTGAAGGGCCGATTTTAGCGATCAAGTCCGTAAACGCTCTAGCGCACTTTACCGACTGGGTGCCCGGACACGTGCACGACGGTACGCTAGGCTGGGTCGGCTTTATGACGATGGCGGCGCTTTATCACATGACGCCTCGCGTGTTTAAACGCGAAATTTACTCGAAATCCTTGATGGAAACTCAGTTTTGGATACAGACTATCGGCATCGTGCTTTACTTTTCATCGATGTGGATCGCGGGTATCACTCAGGGTATGATGTGGCGCGCGACAGACGAATACGGAAATTTGGCCTATTCGTTTATCGACACCGTGATAAATATCGTGCCGTACTACTGGATCAGAGCCGTGGGCGGACTGCTATATCTGCTCGGATTTTTCATCTTTGTTTACAATATCTACAAGAGTTTTGGCGCCAAAGCGCTCGTAAAAGAGCCGCTAAGCGCGAGTCCTGCGGGTGTAAAGGAGGTTGCTAATGTTTAGTTGGTTAGAGAAAAATCCCTTCTTTTTCGCGGTTATGGTTTTTGTAATCATCGCCTATGCGGGCGTGATTGAGATTTTGCCTGATTTTGCCAACAGAGCTAGGCCGCTAGAGGGAACCAAGCCGCCGACTGTTTTACAGCTTGCCGGCAAACACGTGTATATGAAAGATAGCTGTAACGCCTGCCACACGCAGCAAATTCGCCCTTTTAAGGCCGAGACCGACAGATACGGCATGTATTCGCTTAGCGGCGAGTATGCGTTTGACCGTCCGCACCTTTGGGGATCAAAGAGAACTGGCCCCGACCTTTGGCGCGTGGGCAACTACCGCACCACCGACTGGCACGAAAATCATATGAAAGATCCGACCTCCGTGGTGCCTGGCTCCATAATGCCAGCCTACAAGCATCACTTTAGCAACAACGCCGACATCGAGACGGCATACGGCGAGGCGGTAACGACGAAAAAGGTATTCGGCGCGCCGTACGACGTGGAGGGTATGCCAAGACTAGGCACCTACGAGGAGGCTCAAGCAGCGGTCAAAGAAGAAGCCGCCGCTATAGTTGAGGAGATGAAGGACGAGGAGGTCAAAAAGGCCTTCGAGCGCGGAGAGATCCGTGAGATAGTGGCGCTAATCGCCTATCTAAATAGCTTAAAATAGGCAAATTTATGGATGCGCAGACTCTAAGAGAGATCCAAGGATACGGAGCTTTTATCTTTCTAGCCCTGTGCGCCGCGCTTCTTTACGGATACTATTTTCATCTTTATAGATCCGAAAAGAGCGGCAGGCGAAACTACGAAAGATACTCCGATCTCGCCCTAAAAGACGGCATCGACGAGGAAATTTTAGAGTCTGCGTCCGTGGACGAAAACGCTAAAAAGGAAAAATAATGCAATGGTTTAACTTGGGAGACGACGTAAATTTACTCGCTCTCATCGGCGCAGTCGCTATCGTCGCGCTAACGGCGTTCGTGGCGGGCAAATACGTAAGGCAGATGAAGATCGCCAAAGAGGGCGGCGAGCTTAGCGAGCATAGCTGGGACGGCATAGGCGAATACAAAAACCCTCTGCCGCTGGGCTGGGCGGTCGTTTACGTGCTGGTTATCGTTTGGGCTTTGTGGTATATGCTCGCAGGCTATCCGCTAAACTCATACTCGCAGATCGGCGAATACAACGAAGAAGTCGCCGCCGCGAACGCTAAATTTGAAAAAAGCTTCGCAAATCCAGACGCCAAGACGCTTCACGCGATGGGCGAGAGCCTGTTTTTGGTGCAGTGCTCGGCCTGCCACGGTATAACCGGCGACGGCATAAACGGCAAGGCGGCCGACCTCGCGGTTTGGGGCAGCGAAGAGGGAATTTATAGCGCGATAATAAACGGCTCAAAAGGCCTTGAGTACCCGATGGGCGAGATGCCTGCGGGTATGGCGGACGAGGAGGGCGCAAAGGCGATCGCGGCCTACATCGCTAAGGAAATTTCAGGCATAAAAAAGACCAAAAACGAAAATTTGGTAGCTAGCGGCAAGGAGCTATTTGCGGCGTGCGCTTCATGCCACGGCGAGGACGGCAAGGGCATGGAGGGCATGAGCCCTGATTTGTCCAAATACGGCACGGCGTCCTTTGTCGAGGACGTGTTGCAGCGCGGTAAAAAAGGCGCTATCGGCGCGATGCCTAAATTTAACGACGGCAGGCTAAACGCCCTGCAGCAAAAAGCGGTCGGCGAGTACGTCATCTCGCTTTCTAAAGGAGAATAAATGGAAAACACGAATCGAAACGTTTTCGGCCTCCACGGCGTGACGGGGCTGCTCATCGCGACCGGGCTGCTGCTAGCGATCCTAGCGACGCTCACGTACTACGCGATCAAGCTCCAGCAAGAAGTCGCGCAAAAGCCATACACGCTAAACGCGTCCGAGCTAAAGATGAAGAGCGCGGATAACGCCAAGCAAGTGCGCGTGAAGGAGTGATCATGCAAGCGGTTTTAGAAAAAATCATCGTCGCGGGCCTCGTTGCGACCGCCATTGTCGCGGCGTGGGCGGTGCTAACGCCAAATCACCTTTTTGTGGGATGAAATTTGATAAATCAAAGAGCGCAGACCTTGCCGCTCTTTTTCAAATTTTAGGCTTAAATTTAAGTGGTGCGCTTTACTTTTTGCGCGAAAATACGCGACTTGGCCGATGAAAATTATAAATTACGCTCGTTCAAATTTAACTATCCTTTTTCGCTTTCTAATGCTAAAATTTGCAAATTTGACCTGCGCATTTTTTATCTTTTTGCTTTTTATTTTTTACGGCGTGGCGACTTTGCAAGGCTCAAATTTGCCTCGCGAGGTAGTCTTGGTAAATCAAAATATATTAAGCCCCGCCGTGAGCGAGAAAATCGCGGTTTTGGGCGAGGAGCTAGCGAGTAAAAGCGGCGTGTTTGCGGGGGTTGCGGTTTATGAGAGCTTGGAGGGCAAAACGCTAAAAGAAGCCGCTGAGCAGCTAAATTTGACCCCGCCTTACGCGCTTTTGATGCTTGCCAAAACGGAACATAAGGTGGAAATTTTTGCCGATCCGCAGACGCTAAAGCTTTTTGATAAAGAGAAAATTTTAAGCCCATATCCAAGCTCGGGTTCGATTTTGCCGATACTAGCGTCTAAAAACGGCAAAGATATCTTTAACGCAGCCGTGCTAAACGGCTACGCCGATCTTGCCGAACAGATCGCGGCGAGTAAAGGCGTGAGCCTGCAAAACGCTATCGGCAGCCAAAACCGCCTGACGCTTGATGCGTTTAGGATTTTCATCTACGGCTCTATCGCTCTTGTCGTCTGCGTCGCCGCGTTTAGAAAATTTAGGAGAAAAAATGGCTAAAAACTACTGGCCTCACGCTATCGTCGGCTCGCTTATTTTAATAGTCGCCTCCTGCGTAGCGACCGTCACCCTGGCTGTGAAAAACCCAGTGGAGATGGACGGTTTTTACTTCGAGCGCTACCAAAACGTCGATGAAAATATAAACGAGATCGAGGCTAGCCAGCGCAGATTTGACGCCAAGTACGCTCTTAAATTTGAGCCCGAATTTGACGGATTAAACGGATGTTTTAAGATCGCCGTCGAGCCCAAAAACGGCTCGGTAGTGCCGAATTTTACGCATGAGATTTTACTAACCAGACCCGCGACGAACGAGCAAAATCAAAATTTAAAAGCCAAATTTGACGGGCAAATTTTAAAAACGCAGCCCGTAACGCTCCCAAAAAAGGGCAAATGGCAAATTTTGCTAAAAATTTCCGACGCAAACGACACGGGCTTTTATAAATTTAGCTTCGAAGCGCGCTAGTTTTCTTTGATTTTCAGCCGCTCTGGGCTATCATTGCGCCAAAAAACAAAGAGCCTCTATGCAAAATTTAGACAAACTTTATATCTTTACCAACTCGCGAAAGATACGCGAATTTAACGCGAAATTTCAAAACGAACTCGTGCCAAAGGCCATGACGATAGCGCAGTTTGAGCAAAAAGCCGTGCTGGTGCCGGGGCGCTTTGAGGCGGACGAGGCGTACGCGCTGGTGCTGATGCAGCGAGCCTGTGCGAGCGTGAGGGAGGCCTCCGAGCGGCTGCGTATCCCGTCCGAGTTCTTTGCATTTTTAAAAAACAACGACTATCTTTTTAGCTTTTTTAAAGAGCTTGCTATCAGTAAAAAGAGCGTGGCGGACCTGAAATTTAGCGATATTTACGCCGATTACGAGGAGCATCTGGGTATCCTCGAGGCGGTGCTTGCGCGATATAAGGAGCTGCTCGCGGCCGAAAATCTATACGACGGCATCGCGCTGCCTGAAATTTACCGGCTAAACGGCGGATTCGTGAGAGAATTTCGCGAGATTTATCTTGAAGTGGACGGCTTTTTGAGCGAATTTGAGTGGGAGCTGTTTAGCGAGATAGCCAAGCTAACGACGCTAAAAATCATCTTTCAAACCAGTAAATTTAACAAAAAACTGATCCTAAAACTAGCCGAAATTTCGGGCATTGACTCGAGCGAGTTTAGCCTATACGGCGAATTTGAGCTAAATTTGAGCTCGCGCGAGCTAAAAAAAACGGGCGTCTTGCGCAAAAATCCGCTCGTTTTAAAAAGAAGCTTTAGCGCCAGAAGCTTGCAGGCGGCCTACGCGATGGCAAAGGCTAGCGAGTTTGTGGCTGATGGCATCAAACCCGAAAACATTGCCGTTATCCTGCCCGATGAGAGCTTTGCCGAGATCTTGCGCCTGCACGACCGCGGCAAGATGTTTAACTTTGCGATGGGCGAGAGCTTTACCCGCACGCGGTTTTTTCAAATTTTAAAGTGCATAGTAACCGCGATCAACGACAAAATCCGCGTAAATTTGAGCGAGGATAACTACGCGAATTTTAACGAATTCGAGTTTAATCTGCACGAGCTTGGCGCCGGCTCCGAGCTATTTGCTAAATTTAAAAACGGCTTTGAGGCGCCTTGCTCATTTGAGGATTTTAGGGCGCTTATGGAGGAGATTTTGGCGCTTGAGAGCGACCCCGCCGCCGCGCAAAAAACGCGAGAGGAGCTATTTTACGCGCAAAGTTTGGCTAGGTATTTTAGCTTTACGCTGCGTCAAATTTGCGAGATATTTTTGATAAAGCTAGCCAGGCTTAGGCTTGATCACGTAGGCGGCGGCAAGATCGGCGTCATGGGCGTTTTGGAGAGTCGCGGGCTTAAATTTGAGGGCGTCATAGTGCTTGATTTTAACGACGATTTGGTGCCAAAGCGCAGCGTAAACGAGATGTTTTTAAGCTCGCGCGTGCGTCAAAAAGCGGGCCTCATCGGCTACGTCGACCGCGAAAATTTGCAGAGATTTTACTACGAGAGCCTAATCGGCGGCGCGAAAAAGGCGGCGATATGCTACGTGGCAAACGAGGAGAAAATCGCGTCGAGATTTCTCGGCGAATTTAACGCCGTGGAGGACGCGAGATTTAGCGACGAGAGCTATGCGGCGCTGTTTAACGGCGAATTTGCGGACGAGCAGAAAATTGACGGTGAGATAAACCCGCATCTTGACGAAAGGAACGAGGCTAAACCTAAACAAGCAAAAACCGCCAAAGAGCGGAGTTTGTTTGAATTTGACGCGCATGGCGAGCTAGATTCTGGCGTAAATTCTACCGATAAATTTGACGAAAACGCCGCGCAAAACGAAACGCCGAGCGAAAATCCGCAAGCGCTAAATTTTATAAAATTTACTCGAAAAACGCCCGCAAAACCTAAAATTTTCGAGCAAGACATCATCGTCAAGCACGATTTTTTCGCTATCCCGCTCTCTTTTAGCAGGCTAAACACCTATTTGCAGTGCCCGCGGCGGTATTATTACAGATATATCCTGGGCGTAAAGCCGCCCGTGATGCCGCAAACCGCGTCCGCGGCGGACTTGGGTAACTCGCTACACAGGGCGCTTTTTGAGTATTATTCTAAATTCGATCGATTTGACCTCGCTAAATTTGAAACGGTGCTAAGAGAGCTAAACACGCTGCCGTTAGAGCGCGAGATAACGATGATAAAGATGGAAAAATTTAAGGCCGTAGAGGACGCGAGATATGAGGCGGGATGGCGCGTGCAGGGGCTCGAAAAAGAGCTTGATAGCGTGTTTGCAGGCGTGCGCATAACGGGCAAAATCGACCGCATAGACGTGTGCGGCGGCGAGCTAGCGGTGATTGACTATAAAAGCGGGAAATTTGACGCCAAATCCTTGCAACTGCCCTTTTACGAGGCGCTCGTTGGTAGGCCTTGCGAGGGGTATTTTTACGATCTTAAAGATAATATGAACTTGGTGGCCGGCGAGGCTAGCACGGAGGCGCTTGCAGAGGCGATCGAGCAGCTAAAATCCATAAACGACACGCCGATAAATTTCGGGGAGGCAAAGGGCGCGATGAGCGAATACGAAGACTATAAAATTTTAGTGAAAGGCGAGCTATGAAGCCGTTTTTGGCCCTCGAGGCGAGTGCGGGCAGCGGCAAGACCTTCGCGCTTAGCGTGCGTTTTATCGCGATTTTGCTCTCAGGCGCCGACGCGCGCGAGATCACGGCGCTAACCTTTACCAAAAAGGCCGCCAACGAGATGAAAGAGCGCATCGTGCAGACCTTTTTGCGGCTCGAGGAAAAGGGCGCAGAGCTAGCCGAGCTAGAGCAAATTTTGGGTGCGAGCAGGGATGAAATTTTAGCTATGCGCGACGCGCGGGCGACGCATTTTTTAGAAAGCGAACTAAAAATCGGTACGTTTGACTCGTTTTTCGTCGGCATCCTGCGCAGTTTTTGCCTAAATTTGGGGTTGAGCGCGGATTTTGAAGTGAGCGAAAATTTAAACGAGCTACAGCGGGGCGAGTTTGTCGCGAGCGTGAGCAAGGATATGCGGCTGTTAAAAGCGCTTGCAAATTTGATAGCGACGGCCGAGCGCAGTCAGAGTAGCTTTTTTGAGAGCTTGGAGATGTTTTACGAAAATTTCGGCGAGCTAAAAAGCAGCGAAAATGCGGCGTTTCCAAACGAAAGCGGCGTCGCAGAAGCGCTAAAAAACATGCGCGAATACGTCCTAGCTAGAGGCGGCGGCAAAGATGCGCAAAGCGCCGTGAAAGAGGGCAGCCCGAGCGAAATTTTAGCTCGCTCTTTTATGTCGCGCGCGAGCCTTGATTATCGCACGTTTTCTAAAATTTATACGCCGGAGCTTGACGAGATGTTTTTTGAGTTAAAAGCGCGGCTAAAGCGCTATTTTGACGCGCTTGAGGAGTATAAAATCGCCGAGCTGGCTAGATTTTTAAAAATCTATAAAGAGTGCAAAATCTCGCTAAATAAAAGACTAAATTCGCTCGCATTTAGCGACGTGACGCGCCTAGTTTACGAGCTTTTGCGAGGCGGCGAGACGGACGCGCAGATGCTTTATTTTAGGCTCGACGGACGTATAAATCACCTGCTCATCGACGAGTTTCAAGACACCAACGTCGCGCAGTACGAGATCATGCGTCCGCTTATCGAAGAAATCGTAGCCGGATACGGACAAAACGGGCTTGGCAGCTTTTTTTACGTCGGCGACGTAAAGCAGAGCATTTACCGTTTTCGCGGAGGCAAAAAGGAGCTTTTCGGCAAGCTGATGCGAGATTTTCCGCAGATCAAAGCGCAAAATTTGGAGGTAAATTATCGCAGCAAAAAGGCGCTGGTGAGATTTACGAACGCCGTATTTACAGGCAAGATCGAAAATTTTAAACCGCAAAGAACGCCCCAAAAAGAGGGCGAGCGGGTAAATTTGGTAGGCCGGATGCCGTATTTTGAGGCACAGGAGGACGATCTTGGATTCGTGCGGGTATGTAGCGGCGATGACGTGGCGATGGAGGCTGCGCAGCAGGTTAAATTTCTGCTTGAAAAAGGGGTCTGCGAGGACGATATCACCGTGCTTTGCTGGAAAAACGACGACATAAATAAAATCGCAAATTTACTTGACGAGGCGGGCGTAAAAAGCGTGAGCGAGGGCGTGATGCCTCTGCTAGCTAGCAAAAATGCGCGCGCAGTAGTGGAGTACGCTAAATTTTGCCTATTCGGCGAGCGAATTTACAAGCTAAATACCGAAGCGATCCTAGACGTAAATGCCGTAAAACTAAGCGTAAATCCGCAAAAATCGGCGCTTGAGAGCCTGCACTATCTGGCGGGCAAGCTTGGCGCAGATATGAGCGACGCGGACGTTTTGCGGCTATTTGAGCTAGCACAGCCGTATTCAAATTTGACCGAGTTTATCTATAATCTTGGTAGATTTGAAGCAAAAGCGAGCGCAAAAAGCGGCGAGGGCGTGAAAATCATGACCGTGCACAAGTCAAAGGGACTGGAGTTTGAAAACGTGATCGTGTGCGATAAAATGGGCGCCGGACGGCATGACGGGTCAAATTTTGTCGCTGAGTACGACGCGAGTGCGGGCTCCTGGCAGGTGCGACACAACGTCAAAAAGCAGTGCATCGACGAGGATTTTGCAAGGCTAAAAGAAAAGGCGGCGCGGCTCGAGCGCGAAGAGGATATGAACAAGCTCTACGTCGCGCTAACGCGGGCGATCAGCGGGCTAATCATCGTCAAGAAAACGGACGCGAACGGCAGAAATCCGAGCTTTTTTGGGGCGTATGAGAGTAGCGGCGAGGTTATAGAGTATCTTGATTTGGTTGATTTTAGCTTCGGCGAGCCTGCGCCTAGCAAGGCGCGAAATTTGACGTCGGCGGGCAAATTTGAGCCTATAGAGCTAGCTCAAATTTCAAAGCAAATCGTAGATGAAACGCCAAAATCCGAGAGTAAAAACCAAAAGGCGATTTATTTTGGTTTGGCGCTGCACTATCTGCTCGAGATGGCGGAAAAATTTGACGAGGACTCGCTAAAAACCGCGCAAATTTCGATGCGAAACGCTTTTCATAAATTTTTGGACGAGGGCGAGCTGGATGAAATTTACGTGCGCGGGCTAAATTTGATAAACGAGCCTAAATTTAAGCAAATGACGCAGGCAAAAAGGGTGTTTAAAGAGCAGCCTTTACGCTTTGAGGGCGCGCTAAAGCAGCTTGATCTGCTCTGTTTGGACGAAAATGAAATCTGCGTGATAGACTATAAAACGAGCGATAAAAATATAGATGAAAATATCGCGCAGGTTGAGGAGTACAAAAAAATATTGGCTCAAATTTATCCGAATTTGAGCGTGAGGGCGGCGATATTTTACGCTTTGCGGGACGAAATTCGAAGCATTGATATTTAAATATAGCTTAAATTAAGCTATATGTAAGGTGCATTTGAATACAATCACGACTTAAAATTATCTAAAGGGTAAGAAATGACGAAAATAACAAAACCAAACGAAGTGGAGCGCGAGTGGATCGTGCTTGACGCGGCAGGTAAGCGTTTTGGTAGATTGCTAACCGAGGTAGCTACGCTGCTTCGCGGTAAGCATAAACCAAATTTCACTCCGAATGTCGATTGCGGCGATTACGTTATCATAATCAACGCTTCTAAAGCCGAATTTACGGGCAACAATAAAGCCGAGCAAAAGCTTTATCACCGCCATTCAGGGTATTTTGGTAGCACAAAGAGCGAGAAATTCGGCGAGCTTTTGGCTGACAAACCTGAAAAACTGTTCAAGCTAGCCGTTCGCGGAATGCTTCCAAAAACAAAACTCGGCAGAGAGATGATAAAAAAACTAAAAGTTTACGCCGGCAGCGAGCATCCGCACACGGCTCAAATAGCTAAAAAAGAAGGAAAATAATCATGGCGAAAGTTTATGCAACCGGTAAAAGAAAAACTGCCGTAGCGAAAGTCTGGCTAAAACCGGGCAGCGGTAAAATTTTAGTAAACGGGCTTGATCTAAACACTTGGCTCGGCGGACACGAGGCTATCAAGCTAAAAGTGGTTCAACCTCTACTTTTAACAAAACAAGAGGGTTCTGTAGACGTAACCGCAACTACTCTAGGCGGCGGATACTCTGCTCAGGCTGAGGCGCTAAGACACGGCATTTCAAGAGCATTGGCCCTATTTGACACCGACTTTAGAGCAACTCTAAAACCAAAAGGCCTACTGACTCGCGACTCACGCGTTGTTGAGCGTAAGAAATTCGGTAGAAGAAAAGCTAGAAGAAGCCCGCAGTTTTCTAAACGCTAATAGTTTTTGGGGTAGCGCGAATTTAAGGTGCATTGATATTTGCGGTTGGTTTTTTGTAAACTTGCAGATATCAAATGTTTAAACGAAATTTATAATTTTTGTGTTATCATTGAAACATACATTTCACTTGAAAGGATTTTCTATGAAAAAGATTGCTATTGCTTTAGTTGCTGCTACAGCTCTTTTTGCTGCTGATTCAGCTTACAAATATGAATTAACTCCAACCATAGGCGGAGTTCATCCTGAGGGTAACCTTGGAATGAACGATCAAGCTGCTATCGGTTTAAGAGTAGGTAGAAACCTTGAGAATTTCTTTATCAACCAAGTAGAGCTAGGTTTTAGCCATGCAGATAAGGTTAGAGAATACGGCGTAAAAGGCAAAGCTACTAGATATTTCGTAAATGCCATTAAAGATTTCGGTATCACTGACAATCTTTCACTTTATGGATTACTAGGTGCTGGATATGAGGATGTTTCAAAAAGATTCGTTAAAAATGACGATGGTGGCTTCGGTCAATACGGTCTTGGTTTAAGATACCAAATTACCGACAACTTCGCATTGCGTGCCGAAGCTGTCGATGCTATCAAATTTAACCATGGAGACCACAACCTATTCTATACTCTAGGTTTTGCAGTAGGTTTTGCTCCTCAAAACGCTCCTGTAGTTGCAGAAGCTCCAAAAGTTGAGGCAGCTCCAGCTCCTGTAAGCCTTGACGATGATAACGACGGTGTTTTAAATGATGTTGATCAATGCCCAAATACACCTGCTGGCGTAGTAGTTGATGAGACTGGATGCGAGAAGGTTATCGTTCTTAGAGATATCGGCGTAAACTTCGCATTCGATAGCTACAAAATAACTCCAAAATATCTTGAGGAGATCAAAAAAGTAGCTAACTTTATGGGCGAAAACCCAGGCTACCGCGTAGTTCTAAGCGGACATACAGATAGCGTAGGCGCTGAGGCTTATAACCAAAAACTATCTGAAAAAAGAGCAAATGCGGTTGCTAAAGCCCTTGAAGAGCTTGGCGTAAGCGCAGACAAGATCACATCTATCGGATACGGCGAACTTAAACCTATCGCTTCAAACAAAACAAAAGAAGGACGCGCTGAAAACAGACGCGTTGAAGCTAGATTTAACAAATAATTAGCCTAGCTTAATAATGCATGGACGAGATTAAAATCGAACTTATTTGGTCGTTAATCTCGTCCTATTCTTTAAAAATTTTAGGCTCTATCGCCATCTTGCTTATCGGCAAATGGTTAGTAGCAAAAATCTCAAATCTTATATCAAAGTTAATCATTTCCTCTAGACTTGACGAAACTCTTTCGAGTTTTTTACTAAATATCATCAAAACGCTTCTTATGGCTTTCGTAATCATAGCTGCGATTGCAAATTTGGGCGTCGAGACGTCTATGTTCGTTGCTGCGCTAGGCGCCATCGGTCTTGCTATCGGTATGGCATTTAAGGATACTTTTTCAAACATCGGCGCAGGATTTTTGATAATATTTTTTAGGCCGTTTAAACTCAAGGACCATATCGAAGTTGCAGGCGTGCAAGGTGCGGTCAAAGAGATTAATATGTTTAGTACTGTTTTACGCACGACCGATCATAAAACCATTATCATCCCAAACGGTCGCATCATAAGTAGCAATATAATTAACTTCTCAAAAGAGGGCACCAGGCGCGTCGAGATCGTATTTTGCATAGATTATAAAGACGATTTAAAGCTTGCAAAAGAGATTATATTAAGTCTGGCTGCCGAAAATAAAAAGATCCTAAAAGAGCCAAAGCCGTTTGTCGGCGTCGGAAGTTTGGGTGAAAATAGCGTAAATTTGACCGCTAGATTTTGGTGCGCGAGTAGTGATTTTTCGGATGTACAGTTTGCTATGTTAGAGAGCGTCAAGCTTGCATTTGACGCTAAAGGCATCTCTATACCGTCGCCGCAGCTTAGCATCCGCTATCAAGACAAAAGACAAGACGAGCAATTTTAATCACTCGGTTTTCTTGCATATTTTATACTTATTTGCTTGTATGGTTGTGATGGGTTAAATTTGATCCGCAAGCTAGCTTTGCTAAATTTGCATAAAAATGCACAAGCGCGAGAAATTCTGCCTGAAATATTTTAAATTTTAAGTCTAGTTAAAAATTCAAATTTGACGTCATAATATTTTAACAAAACCGTAATTTTAATGCCTGAACTGTAATAGCATAAAATTTAAATCAAAACCCAAAACGATGAAAATTTGAAATTTTAAAAAGCCGACTTAAGGCAAATTTTAAAATACAAAAAGTAAAATCAAAGTTTACTAAAATGCAAATTTGACGCGAAAATGCCGTCAAATTTATGGTATCACAATCAAAAAAAAAACGAAAGAAGCGAGATGAAAAAAACCATACTTTTTGACCTAGACGGTACGCTTATCGACTCCACGCCCGCGATTCTTGATGGATTTGGCGCGGCGTTTCGCGCTCACGGTGAGCCCGCTCCAAAGCCCGAGGCGGTCAAGGCTCTAGTCGGCCATCCGCTTGACGTCATGTTTGCCGGACTTGGAGCGCCGACGCAGCTCGTGCCTGATTATATCGCCGCGTATAAGGCGCGTTATGAGCAGATTTTTTTGGAGCAAACATCGCTGCTTGAGGGCGCGGCTGGCGCATTGGCGCTTGCTAGCGAGGTCGCGGACGTGGGCGTCGTTACGACGAAAACGTCGAAATTTTCGGTCATTTTGCTTGAGCACTTGGGTGTTATGAAATTTATCAAAACCGTGATCGGCAGAGACGACGTCGTAAATCCAAAGCCCGACCCTGAGCCCATAAACAGGGCTCTTGAGCGCCTAGGTAACACAAGCGCGCAAGATAAGGCAAACGCCTTTATGATCGGCGATACGACGATGGATCTGGAAGCAGCGAAGCGTGCGGGGATCGCCGGCGTCGGGCTGGTTTGCGGCTACGGCAATGAGGCTGATTTGCGCGAGCACTCAAATTTGATCTTTAAAAACGCATTTGAGGCGGTTAAATTTATAGCGGGCAGATGAGGCTAGCCGATAAATTTAGAATTTTAGCAGTGATCAAAACCTATAGTTAGCTCGCCAAACGGCTATTTTTAGCGTTTGTTTGAGTTGTTAAATTTAATCATTTATAAAACGTAGCGACAAGTGCGACAAGTTAAATTTAAATCAAATTTGTCGCAAGAACCAGGGCAAAGAGGCAAATTTGACCTGCCGATGCGCTCCCTTTTTTCAAGGGACTCAATCGCATTGTTTGCATTAAGATAAACGCCGTCAAAATCCGTATCCAAGACTTTAAACGACTCATCACTCAGGTAGGCGTAAAGCACAACTAGGCGTTCGTGACCGAGATAGCTCGTATGTAGCCGATAGCGGCTCATTTTTCTGCTAAGCCGTCTTTAACAATAACCTCAATCCTGTTTTGAGCGATGATGATAAAACCGTATCGCGAGATAGCAATGACGAAGCAACGTATCTTCTTGCGCTAGCCCATCGCAAACTTTGCTTCGTTCGCGATTTTCTTTGCTACGGCGTAAAAGCATAAGACGAAAATCGTGGTTAGCGCGGATAAAATTTTACGCATAGCTTCTTCGTCTTTTAAATTTATCGCTTAAATTTGAGCGATTTTTAAAATCGGCCACCAAATCAAATTTGGGGCTTAAGATTATTAAATTTAGGCCTTTTTGAAAATGTAAAGCGACGGATTAATGATAGATTTTGGAATTTAGCTCTATAATAAAAGATTTTTAAAAATCGTAAGAAAATTTAAGGCGGAAAAATGGCTAAAATAATGAAAACTATGGACGGAAACGAGGCTGCGGCGCATGCGGCTTACGCATTTACGGAGGTTGCGGGCATCTACCCGATCACTCCTAGCTCGCCGATGGCTGATTACACCGATATGTGGGCGGCTCAGGGCAAGAAAAATCTATTCGGCATGCCGGTTAAAGTCGTCGAAATGCAAAGCGAGGGCGGGGCTGCGGGCACCGTACACGGCTCGCTGCAAGTAGGCGCGCTAACTACGACATACACGGCTTCGCAAGGGCTTTTGCTAAAAATCCCGAATATGTACAAAATCGCAGGCCAACTACTACCGGGCGTCATCCATGTGAGCGCGCGCTCTATCGCGGCTCAGGCGCTTTCAATCTTCGGCGATCATCAGGACATTTATGCCTGTCGCCAAACGGGTTTTGCGATGCTGGCAAGCGGCTCCGTGCAAGAGGTCATGGATATCGCCGGCGTCGCGCACCTAGCGGCGATCAAGGGTCGCGTGCCGTTTTTGCACTTTTTCGACGGATTTCGCACGAGCCACGAGATACAAAAGGTCGAGGTGCTTGACTACGCGCACTTTGATAGGCTTCTTGATCGCGAGGCTCTGCAAAAATTTAGAGACGAGGCGCTAAGTCCCGAGAGCCCGAAAACTCGTGGTACGGCGCAAAATGACGATATTTACTTTCAGACGCGCGAGCTAGCTAACCGCTACTACGACGCGGTACCTGATATAGTGGCCGAGTATCTAAAAGAAATTTCAAAAATCACGGGACGAGATTATAAGCCGTTTAATTATTACGGCGATCCGTACGCTACGCGCGTCGTGGTCGCGATGGGTTCGGTAACGCAAACTCTAGAAGAGGTCGTCGATCACCTGCGCGCAAAAGGCGAAAAAGTAGGCGTGCTAAAAGTGCATCTATATCGTCCGTTTAGCCTAAAATACCTCTTTGACGTGATGCCTGAAACGGTAGAAAAGATCGCCGTACTAGACCGCACGAAAGAGCCGGGAAGCCTGGGCGAGCCGCTATATCTAGACGTCAAGGCGGCGTTTTACGGACGCAAAAATCAGCCTGTGATCGTAGGCGGCCGCTACGGCCTAAGCTCAAAAGACGTCGATCCCGCACAAATGCTAGCCGTCTTTGAAAATCTAAATTTAAGCGAGCCAAAAAACGGCTTTACCGTCGGTATCGAGGACGACGTGACCTTCACCTCGCTAAAAGTCGGCGAGAAAATTTCTCTAAGCGACGCAAGCGTAAAAGAGTGCCTATTTTACGGCCTTGGCGCGGACGGTACCGTTGGGGCGAATAAAAACTCCATCAAAATCATCGGCGATAAAACCGAGCTTTACGCGCAGGCGTATTTTGCCTACGACAGCAAAAAATCGGGCGGCTACACGCGCTCGCACCTACGTTTTGGCAAAAACCCGATCCGCTCGACCTATCTCGTCTCAAATCCGCACTTCGTCGCCTGCTCGGTCGCGGCATATCTTGAAATTTACGACGTCATAGACGGCATCCGCGAGGGCGGGACGTTCCTGCTAAACTCGATCTGGGACGCCGAGCAGACGGTTGCTAAACTGCCGAATAAAGTAAAGAAAATTTTAGCCGCTAAAAAGGTAAATTTCTACATCATCAACGCCACTAAGCTAGCTCGCGAGATCGGGCTAAAAAACCGCACGAACACCATCATGCAGTCGGCATTTTTTAAGCTAGCTGACATCATCCCGTTTGCCGACGCGCAAAAATACATGAAAGAGTATGCGCACAAAGCCTACGCCAAAAAGGGCGAAGCGATCGTGGAGATGAACTACAAGGCCATCGATATGGGCGCGGACGGGCTGGTTAAGGTCGCGGTCGACCCTAGCTGGGCAAATTTGACGGATGACGCCGCTAACGAGGAAAAATACGTCGGCGACGAATTTATAGAAAAAATCGTTAAACCTATCAACGCTGCTAGGGGCGATAGCTTGCCTGTTTCGGCGTTTGTGGGCTATGAGGACGGACACTTTAAATCAGGCACGACGGCCTATGAAAAACGCGGTATCGGCGTGATGGTGCCTAAGTGGATCGAGGAAAATTGCATCCAGTGCAACCAGTGCGCCTTCGTCTGCCCGCACGCGGTCATCAGACCGTTTCTTATCGATGAAAACGAGCTTGCCGCCGCGCCGCAAACCGTGCAAGATCACGTCCTAGACGCCAAAGGCAAAGAGGTAAAAGGGCTAAAATACAAAATCCAAGTGAGCCCGCTTGACTGCACGGGCTGCGAGCTGTGCGCTCAAAACTGCCCGAGCAAGGAAAAATCGCTCGTCATGGTGCCGCTAGCAGAGGAGATGGAGAAAAACGAGCAGGAAAACGCGGATTATTTATTTAAAAAGGTAACCTACAAAGACGACCTGATGAGCAAAGAAAGCGTCAAGGGCGTTGGCTTTGCTCAGCCGCTATTTGAGTTTCACGGCGCGTGCCCTGGTTGCGGCGAAACGCCTTATATAGGGCTTGTTACGAGACTGTTTGGCGACCGTATGATAGTGGCAAACGCCACCGGATGTAGCTCGATCTACGGCGGTAGCGCGCCTTCGACGCCTTATACGACGAACAAAGAGGGCAAGGGCGTAGCGTGGGCGAACTCGCTATTTGAGGATAACGCGGAGTTTGGCATGGGTATGAACGTCGCGGTAGAGACGCTGCGCCACCGTATCGAAGACGTCATGCTACGCACCAAGGACGCCGCACCAAATGCCCTAGCCGCGCTATACTCCGACTGGATCGCGCACAAAAACGACGGCGAGAAAACGACGCAAATCGCTAAAATTTTAACCCCGATTTTGGAGCAAAATTTAAGCGTAGAGGGCGTAAAAGAAATTTTAGAGCTAAAAAGATACCTCGTCAAAAAATCCCAATGGATCATCGGCGGCGACGGCTGGGCGTACGATATCGGCTTTGGCGGTCTTGATCACGTGCTAGCTAGCGGCGAGAACGTAAACGTGCTCGTGCTTGACACCGAGGTGTACTCAAACACCGGCGGCCAAAGCTCAAAATCAAGCCGCGCGGGCTCCATAGCGCAGTTTACCGCTAGCGGCAAGCCGATGCAGAAAAAAGACCTAGGCTATATCGCGATGACCTACGGAAATATCTTCGTTGCGCAGATCAACTCAAACGCGAGCCAAGCAAACACGATAAAAGCCATCGCCGCAGCCGAAGCATACGATGGACCTAGCCTCGTGATTGCATATTCGCCGTGTATCGCGCACGGTATAAAAGGCGGTATGGCCTACTCCGGAGGTCAAGGCGAACTAGCGACGAAATGCGGCTACTGGCCGACCTACGTCTACGATCCGCGCCTAATCAAAGAGGGCAAAAATCCGCTCAAAATGACCTCAAAAGAGCCGGATTGGTCGCTTTATGAGGAATTTTTGCTAAACGAGGTTCGCTACAACTCGCTTAAAAAAACTAACCCGCAGCACGCAGATGAGCTGCTGGCTAAAAACAAGGCCGACGCGCAAAGACGCTACCGCCAGCTAAAACGCCTAAGCCTAGCTGATTTTAGCGATGAGGTCGAGTCTGGCGCGCCTGAAAGCGCCGAGGATGTCTCTGCCGATACCGCAGCCGAATAAGGCGCAAATTTCTCTCGCCTAAATTTGACGGGCGAGGGAAAATATCTATAAATTTAGCCGCTCGTTTAGGCGGTTAAATTTGCTTTCAAATTTGAAATTTTAAATTTAACGCAGCAAATTTAAAAGGCGCAAAATGAGCCAAATCCATCCTTTTAAACCGATTTTTGATAAAAATTCTAAAATTTTAATCCTCGGCTCCTTCCCTTCCGTCGTTTCTCGTAAATTTGGCTTTTATTACGCAAATCCGCAAAATCGTTTCTGGCGGGTGTTGGCCGGGATTTTAAACGCTCCGTTACCCAAAAGCATGGACGAAAAGACAAATTTTCTGCTCGCTCACCGCATCGCTATCTACGACGCTGCGATCTCGTGCGAGATAAAGGGCTCTAGCGACGCCAAAATGACCGCCGTCTCGCCCGCAAATTTAGAGCCAATCTTTAAAATCGCAAATATCACGCAAGTCTACGCAAACGGCAGCAAGGCTTATGAAATTTGTAAAAAATATTTAGAAGACGAGATTTTAAAAGCGACCAAAAATGCGGTGATAAAGCTACCATCGACCAGCCCTGCAAATGCTAAATTTAGTATAGATAAGCTTGCGAGCGAATGGTCGGTGATAGCTGAGGCTTTAAGGTAGGTCAAAAACTCAAAACAGCTTCGTCTTTCGTCTCTATGCTATTAATCTTTTAGTAAAATTTACCTTCTTGAGTAACTTAACTAACTATGCTGTTTTTTAAAAATAAAAAAACTATTTTTATATTGACATTGGTTATTATTTTGATATAATTGCACCACTGACTTAAATTTTTCAGTGGCTCAAGTATTTTTAATACTTGTATTATTTTATAAATTTAAATGAACAAAATCAGTTTTAATTACTAAATTTGCTAAAGCAACAGCAAAATTTAGTTATGTAGAAATTTAAAAATATTTTTGCGACATGTATTAGAAACATAAAAAATAGACATTTTAATCTAAAAGGATAGGTAATGAACAAGCATTTATTTGCACTTTTGGCTTTGGCGGCTTTTAGCAGCCACTCTTTAGCTCACGAGTTTTGGCTGTTTGGAAGCAGCAAAGACGTAACTAGCGTTGAAATCGGCTATGCAGACGATTTTCCGACTGTTGAAAAGATCCCGGATAACAGGATTGCGCTATTTGAAGCCCCGTACGTAATAGCCAAAAACGGCGAAAAGCTTAGCCTAAAACAAAGCGGCGAAAACTACCACTACGAAAGAGGCAAGCTTGATGACGGCTCTTACCTTATAGCTGGCGAGTACAAGCCTACATTTTGGACAAAAGCTAGCGATGGCACATGGCATATGGGCAAAACCAAAGAGGATATCAAAGACGCCAAATACTGCAAAAAAGCGAGCATGAGCGCAAAAGGCGTCATAAACAAAAACGCTAAGGATGACTCTGTAACAAAGCCTTCTAATCAGCGTTTAGAGATAGTTCCGCTTGAAAATCCGGCAAATTTCAAAGTTGGCGTACCGTTTAAAGTTAAAATTCTATTTGAAGGCAAACCGCTAGAAAGCGCTACGCTTAATGGAACATTTGACGGCTTTTTGAAAGAAAAAAGTGCATTTCACGGCGAAACTGAGCCAGACGGCACGATAGAGGTGCTAGCTCTTAAACCTGGAAAGTGGCTACTACAAGTGGTGCACAAAATGCCGTTTGCCGACTCGAAAATTTGCGATGACGAGACGATCGCAGCAACGCTTGCGTTTGAGCTAAAATAGATCAAATTTGCAAGATCGCATCTTAAATTTATTAAAGGGCGTGTCAAGATGCGCCCTGCTATTTTGCATTTTAAACTAAATTTTCCCGGTAAATTTTATAAAATCGTTGTTACGATAAAAGAACTTCTAAAACGATAAACTCAAAACAAGCAGTTAAATTTATCGGTAAATTTATTTTTTACTACGCAACTCCGCAAACACGCTGGCGACATCGTGCGAGATAAAGGGCTCGAGCGACGCTAAAATGACCGCCGTCACGCCTGCAAATTTGGAGCTGATTTTTAAAACCGCAAACATCACGCAAGTCTACGCAAACGGCGGCAAGGCGCACGAAATCTGCGAAAAATACCTAAAAACTCAAATTTTAAACGCAACGGGTAAAGAGCCCGTCAAACTACACTTGACTAGCCCAGCGAATGCAAATTTTAGCTTTGAAAGGCTCGTGCAAGAGTGGACGGTTGTCGCCGAAGCGCTAAAAGACGGTTAAATTTGGCAAGAGTTCTCAAATTTAACTCATCCAAAATAAAAATAACCTCGCCTTCATCTTAAATTTAGTTTCAAATTTTAAAATTACCCAAACTAAACAAAGCAGGAAAAACCATGAAAATCCTAAAATTTCTATTTTTACTTCCGCTTCTAGCCATCGGCGCGCAGGCGCTGGAGCCAAAAATCGTAATGAAGCCCGAAGCTACCCTAAAAAACGGGCTTTACTACGTAAAAGGCAAGCCCTACTACGGCACGTTAAAGATGCTTCGTTACAGCGTCGAGGACCTATATGACGTAAATGCGATGGGCATGGTCTATCCGAGGCTAAAACCTCTGCCGCCCACGCTCATACGCGAGATCGACGTGCAGGGCGGCACGGCGGTGCGATACAGGGACTATTTTGACGGCAGGGACAAGCCCTCAAACGAATACCCCCTAAAAAACGGCGTCCGCGAAGGCACGGCGAAGCACTACCACGCAGATAGCGGCGCTCTGATGGGCGAGAGCGAATATAAAAACGGCGTCCGCGACGGGCGCTACCGCCGCTACTACTTTGACGAGGGCGGCGCGTTAGAGCAGGAGGGCACCTATAAGGCGGATAAGCGAGAGGGCATTTTCACGGACTATTACATTAGCGGCGAGGTTAGCGCACGCAGCCCATACGTCGGCGGGATGCGAAACGGCGAGGACTTCGACTACTACAAAAGCGGCAAAATTCGAGGCAAGCGAACGTATAAAGGGGGCAAGCGAGAAGGCACGGAGACGTGGTACTACGAAAGCGGCGCCGTGGAGGAAACGGGCGAATACAAAAATGACCGCAAAAACGGCGTTTGGAAGCGATTTTACGAAAACGGCAAAACGCGCGTGGTAGAAAATTACAAAAACGGCGAAAAAGACGGCGTCGCGCGCGAATACTACCCAAGCGGCAAGCTACGAGGCGAATACGAGTACAAAGACGGCCGCCAAACGGGCGCGGGGCTGGACTACTACGAGAGCGGGGCGCCGGCTGCCAAAGTGATGTTTAAAAACGGGCGCTATCACGGACTATACGAGGAGTATCACGAAAACGGCTCGATAAAGGCCAGAGTGACGTTTGAGGACGGGCTGGAGGTCGGCACGGCGAAGCACTACTATGCAAACGGCAAACTCGAAGCCGAGGGGGAGTTTGAGCGCGGCAGGCTCATCCGAGCTAAAAAATACGATGAAAGCGGCAAGCTAATCAGCGACAAGTCCGATAAAAACGGACTGCCGCGGGAGTGAGTTTGGCTAAAATTTAAATTTGAATGGAGCCAAATTTGATCTATGCGGCTTAAATTTAGCGCTTTGACGAGGTTTGGCTTTGCGCGACGCCTAGCTTTTTCTTATTTTAAGCGCATACGAGGCGTCAAATTTGACTCAAAACCTGCTACACTAGTCTAAAATTTTAATAAAAATCAAAGTTACATAAAATAAGAGTAGTCTAAAAAAACTAAAAAATAATTTTTATTTTAGCTTAATATATCAGTATTTGTAGTAAAATTTGCTCTGGATTTAATACACAAAAACACTAAAAAGGAGCAAAATATGGCTGCTACAGGTATTATTATCGGCACGGTAGTACTGTTTATCGTGGGCTGGGCGATAGTGCGGGGTAAGTACGCGCCGCTCGTGCTTTTTCTTTCGGGCGTTTTTATGTTGATTTGCTCGGTCGCGCTAGGCACGGGGAATTTTATGCCCAAACAGGCCGTAGCGACGGGCAACGCCTACCTAAATATCATCGAGTTTATACGATATATGTTCTCAAACAGATTTGCAAATTTAGGCCTTATCATCATGTTTATGGTGGGTTTTGCGAGCTATATGACGCATATCGGCGCGAACCACGCTTTCGTTTCTATCGCTACGAAGCGCTTTGCTAGGATCAAAAACCCATACGTCATGGTATTCGTCGCCTTTGCGGTGGCTAAGCTCATCAGTATGGTTATCACTAGCGCGGTAGGGCTTGGCGTGCTATGTCTTGCGCTACTAGGACCCGTGCTCATCTCCCTTGGGCTAAACAAGCTCACCGTAGGCTCGATCTGCGCGATGTCGGGAGCCGCCTCGATGGTGCTCATCGGCGCATCGACGGCCGCCGCGGCGAAGGCTACGCAGCTTAGTATCCTTGACTATGTTTTCGTCTATAAAATTCCGGCCGCGCTTCCGACCTCGATCGTGATGGGTATCGCACTCGTTTTTTGGAACAGGTATCTGGATAAAAAAGAGGGCTGGGTATGCAGCGAGCACGTGGGCGAAGTGATGGAATTTGACGGCGCAGTGCAAAATCCCGAGGCCGCCGCGCCTAAAATTTACGCGATACTGCCGTTTTTACCGATGATTTTGGTGGTCGTATTTTCGCAGTACTGTATCGCCTCTATCAAGCTTGACATCTCGGCGATCATCATCCTATCAGTCGTCATCGCGATGCTTTTTGAAGCGGTCAGGCATAGGTTTAAATTTGACCCGATTGCCGAGGGGGTCAAGGTGTTTTTCCAAGCGATGGGCAAGAGCCTAAGCGGCGTCGTAATCCTTATCATCGCAGCGGGCGTATTTGCAGAAGGCTTTAAGGCTCTAGGTATGCTCGATAGTATCGTCAAGCTCGCAAATTCGCTAGGATTTGGCGGCTTTGGCATGTCGGTGCTTTTCGTCGTCATCACGACGCTTGTTACGATCATCTCTGGCTCAAACGGCGCGAGCTTCTACCCGCTCATCGAGATGGTGCCGCATATCGCGGCTAAACTAAACGTGAGCTCCGTGATGCTCGTGCTACCGATGCACCAGGCCTCGACTATCGCTCGCCCTCTATCGCCCGTCGCAGGCGTGGTCGTCGCGATAGCGGGCATGCTAAAGTGCAGTCCGCTCGATATCGTCAAACGCTGCAGCGTGCCGGCGGTCTTGGGACTCGTTAGTCACCATATTTTCGTATTTTTACTCTCGTTGTGAGGCGTAAAATGGAGCTTCCTAGATGGACGTTTGAGGACGCGTACGGCGACTTTGACGATGCGAGATTTACGGATGCGCTGTCAAATTTGGACGAAATTTTAGGCGAGATAGAAGGGCTGCTGGGCTCTAGCGGCGGGCTAAATTTGCTGATAGACGCGTACGAGCGCGGATTTGAGGCGGCAAACTCCTTGCTCGCGTTTTGCCGCTGCAAATCAAGCGACGACACCAAAGACGAGCGAGCAGGCGCGGCCGAGGCGAAAATCAGAGAGAAATTTTTGCGCCTTGAGCGGATCAAAGAGATTATTTTTGAAAAGATGGACGCACTAGATCCCTCCGATACCGCGCGCCAAACACAGGAGTTTGCGCGGATAAAATTTCTTTACGACGAGCGCAAAAGTAGCTGGCGGGCAAGATTTGACGCAAAGGAGCGTAAAATTTACGAGGATACGGCGGCTAGCAGTTTTGCTCCGCTTTACGGCGTATTTAGGCATCTAAACAACCTCATCGCCGTGCAGGCTACGGATAAAAACGGCGTAAAAAGCGTCTATAATCTCTCAAAATGCGCGGGCATTTTAAAGGGCTCGCCCGATGCGGCGCTGCGAAAGAGCGTGTTTGAGGGGCTATCGGAGCATTACGGTAAGCACGCGAGCTTGTACGCCGACGTTTTAAATTTGCTTCAGGGCTTTAGGTTGGGCGAATTTAGGGCGGCGGGGACGGATATCCTAACGCCTAGCCTACAGCAAAACAAGATCAGCGAGCAGGCCGTAACGGCGATGTTTGCGGCGCTAGATCGCAGATCGGACAAGATCAGAGAGTGCGTGAGCCTGCGCGCGAAGTATTTTCCGCAGGGTAAAATTTACGCCCGAGATCTACTCGCGCCGTCTCCGTTTGCTAGCGCTGAGGAGATCCCGTACGAGCGGGCGATAGAGACGACATGCGAGGCTCTGGGCGAGGTTGGCGAGGAGATACCCGAGTTTATCAAAATGATGCTGCAGAAAAACTGGATCGAGGCGCAGGTGCGCGAAAACAAAGCAGGCGGCGCGTTTTATACGAGATTTGATAAATTTCGGCAACCGCGCGTGTTTTCTAGCTACATGGGCACGCAGGCGCATATGATCCAGCAGGCGCACGAGCTCGGACACGCGTGGCACTACTGGATCATGCGCGATCTGCCCGCGCTGCACACGCAGTTTCCTATGACGCTAGCCGAGGCTGCGAGCACCTTTAACGAAGCCGTACTGCGAAACTATCTGCGAAAAAACAGCTCGGATAAAAATTTACTCTTTGACATCTTGTGGCAGGAGCTAAAATCTGCGGCAAATTTCATGCTGCACATCGGCGTAAGGTTTGATTTTGAGATCGCTTTTTTAAAGGCTAGGCAGAAGGGCGCGGTCGGCGCGTCGCAGATAGAGGAGCTCATGCAAAAGGCGTGGCGTGGACGCTACGGCGATACGACGCAGGACGCGGAGGGCTTTTTGCCGTATTTTAAGCTGCATTTTTACAAAACCGATCAATACATCTACAACTACCCCTACACCGTCGGCTACCTGCTCTCGCAGTTTTTGCTGGGCGAGTTTAGGCGCGCTGGCGATAAATTTATCGGCGCATACAAGGCGTTTTTGCGCGAGTGCGGCGTGATGAGCGTCGAAGCTCTGCTACAAAAGCACTTCGGCAAAGACGCGCGAACGCTGGAGTTTTGGCTCGAGTGCGTCGATAATGCGCTAATTTATGCTGACGAGTTTAAGCGGCTCGAAAAGCAGATGGAGTTTGATAAGACGGCAAAATCGGGCGGGTAAATTTGAACCCGAATTTGATTTATTTTCTGCCAAATTTAAGAGCAAAACGTTGAGCTTTTTGCTCTTACTGCCTCAATGAGATGTTCTCAAATTTGAGCGCCGTTTCTTGATCCTAAAAGATAAATGAGTAAGTCAAATTTAAAATTTCCTCACAAAATTTGACATGCGTTACAAATTTGCACTTAACTGATAACAACTATCATAACTAAGCTATTTTTTAGCTAATCTATTTTATAATAATCACAATCAAATAAACAGGAGCCCAAAATGTCAGTTTTAGTTATCGGAGCCGACGAGATAACGCCTATAAAAGCGGTCCTAAAAGACCTCGGCGCAGAAGCGATCGAGCACTGGGACGCGCGCAACGAAAACCGCGTAAATCGCAAACCGATCCCGCAAGATACCGAGTGCGTCGTGATGTTAACCAGTTTTTTAAACCACAACACGATGAAAACGATAAAAAACCAAGCCAAAAAGCGCAATATCCCGATCGTCTGCGCCAAAAGAAGCGTCAGCTGCGTGTTTAGCGAGTATTGCAAAGTCTTTGGGCTAGATAAGGAATTTGGATGCTGCAAGGTAAAAGACTAATAGATGAAATTCGGCTTTTTATCAGGTATTGGAGAAATAACTCCAAGTATTTTTTCAGGGCTTGACGCGGTAAATAAAGCCCGAATTTTTATAAATTTATATAACTGTTGCGCAGGTCGCGAGCTAAAAATTCCTCTTATTTATGCGTATTCGGGCTTAAATTTGGAGGAAATTTTTCTAAAGCGCATAGAGGATCTATGCGAGTTTAAAAATCCTAGCCAAAGTAAAATTTCAAGCTTTTGTATCGCCTCAAACGCCGTCATCTGCGCCTATAAAACGGGCAAATTTGACGCCGTTCCGCCGCTAGCCGTCTCTCCCAAGCACCCAGCCGCCAAGCTAATCCTCATGCTAAAATCCCAAAACGGAATTTGTTTTGACGCGGACATAATGTTTTCTCAGTTTGTTTATGATAAAATACGCGCCAAACATTTTGATAAAAACGTTTATTTTCAAGACGGGATTATCTTTGCCGAGCAGGGCGGGCGCAAGCTTTTCGGCGTTATGCCGTGCTTTAAGGAGATAACCAAAGAGCGGTTTCATCTGGCTAACTGCGAGATCGCTAGGGGCTTTGAGGCGCTTAGCGGCGGAGAGTTTGACAGGATGTTCATCGTAGCTCCGAGAAATGCGAATTTCTCGCGCTACATCGAGGTTAAACGGGAGTGCGGATGCGGCGGATCGCTGCGACTGGTGCCCTACACGATAAGTCATCATATTTTTTAAAGGAAATTTAAATGATAGGTATCATTTTTGGAAGCAGTATGGGAAATACTGAGGAGGCGGCGAGCTTTTTAGCCGAGAATTTGGGGCTAGAAAACGAGCTTTTAAACATAGCAAACTGCGACGCGGCTAAGCTAAACGGCTTTGACAAGCTAATTTTAGGCGTTTCTACCTGGGGTACAGGCGACCTTCAAGACGACTGGGATGCGTTTGATTTTGGCGGACTAAAGCTTAGCGGTAAGACGGTTGCGATATTTGGCACGGGCGATGCCGAGAGCTATGCGGATAGCTTTTGCGGCGCGATGGGCAAGCTATACGACGAGGTCGTAAAAGCTGGCGCAAACGTCGTGGGCGCAGTATCCGTGGATGGATATAAATTTGACGAATCAGAAGCCGTAAGAGACGGTAAATTCGTCGGTCTGCCTCTTGATGCGGACAACGAAAGCGAAAAAACCGAGCCTAGAATCAGCGCTTGGATAGAGCAGATTAAACCTCATTTTGCTTAAAATTTAATACTTCTAGTCGGGCTTTTTGCCCGATTTTTCTTTCAAATTTAACTCTTTTTTATATCAAATTTGACTTTGTCGTGCTACAGCATTAAAGCGATTTTAGCGTGCGGCGGCTGCGCAAATTTTATCAAGACCGCTTCATGGCTAGCCGAGCTAATGCCGGCTTTTAATCAACTCAAATTTGAGCTAAAATTTAGCAAATTTAGCTAAAATCACGCCGAATTTATGTTAAAAATAAGGAGAAAATATGCCTCTACTAGATAGTTTTTGCGTCGATCACGTGAGGATGAACGCGCCCGGCGTACGCTTGGCAAAGACGATGAAAACGCCAAAAGGCGACGATATAAGCGTGTTTGATTTGCGTTTTTGCAAGCCAAACGAAGAAATCCTGCCCGAAAAAGGCATCCACACGCTAGAGCATCTGTTTGCGGGATTTATGCGAGATCATTTAAACGGCAAGGGCGTTGAAATCATCGATATCTCGCCGATGGGCTGCAGAACGGGCTTTTATATGAGCGTGATCGGCGTGCCGAGCAAGGAGGCGGTCAAGGCCGCGTGGACGGCGTCGATGAGGGATATCCTGGGCGTCAAAAATCAAGAAGACATCCCTGAGCTCAATAAATATCAGTGCGGCACGTACAAGATGCATTCGCTTGACGAAGCGCACGCGATCGCAAGCAAAATTTTAGAGCGCGGACTAGTCACGATAGATAACGAAGAGATCGCGCTAGACGTCGCTGCGATGGGGCTTAAAAAGCACTAATCGCTCGTTAAATTTAGCCGCCGTTCGTGCGGCTTTTACTCTCGCGGCAAATTTGGGCAAAGCTCAAATTTGGCCCAGTTTGCCGCACTCTTACTTCAAATTTTGCTGTTTTAATATACAAAACCCGCTTCGTAATAAAATATAGCGATGTAATTTTAAGCCGTAAATTTATAAAATTACATTAATAATTTTTCTTAAGGAAGTGCGATGAAAAGTTTTAAATTCGTTTTGATCGCGGCCTGTGCGGCGGCGATAAGCTTAAACGCCGAGGTTTTGACAAAGACGACCGATATATCGCTAGGTGGTAAAAAGGTCGGCAAGATCGAGGTTTTAACGCCGGTCGAGGTTGTCTCCAAAGACGGCGCAAAGGCCAAAATAAAAGTAAAAGGCGCCGTTTCGGCAAACTACCTGGCTCAGATACAGCGAAGCGTCAAAAACGCCGAAATTTTCACGATTTTTGATACCGAGAGCGAGACTAATTTTAAGAAAATAAAAGAGGTCGAGGACGACTACGGCGAGCTTTGGTATGAGGTCGAGGGCACGTACGAAGTCGCCGCAGACGCGCTAGGTAGCGACGCAAACGCGCTATACAAACAGGCTCAGCAAAAGTACGAGGAGACCTGCTCGGCGTGCCACCGCTTGCACGAGCCAAACAGCTTTACGGCGGCTCAGTGGCCGGCAAATTTGCAGTCGATGATCGATACGAACTACGTCGCGCTAGAGGAGACGGAGCTAAATTTGATCGTTAAATATCTGCAGCATAACGCAAAAGCCGTAGAATAGGGCTTTGGTGCGCCTAGCGCCTAGCTAAATTTGCTCGTCGCTTGAAGCGTAAAATTTAGCGGCGTTTGTTCTTTAAATTTGGATTTTATGTTTTACGGCGGCAAATTTAACGCTACCGGCTTAAATTTGCGGCGTCTTGCTTGCCAAAGAGCTGCGTTACAAAAAAAGCGAGCGCCGCTAATAAAATATAGTTTTAAAAGTAAATAACGGAAAACGAGTTGCCTAATCGCGTCGGTGCCGCGAGTGTCGGCGATTTGGCTTTGCTTGGGTCTGCGACTTCGCGACTGCAAGCGTAAGGCGCGGGGGCTTGCTCCTGCGAGAATTAAAATAAGGGAGAAACCGATGAAAAGACGAGATTTCATCAAATTTTCGGCCTTGGCGGCTACGGCTGCGCAGGCTAGTAGGATAGAGGGCGTCAAACAGACGATTTTTGATAACAAAAAGGTATTCGGCGCAAACAGATTCGGTCCGTTTTGGGCAAATTTAAACTCATCGCAGATCGTTTCGGTTAGCGATTTTGAGGGCGATAAATTTCCAAACACGATGAACTACAGCTTGCCTGATTCCGTGCAGAACGAAAACCGCGTGCTCTATCCGATGGTGCGCAAAAGCTATCTAAAAGCAAAAGGCGCGGCAAAGAGCGAACTGCGCGGCAAAGACGAATTCGTGCGCGTTAGCTGGGATACGGCGCTTGATCTAGCCGCCAAAGCTCTAAAAGAAAACTTCGACAAATACGGCGCCGAGGCGATATATGGCGAGTGCTACTGGTGGGGCGGCAGCGGTAAGGTCAGCTGGGGTCGTACGGTCGCGCACAGGATGCTAAAAGTACTAGGCGGCTACGTGGAAGAAAGCGGCGATTATTCGACCGGAGCGGGTCTAGTCATCATGCCTCACGTGCTAGGCGGTAGCGCGGTTTACGACGCGCCGACGAAGTGGAAAGCTATCGTCAAAAACGCTAAAAACGTGGTATTTTGGGGTACCGATCCTATCGTAACCAATCAAATCTCATCAGTCCCTCCGACTCACGACGGCTACGTAGGCATGCAGGAGCTCAAAAAATCGGACATCAAAACCTATAGCGTAAACGTCATGGTAAACGACACCGCGCGCTATTACGGCAGCGAAAATATAATCGTGCGCCCAAATACCGACACCGCGCTCATCATCGGCATGTGTCATTATCTGTTTACGAACAACCTATACGACGAGGAATTTATCAAAAAATACACGGTCGGATTTAATAAATTTAAAGACTACTTCCTCGGTACGCAAGATAAAGTCGTAAAAGACATCGAGTGGGCGAGCAAAATTTGCGGCGTACCTGCTGGCACGATAGCGCAGTTTGCGACGCGCCTGGCTAAAGAGCCTACGACCGTGCTGATCGGCCGCGCGCTACAAAGAGCCGACCACGGCGAGCAGCCTTTCTGGGCGCTAGTGGTGCTAAATGCGATGCTAGGACACGTGGGTAAAGAGGGGCTTGGGTTTGAGTTTAGCCTAGGATACGGCTCTGCGGGCGCTACTGATAAGATCGCTCCGGTGCTAAAAGGCCTAAGTACTCGCATCGACGAGAAATACGAAAACGTAGACGGCGCGCCGTGGAAAACGACTAAAAACATCACTATCCCGTCCTCTCGCAGCATCGAGGCGCTAGAGCATCCGGGCAAAGAGATCGACTACGACGGCACTAAGATCAAGCTACCGCATATGAGAGTGGCATATATGGCCTCAGGCTCGATGTTTACGCGCCATCAGGACGTAAACAACATCGTAAAACAGTGGCGTAAATTTGACGCCGTTATCACCGCCGAGCCGTACTGGACTAGCACCGCAAAATTTAGCGACATCGTGCTGCCGGTAGCTATCGAGGTCGAGAGAAACGACATCAACCAAACCGGCGCTACGGGCGAATACATCGTGGCTTATAGGCCGGCGATAGAGCCGATGGGCGAGAGCAAGAGCGACTTTTGGATCTGCGAGCAAATTTGCAAACGCTGGGGCAGAGGCGAGGTATTTAGCGAGGGCAAGGATGAGCTAGGCTGGATGAAGGAATTTTACGCCGACGCGGCCGAGCAGGCGAAGGGGCTAAATTTGAGCATGCCTAGCTTTGATGAATTTTACGAAAAAGGCTACGTGAGGTTTGAAAAAGACAACACGGAAACCGAGCTATACACGCGCCTAGCGGCCTTCCGCGAAAATCCTGCCAAAAACCGCCTAGGCACTCCGTCTGGCAAGATAGAGATCTACTCGCCGACGATAGCGAAGATGAACTACGCAGACTGCCCGCCGATGCCTACGTGGATCGAGCCTAAAGAGTGGCTAGGCAATGCTAGCAAAAAGTACCCGCTACACGTCGTTAGCCCACACTCTCGCTACCGCTTGCACAGTCAGCTAAACAACTCTATAATTAGAAATTTCGCCGAAGTTAGCGGCAGAGAGCCGGTGCTAATAAATCCAAAAGACGCAAAAGAGCGCGGACTAGCTACGGGCGACGTTGCGCGCGTATTTAACGATAGAGGCGAAATTTTAACGGGCGTTTTAGTAACCGACGTAGTGCCGCCTAGCGTCATAGCTATCTGCGAGGGCGCGTGGTATGACCCTGAAAAATGGGGCGAAAAGAGCCTCTGCCAGCACGGCTGCGTAAACGTGCTAACATTTGACAAAGGCACGTCAAGTCTCGCGCAAAGTAACTCGGCTCACACCGTGCTTGCCCAAATCGAGAAATTTAAGGGGGAGATTAAACCTATACAAGCGTTTAGCAAACCTAAAATCCTACAAAGCATTTAACGCGTCGTCTCGCGAGTGCTTTTGAGAGAGATTTGAAATTTTAAGTCTGCGGCAGACTATTTGTCTAGCCTTGACTTAAAATTTCTGCACAACTCTCAAAATCATCTCGCGATACTTCCGCTTATGTTTTTTTGATTCTGCGACCTTTGGCGAGCGCTTTTTGCAGAGATAAGTAAAATTTTTACTCGATATGTTCTATTTGTGCCTAAATTTTCGTCGCTTCTGCTTGCAGTTACGAGCTGCAGGCGAAGTAAAACATTCAAATCCATCTTAAAATACTTCCGCTTAGGTTTTTTGGGCGGCGTGTCGTCTCGTCTTGTATTTTTGCGCTCAAATTTGCAATCAGCCGATTTCAACAAACATCGCCTTTTGCTGAAATTTTGCGCTTCTAGCGAAAACATATGCGCCGAAAATTTCAGGCGATACGAAGGCGAGCCGAAATTTTCGTGCTGACGAAGTCAGGCGCCACATCCGTTTGAGCGGGAGCGTAAAATTTATCTCTTTGTTAAGCCCATTTTCTTTCGTATCCGTCAAATTTGAAGAAATTTTAACCGCTCTTGCCGCGCTTGAGGCGCCTTGCTCGCTTGATGCGATCGTGCCGCTTGCTGATTTGGATAACGAATTTTACCGCGAACTAGCAGACGACTACGCGCGGAAAGATGAAGCGCGCGAGGAGCCGGGATATAGATATTTCAGCGTTTTCATCGGGGACTTGGGCGCAGACCCATTAAAAACGCTCGTGTTTTTAAAGAAATTTTTTGAAGATGGGAGCTTTGCGGCGACTAAAGAGAGGGCGCAAAATTTGCCGCTTTGCCTCTTTAGCGGCATAGAGGAGCTGGCGCTACCGCTGCAAGACAAACTCGCCTCGCTCGGAGTTAAATTTTACGCACAGGAGATATCTTTTAGCGAACTTATCGCTCGTCATGGCTAATTTATCCAAATTTCGCTATCATACGCCGCATTTTTTAAAAAGGATAAATATGAAAAAATCACTGCTTTTCGTTGCGCTTTGCGCTTTTGCCGGACAGCTTGCGGCTGCTGATATGCCCGCTGCTTGCGAGGAGTACAAAAAGGTTTCTTACGATTTCATCGATTCGATGGCAAAACAAGCCGAGGCTCAGGGTAAAAAGGACTTTGACGCTGCTGCAACGAAAAAAGAGTTTGAGGCCGACTACGCGAGCATAAAAAAGATGAGCAAAGAGGAGCAAGAATCTACGTGCAATCAAGGCATAGCCGAGGTAAAAGAGCTTGAAAATATGCTAAAAATGATGGGAGCGATAAAGTAAATTTAAGCGGCTTCGGCTTATTTACGCTCCCAAAATCCGCGTTTAAAAGTCAAATTTGAGCGCGGATTTTTAAATTTCACAAAACTATCACTCAGGCACGCAGATTTCGCCGCGCCGCATCGCTTTTACCGTATAAAAGCCCACGATACCTATAAAAACGCATAAGATAGCAAAACCTGCCGCTCCGGCAAATAAGAAAAATTTGATCCCGTTAAACTCGAACGCTCGTAAAAACGCTATGCTAGCCGCAGCCGTCGGGAAGGTAAACGCCCACCACGAGAGGAAAAATTTAAGCCGCAAAAAGCTTTTAAACATAAAAAGGATAAGAAGCGCGAAAAATAGCGTGACGTAGAGCATGATCTTCGCCGTCGCGTCAAATCCTCCGGTGAGCTTGACGTAGTCCAAAAACGCCATCGCGGGCGGCGCGATCACGATAAAAAGCGTCGGGATAAATTTCTGCGGCATCTGATCGTGAAAGATGATGCGGTAAAACAAAACCGCAAAAAGCACGGGCCAAAAAAATATCCCGATCGCAAAATAATACCATGCAAGCTCGCTCGCGGCGGGCGCTGCTAGCGGGACGAAGAGGTTGCCCACGATCGGGATAAACCACGCGGGGTTTGAGTGCGCGATCTGGACGTTATTTTTGATCCAAAATGAGACGACGTGCAGCGTGATAAAGGTCTGAAACACCGTGCCTGCGCAAAAAAGCGCGTCGTAAACGGGCGCAAAGTCCCGCCAGAGCGAGGCGACTAATAGCGTGCCGATCGAAAATGCGGCGAAAAAATTTACCCGCACCGGGTGGAAAAACTCCGCCTTGCAAGCTTGCGGATATCTGATCAGCTTTGCCGCATAACAAGCGCAGATGAGCGCGTATGCTAGGCTCGCCGCGGCGCGTAAAATCTCAAAAACCGCACCCGAGATATCAAAGATCAAATTTAGCCGCTCGTATGCGAGAGCCAGCCCGCCAAGCCCCATAACTACGGTGTAAAACATAATCGGAAAGTGCTGTAGCCAGCTTGATTTTTCGTCCTGCGTTTTCATATTTTTCCTCGTTTTTTCTAAATTTTAGCCGAATTTTAGCGCAATTTCGGTGAGTTAGTCACGAAATAAATCAATGCTTAAAATATTTTGTAGCTAAATTTTATCACCGCGCTTTTACGTAAAAGAAAATATAATTAAACAAAACCGAATTTAATCAAGGAGTGCATATGCCTGGAGACGAGCTAAAAGATACGCTAAAGCAGCGGTTTACCTCTAAATTTACGCTTAGTGCGCAGGATGAAGAGGCGGTGCTAAAAAGCGCGACGTTAAGAAGCTTTAAAAAAGGCGAGAGGATATACCCAAAAGACGGCTGCCTTGGTTACGCGATCATCATAAGTGGGCGTGCGCGCGGGCTGGTTAGCACGAGTAATTTTAAAGAGATCACCGTCTTTAATCTGCAAGGCGGCGATAGCTGCATGCTGTGCGGCTTTTGTTCGCTAGGAGCGCTACAAGCGGAGATAAATTTACAAATCGAAGATGACGTGCGGATGATTTTGATACCAAGAGAGATCTTTAAGAGGCTACGCGAAAAATATCCGCAGGTGGCAAATCACGCGCTAGAGCTCATGGCGACGCGTTTTAGCTCGGCGATAACCGCTATGGATCAGACGCTGTTTTTACCTCTAGCTCGGAGAATAATAAATTTCCTCGAGCAAAACGGCGCGAAAGACGGGCTAAAGATCACGCACGAACAGATCGCAAACGACATCGCCAGTGCGCGAGAAGCGGTATCAAGAGCGCTAAAAGAGATGCAGAAAAAGGGGCTCGTCGAGCTAAAGCGCGGAGTCGTGACGTTAAGGTGACTTTGTTACATATTTAAATTTTAAAATGCGCTATGATTTGACAATAACTTCTAAAAGGAGCTTTTATGCAAAGCATCGACAGAAGAGGCGTCTTGAAAATTTTAGGCGCGGCGGGGCTAGCGGCGGCGGGAGTCGCAGGCGCTAGCAAGCTAAATGCGGGAGAAAATGCGGACATCCGCGCAAATATCCTAATAATCGGCGGCGGTCTAGGCGGCATCAGCCTGGCGGCGAAACTACGACGAGATATGCCAAACGCCGAACTAACTGTCCTTGATAAGGACGAGTACTTCTACTATCAGCCCGGCTTTACACTCATCGCAGCCGGTCACTATCTGCCCGAAGACATAACCTACGAAAAATCAAATTTGATCCCAGACGGCGTAAAATGGATAAAGCAAAATGCCGTATCCATCGATCCGGCGGCAAATTCCGTCAAGCTAGAGGACGGGTCAAATTTAAGCTACGACTACCTCGTGATAGCTAGCGGAGCAGAGTATGAGTTTGAGAGCGTAAAAGGGCTTAGCGCCGATGATATCGGTAGCGACAACGTGACTTCTATCTATACGATCCCAGGCGCCGTTGCTATGTCCGGCATAATGAAAAAAGTCGGCAAAGAAGGCGGCAAGATAGTCTTTAGCGACAACAAAACACCGATGAAGTGTTCGGGCGCAAATAAAAAAGTAACGCTGCTAACCGAAGATATGGCGCGAAATTTAGGCAACAGAGATAAGCTTGATATCTCGATATACTCGGGTGCGCGGACGATATTTTCCGCTCCTGTTTATGCTAAAATGATAGAAGGGATGCTGGAGGAGCGAGACGTGAAGTATTTTACTTCCCATCAGCTGGTTGAGGTGGATAAAAGTGCCAATATAGCGGTATTTGAGCACGCTATGCCGTACCGCGAAAACGGCGAAAATAAACTCGCTAAAGAGCTAGTCGAAGTAAAATTCGACTACCTACATCTAGTGCCTCGCATGAAGGCTTCTAAAATCTACGCCGATGCAGGGCTAAGCGTAGAAAAGGGCGATGCGGCAGGCAACTGGATTAGCCTCACGCGCGAAACGCTGCAACACTCGAAATTTAAAAATATATTTGCTATCGGCGACGTTTGCGGATTTCCCGCCGGTAAAACCGGAGCTAGTATACGCAAGATGTATCCCGTGCTGGCGCAAAATTTAGCCGACGTTATAAAAGGACGCGAACCGAGTGCTAGATACGGCGGCTACACTGCCTGCCCGCTGCTAACGAAATTTAGCAAAGCGGTGATGGTGGAGTTTAACTGGACAGGCAAGCCCGAGCCTACGATAGCGTGCATGGGCGCGACTCGCGAGAGCTACCTAAACTGGGCGATGAAGCTATATATGATGAAGCCGATGGTCATGCAAGGCATGATAAGAGGCCTAGCATAAAGGAGAGAAAATGCAAAACGTCGGGATTTTAGATAAAACTATCCGCCTAGTAATCACTGCGGTTTGGATATACGCATTTGGGTTCGTCTGCGAGTGCTGGCTATGGCTGGTCGGTCTCGTGCCGCTACTGACGGCTGTTTACGGTTATTGTCCTCTTTATAAGTTTTTTGGTATAAATACGTGTAAAAAATGTAAAAACAAAGAAAGGAATACGCAATGCTAAGTAAAAAAACTAGGATAATAAGAGCGCTGATCGGACTAGCGATAATGATCGCCGGAGCTGCGTTTGGCAGCTGGTGGGGACTGATTGGACTCGTGCCCTTTATCGTGGGCGTCACGGGATTTTGCCCCGCTTGCTACTTTTTAAACCGCTGTTCGCTAAAGCGCTAAATTTAGCCGAATTTACTCGCGCGGGCTTAAAATTAACCTCAAATTTGAGTCCGCGCTTTGTTTTTAGATAATGCAAATTTAGGTTTTATAAACCGCACTCCTTACGGCGCAAATTTCGCCGTCCGCACCGTCAAATTTAACTCCCGCTCACTCATTTTTAACGCGATATGCATCAAATTTAAGCTAAAATAGGCCAAATTTTTAAAAGGATAAACGTGAACGATTTTAAAAGATTAAACGAGCTAGTAGCCGCAGGCAAAGACGAGCTAAACGCGATGTATAGGCAGCTAGATAACCCAAACGAGGTCGTGCTAAAGATGCTAAAAATCGCGGGCTTTAAGGGTGAGAAGAGTGAAAAGGTCGCGGTTTTGCGCCGTATAGTCGATCTAAAAACGGAGCCGCTAGAAAACGAGCTAAAAAAGCAGGGGCGCGAGGAGGCCGCGATAGGGCGCATAAAAGACGAAGCTTTTGAACTCGTGCGCGAGTTTTACGAGGCGCGCTTTGAAAAGCTTTTGGCGCGGGTAAAAGAGGAGAAAATAATAGATGAGTTTTACTCGGCGCTACTTAGCGGCATGCACGGCGCGGGACTAGCGATGAACGCGTGGCAAAGCGCGTGGGACAGGCAAATTTTGCAAACGACGAATAAAGAATTTGAAGCTAAATTTGCAAGCATGGCCGAAGCGATCAAATTTATAGGCGAAAACGGCCTCTATCAAAAAGACGGCGACGAAAAGGGCGAGCGAAGCTACGGCGCGGTTATGAAAAACGGCGAAAAATACGCCTTCGCGCCGTATGCCGCTGCTTTTGAAAAAGAAGTAAAACGCGTGGTGGACGCGCTGGAGGAGCTAATCAAAAATCTAAAAACGCTAGCCCTAAACGACGAGCAAAAAGCTTACGTGAAGTATTTTGAAAAGCTAAAAGCGGCGTTTTGCGAGCGGGAAAACGACCGCGCGATCCCCGCGTGGCAGGATGCCGAGCGCGCGTGGATGGAGGTAAAGGGCCCGCTACAGCCCGGCCATCCGCTCGAGTACTACGAGGACGTCTACACGCACGCCGTCGCGCTCGAGTGGGACGTGAGGCTAGCGGGTGCGAGCGACTTTGACGAGGAGAAATTTAAAGCCAGCGTCATCCGCGCCTACGAGCAAATTTGTCGCGAGTGCGGGATAGAGGACACTGCGCTAGAACGTCAAGTCACGCAAAACGTCGCGCGCACGCAGACGTACATCAGTGTGCCGATGATCTACTACGGCGCCGAGCTAAACGGGCTTTTCTCCGCGCAGGTCGTGCCAAACGACGAGACCGTGAGCAAGGAGCGGGGCAAAAAGATATTTGCTTTCGTCGAGCACGTTTACGAGAGCGCCAAGGCAAGGCCGTTTATGAAGCTTAGCGGGGAGATTTTTTCGCGCGAGTTTTTGGACTACGGGCGCGAAATTTTGTTTAAAAAGCCGCAAATTTGGAAGAAAACCTATGAAATATCCACGATCGGCCACGAGTTTGGGCACATACTTTTCGTCGGCACCGACACGGAAAAGGCGATGAACGCGGACGGCGAGTTTAAATTTATCGAGGAGTACAAGGCGACTACGGGCGGGCTCGTAAATTTCTTTATCGGCGGCGACGCGAGCTACGAGATGAGCGTATTTCACGAGCTGATCGCCCGCGCGGTCGGACTTATCGCGTGGCGCGAGGTCGATGAGGTGCGCGCGTACTACTGCGAGGGGCTTATTCACCTTAGCTTGCTGTTTGACTCGGGCGCGCTTAGCTTTGAGGACGGCGCTTTGGTCGTCAAATTTGACCGCGAGCACTACGCTAAATTTAAAGAAATCTGCCTCGCAAACTACAAAAATTTGGCGCTTCACTACGCAAGGCGCACTCCTGCGGGCGAGTTTTTGGCGAGATTTTGTGACAAAGAGGGCAAAAGCTACCTGCCTAAACACGCGCAGGCAAGGGCCTTTGTAGAGCACTACTATGCCCGCTACAAGGCTATAGGAAACGAGCTTGACGAGAGCGGCGAATGGGAAAAATGGCAAGCGGGAGAAAAATAGGGCGCGCCTTTAGCGTCAAATTTAACCTTGGCTTGCGGCGAGCTTGATTATAAATTTGTCTTTGGCGGGCTAGAGCTGCACCTTTTGGGCGCTAAATTTGCACTGTAAAGACGCGGGTTTTGCGAGTCAAATTTAAACCCCGCATTGACGCAAGATAAGCTAAACGCGGCGGATTGTCGCTAAATTTGCAAAATTAAATAAAAATAGAAAGGATAAAAATGGAAAAAACATTAGAAGGCATGGGCGAGCCGCGCATGAAGCAAGTCGCCTTGCCAAAAGACACGAACTCCGCTGGCAATATTTTTGGCGGCTGGATACTAAGCCAGATCGACCTTGCCGGCGCTCAGGCCGCACGAGAAGTGGCTCCCGAGCGCGTCGTGACGATCTCGATGCAAGAGATTATATTTAAACAGCCCGTTTTCGTCGGCGACGTCGTGAGCTGCTACGCCAAGATAACGGAAGTGGGCAACACCTCGATCAAAACCAAGATCGAAGTCACGGCGCTGCGGCTAAATGCAGCTGGTTTTCGCGAGTGCATACACGTGACATCCGCGATCGCGACCTACGTGAGCGTGACCAAGGACGGCGTGAAAAAACCGATCGATCCGGAGTTAAAAAAGTTTCACGGGTTTTGACCTGCTCGGCTTAAGGGCTTGGAGTGAACTATCTCGCCAGGCTCTTTAACGCGTCAAATTTGACTCTGTTTTGCGGACTGACGGCTGGCAAACGAGTCAAATTTGACGAAATTTACGCGGCTTGCTCGCGAAATCAAATTTTGTTTTGCCGAGTCGGCAGTCAAATTTGACCGACCGAAACCCGCGTTAAATTTACCGCACTCCAAAATAATTCAAAATAAATTTAACACCAAAACGCTCGCGCTATCAGAAACGACTCAAATTTAATCTTGCAAATTTAACCGTTTTTACTCTCCTTAAGCCTCACGGAAGGATCAAATTTGATTAAGCATGGAAGTAGAATTTTAAGTTACATTAATACAATAACTAATTCCAATCTTAATAAAATCTCTCAATACGCCTTTATAAGTAACTAAAATGATACGCTAGAAATTGCGATTTTATAGCTATTTCGGCTTTATTTACAGATGCACAATATAAATTAAACCTTAAATTTAGAAACTGATTTACGATATTAAGAGAATTTATTATCTTTTAAGGACAAATATGCGAATATTTCATATCTAATAAATGTGCAAATTTTGCACATCGGAAAAGGAGAAAAAATGGCAAAGACCGGTAAAGTCATATGCCCGTACTGCGGCACGGGCTGTCAGGTCGAGCTTCACGTCGAAAACAACGTGATAAGAAGCGCGCTAGGAGTGCAGGATAACCCCGTAAATCAGGGCAATCTGTGCTTAAAGGGCTTTTACGGCTGGGACTACGTGGGGGCGCCCGACAGACTAACAAAACCGCTAATTCGCAAAAAAGACGGCGTATTTAGCAAGGACGGAGATTTTGAAGAGGCTAGCTGGGACGAAGCGCTCGATCTAGTCGTCTCAAAGATGAAAGAAGTAAAGGAAAAATACGGTCCGGACGCGCTAGTAGGCAACTACTCGGCTCGCTGTACGTTAGAGGACAACTACGTCGCGCAAAAGGTAATGCGCGCCGTAATCGGTACGAACAACGTCGACCACTGCGCTAGAATTTGACACGCTCCGACTGTGGCAGGTCTTGCCAAAACAATCGGTAACGGAGCGGCGACAAACAGCTTCACTGAGATCGGACCTTATAGTAATTGTATCTTGATGATCGGCTCAAACCCCGAAAACGGCCACCCGATCGCGGCGATGCACATACAGCGTGCTCTAAACCGCGGCGCTAAGCTCATCGTGGTAGACCCGATAAAAACGGAATTTGCCAGCCGAGCGGACGTGCATTTGCAGCTAGCGCCCGAGCATAACATTGCGGTTATAAACTCGCTAATTTACGTTATTTTCGAGGAAAATTTAGTTAACTGGGACTTCGTAAACGAATGCACCAAGGGCGTAGAATACGTACGCGAAGCGGTTAAGGACTATTCGCCTGAAGCTATCGCTAGATACACCAACCTAAATCCCGAGGACGTGAGAAAAGCGGCCCGTATGTACGCGACTATCCGTCCGGCCGTCATCACGCACGGTATGGGCGTAACGCACTTTAACCACGGCGTGGGCGCGGTTTGCGATATATCAAATTTATTCCTTTTAACCGGAAATATCTGCGAGCTAGGAAGCGGCGACCTACCGATACGCGGTCAAGAAAACGTCCAAGGCTGCTGCGATATGGGCGTGTTGCCGAATATCTTCCCGAATTTGGGCTCGGTAACCGATCCTAAACAGCGCGAGTGGTTCGAGCAGGTTTGGCATCTAGAGCCAGGCTCCTTAAACGGTAAAATCGGCATCCATAAAACCGAAGTACCAAACGCCATCCTTGACGGCAGAGTGCACTTTTTCTGGACGATGGGCGAAAACCCGGTCGTAACCGACCCAAATACCAACCACTTCCTAAAAGCGATCTCAAAGGTCGATATGTACGTGGTTCAGGATATCTTCCTAACCGAAACGTCGCGTAAAGCCGACGTCGTGCTGCCCGGCGTGGCAAGTAGCGAAAAAGAAGGCCTCTACGCCAACGCCGAGCGCCGCGTGCAGCACAACGAGCACGTCATCACGCCTCCTGGAGACGCTAGACAAGACTGGTGGATCATCTGCGAGATAGCGCGAAGGCTCGGAGCGACAGAGGGATTTAACTTTAACTCGCCTGAAGAAATTTGGGAAGAGGTGCGTAAGTGCGACCCTAGAAGATACGGCGGCATGAGCTACTACCGCATCAAAAAGCACCACGGACTACACTGGCCGTGCCCAGACGAAAACAGCATGGGCGGACAAAGCCTATATCTAGATAAAAAATTCTTTACGCCGGACGGCAAAGGTAAATTTATCCCTTGCTTGCACGTAAAGACGGTCGCTGATATCGAGCCTGCTAAAGCCGAGTTTGCTAAACGCGTAAATTTACCGCCTGAATACGAAGTGATGGCGGGTTGCGTGGACGAGCCGACCGATGCCGAGTATCCGATACAGCTGCTAACTACGCGTAAAGTCTATCAATACGCCGGTGGCGTCATGACTAGGCGCTCAAAAGCTATCGAAGAGGGCGGCGACAGCATCGGACCTATCGCGGAGATGAACCCTGCGCTAGCCGAGCGTTACGGCATCAAGCAAGGAGACTTCATCAAAGCGTGGAGTAGATACGGTTATATCGTTATCAAAGCAGACGTCACGGACATCGTCCCGGACGGCGTCATCCAGATGACCTATCACTACTGGGAGAGCTGCTGCAACGAGCTAACGAGCAACGGCTGGGACTTCATCAGTAAGACCCCGACCTTTAAGGCCGCCATCCAGATCCAAAGGATCGAGGAGGATGAATTTTTGCGTATTCGCGAGCTAAAACGCATCAAATTCCAAACCAACAAGGTCATCTACGACGACTATCACCACGAGTGATTTTTAGCCCCGCTTGCTAAACCGCGGGCGGGGCTTTTTAAATTTATCTTTTAAATTCGCTTCTTGATTAAATTTTAAAAATATATCTTGTTTTAATATGCTTTTCTGTAATATTCCACAAATTTTAATATGCATTTTTGCGATATTATAAATTTATACTTCACAAGGAGCAAAAGATGAAAAAATTTCTCACGACTCTGCTTTTAAGCGCTATCGTCGCGCTAGGAGCCGAGGTCAAAACCATCACCGATATGACGGGCAACGAGGTCAAAATCCCCGCCCAAACGCAAAAGATAGCCGCGCTCTGGCACGCAAACAACCAAGTGATCTTGGTGCTAGGCGGCGCGGATAAGATCGTAACTACGACCGATCAGATCAAGAAAAACAAGTGGTTTGCTAAAATTTACCCTCGCATCGCAGAGGTGCCGGCTGCGCTAAACGGCAACGACATCCAGATCGAGGAGCTAGTTAAACTAGCGCCCGACGTAGTCGTCGTGTCAAACAAAAATTTCCAAGAAAACCTTACTAAAAACGGCTTTAGCGCGGCGAATTTGATATTTCGCGACTACGACGATATGAAAAAAAGCGTGCTGCTAACGGCCGAGATCATCGGCGGCGACGCAGCTAGCAAGGCAAAAGAACTAAACGAAAATCTAGATGCCAACATCGCGCTAGTCACCGAGCGCACGAGCAAACTAGACGACGCTGCGCGCCCTAAAGTTCTACACATCGTAGGCGGTGCAAACCTGCTAAAAATCGACGGCACTAAAACTATCATCGATACATGGGTGAGATACGCAGGCGGTAAAAACGCGGTGCAAAAAGAGGGCAGCATGATAGAAATCACGGCTGAAGAGATCGTGGCGGCAGACCCTGATATCATCATCGTTGGCGGCGCGGACAATCAAAAAGCGGTTGAGAAAATTTACGCCGATCCCGTATTTGCAGGGTTAAAAGCGGTCAAAAACAAAAAAGTCTACGGCAACCCAAAAGGCGTGTTTAGCTGGGATAGATACGGCGCGGAGTCGGCTCTACAAATTTTGTGGGCGGCTACTATCGTTCAGCCGGAGCTCTTTAAAGACGTAGACGTAAAAGCCCAAACTAAGGCATTTTATAAGAAATTTATGAACTACGACCTTAGCGACGCGGAGTTTGACTACATCCTAAAAGGGCTAAACCCGGACGGTAGCAAATAGTCAAATTTGAGCTCGTTTGCGGGTAAATCCCGCAAAATCAAAAGGAAGCAAAGATGAAAAAAAGGGCGCTTGCATTGAGCGCGGCAGCTTGCCTTTGCGCGGCGATTAGCGCGCAGGCAGCCGATCTAAAATTTGACCCAAACAAATTTGAAACGCGCTCTATAAAAGCGGGTGAAAAAGAGGTCAAATTTAGAGCCTACGAGGGGATAGTTTACGTAGCAAACCCCGTGGATAGCCGGTCTCAGAGGCTAAATTTTTACGTCCCGGCGCAGTATTTTGAGGACGGCAAAGACAAAAACAGTAAAAATGCGACGGGTAAATTTGACGCAGCAAGCGCTCCGATCTTTTTGCCAAATTCCATCGGCGGATATATGCCGGGCAAGCCTTTTACGCCGGCGCTTGATAAAAACGGCAATTCAAACGCGGTACTAGCAGCACTTGAGCGCGGCTACGTCGTCGCAGCGCCTGGAGCTAGAGGCAGGAGCTCAAAGGACGCAAACGGCAAATTTAGCGGCAAAGCGCCCGCCGCCATCGTCGATCTAAAGGCCGCTGTGCGGTATCTAAAATTTAACGACGCGGCGATGGCGGGCGACGCAAACAAGATAATATCAAACGGCACGAGCGCTGGCGGGGCAATGTCGGCACTGCTCGGCGTCTCGGCGGACGCGAGTGAGTTTGAGCCGTATCTGGCCGCACTCGGAGCCGCAGAGGCTAGCGACGAGATCTACGCCGTCTCCGCCTACTGCCCGGTTACGAACCTAGAAAACGCCGACGCGGCCTACGAGTGGATGTTTGGCGCGCAGACGAAATACGAGAAAATGGACTTTAGCGCGTTTGATGCGGCGGGATTTAACGAGCGAAGCGGTAAGCCAAAAACCGTCTCAGGCGAGCTAACCGCAGAGCAAAAAGAGCTCTCCGCCGCGCTAAAATCGGCCTTCCCCCCCTACGTAAATTCGCTAAATTTAAAAGACGCCAAAGGCCGCGCGCTCACGCTTGAGCCTAGCGGCGAGGGAAGCTTTAAAGAGTACGTCAAAAAGACGCTCGCAGACTCTTTCGCGGCTGCGAAAAGTCGGGAGAAAAGCCTGCTAAAGCCCGAGTTTTTCACGCTTGAAACGCAGGGCTGCACGCTTGGATATGATTTTAAATTTGAAGACTTTGTTCTATCTATGCCGCGCGCTAAAGCTACGCCCGCATTTGACGGGTTAGAGCTACAAAATCCCGAAAACGACTTTTTCGGCGATGCGGACGCGGCGGCGAAGCACTTTACCGAATTTGGCGCAAAACGCGGCACGGGCGAGAGTGCGGATACCAAAATCATAAAAATGGTAAACGCGATGAGCTATCTGGGCAATAAAAGCGCGGCTAAATTTTACCGCATCAGGCACGGCGCGGCCGACTCCGACACGGCTCTAGCGGTGCCGCTTATTTTGGCGCTGGGGCTACAAAATGCGGGCAAGACGGTTGATTTCGCTGCTCCTTGGGGGCAAGGTCACGGCGGCGACTACGATCTGGACGAGCTTTTTAAGTGGATAGATCGCGTCGTAAAGTAGCCGAAATTTGACGCGACTGAAGCTCGCACTCAAATTTTACGAAGCAGTGCGCTGGGTTTAAATTTGGCAAAACGGCGGGTAAATTTGACCCGAGTAGCTCAAATTTGGCGCTCATGTCGGGTTTGTTTTAGTTGTGGACGAAGTGTGTCTTTACGCTGATATCTTTGCGCGGTGCTACTGCTGACGGAGATTTTATTTTAGGAGAAAGATGAAAAATATTAGTTTTAAATTTACGCTGATTTTGCTAGCCGTGCTGACCGTAGTTTGCGGCGTAGTAGCGCTTGGCGTCGGCAGGTTTTACGTGGCTCCCTCTGACGTGCTTAGCGTGATCGGCAGCTTTTTTGGGGTGCCGACGGACGCCGCGGCAAATATCCAAAACGTCGTCGAAAACATCCGCATACCGCGCATCATCGCGGCTATCTTAGTAGGAGCCGCGCTTAGCATCAGCGGAGCGGCGTATCAGGGCGTCTTTCGCAACCAGCTAGTTAGCCCCGATCTGCTGGGCGTTTCGGCGGGAGCTTGCGTAGGAGCTGCTCTTGCGATCATGTTTGATTTATCGCTTTTTTGGGTGCAGGCGTTAGCCTTCGTCTGCGGGCTAGCGGCCGTAGGTATGACGCTATCCATACCGCGTCTGATGGGGCGCTCTAGCACGCTGATGCTGGTGCTCTCAGGTATCATCGTTAGCGGTCTGATGGCCTCGGTGATCGGCTTTTTAAAATACGTCGCCGACCCAGAGACCAAGCTACCCGACATCGTTTACTGGCAGCTAGGTAGCCTAGCCAAGATCGACGCGGATAATCTTAAATTTATCGCGCTCGTGATGATAGCCTGCGCGGTGCTTTTGGTGGCTATGAGCTGGAGGATAAACCTACTCTCACTAGGTGACGAGAGCGCGGCGAGGCTGGGCGTAAACGTGACGCTAGAACGCGGCGTCATCATCGTCTGCGCGACGCTACTAACGGCATGCAGCGTCTGCGTGAGCGGTATCGTGGCGTGGGTGGGGCTGCTGATGCCGCACCTGGCGCGTATGCTGGTTGGCGCAAATAACGTCCGCAGCCTGCCTGCGAGTATATTTATGGGCGCGATATTTTTGCTATTCGTCGACACTCTAGCGCGCACGATCAGCGTGAGCGAGGTGCCTCTGGGCGTACTTACGGGCTTTATCGGCACGATATTTTTCGTCTGGGTACTCTGGCGAAACAAAAAGGTCGCGTGATGTTAGAAGTAAAAAATCTAAATTTCGCCTATCCAAACGGCGCCGGTAGGCTAGAAAACGTAAATTTACGCGTCGGTAAAGGCGAAATCCTAACGATACTAGGGCGAAACGGCGCGGGCAAATCTACCATGCTAAGCCTAATCAGCGGCACGCAGACGCCGCACTCGGGCGAAGTTTGGCTGGGCGGTAAAAATAGCGCGGAGCTTAGCAACAAAGAGCGCGCCAAAATCATGGCCTACGTCGCTCAGAGCGAGATCTGCGAGTACGACTACACGGGCCTTGAGTTTATCATGATGGGGCGAGCGGCGCATCTTGGTATCTTTGCGCGGCCTAGCGAAGAGGACACGGCGATCGCGAAGGAATTTACCGCAAAGCTTGAAATCACGCACCTCGAGGATAAATTTATCACTCAGATGAGCGGCGGGCAAAAGCAGATGTGCTCGATCGCACGCGCGATGGCCGCAAAGCCCGAGATTATCGTGTTTGACGAGCCGACCTCGGCGCTGGACTTTGGCAATCAGTATAAATTCCTGCGCACAGTTAAGCAGCTAAAAGAGCAAGGCTATACCATCGTACTAACGACTCACAATCCCGATTTTGCCGTGCTTCTAGGCGGCTATGTGGCGCTGGTTAAGGGTGGGGGCGAGGTGGCTTTCGGCACGGTGGATGAAATCATAGAAAGCGAGCATCTAAGCAAGCTTTACGGGTTAAATTTGAGCGTAGAGTATATCGAGCAAGTAACTAGAAAGTGCTGCCTGACGTATCCGCTGTGACTGCGGCGCGCGAGAAGCGGCGTAAATTTGCGCTACGCGAAACCAAAAAGGCGCAAGCGAGAGCGCACGCGGCGGGGCGGGTAAATTTGTCGCAGGCGCGAGGCGCGTATCCGCCTTGCAAATTTGACGGCTTCGGCTCGGCTCGTCGTTTGGTAAAATTTGCTCTCAAATTTAGCTCAAATTTGAGGCTTATAAATTTAACCGAGCCTTGGCGCGTTTTAGTCGGCGCGGCTTTGTAAACTTGACGGCTGCGGGTTTGCGCCTTTAGTAAATTCGGCGTTAAATTTAAGGTTCGCAAATTTGGGCGGCTTTTATTTTTCTCCCGCATTGTGCGCCGGAAATGATTAAAATTTGCTTCGTTAAAGCAGTCTTGCTAAAGCGAAGCAAAATCCCTCCAAAATTTAGGGCAAAATTTACACGTATCCCTGATCTATCATCGCGTCGGCTACTTTTCTAAAGCCTGCGATATTTGAGCCAAGCACCAGATTTCCCTCGTCGCCAAACTCCTTGCTAGTTTCGTAGCTAAGCTCAAAGATATGATTCATGATGCCGTGCAGTCTATGATCGACCTTTTCAAAGCTCCACGCGGTCATGCCGGCGTTTTGCATCATCTCAAGGCCTGACGTGCCCACGCCGCCCGCGTTTGCCGCCTTTGCCGGAGCGAAGTAAAAATCCTTTTGCGCTAGCATAAAATTTATCGCATCAAGCGTGCTTGGCATGTTTGCCCCCTCAGCCACGAAGCGACAGCCGTTAGCGTAGAGCGTCTTTATGTCGGCTAGGTGCAGTTCGTTTTGCGTCGCGCACGGAAACGCTCCATCGCACGGCACGTCCCAGACGCCGTTTCTGCCCTCTTTGTACTCGCTCACGCTTACGTATTTTGCGTTCGGTCTAAATTTGACGTATTCGCTAAGGCGCGCGCGTCTTGCTTCTTTTAGCTCTTTAAGCAGGGCCAAATCGATACCCTCTGCGTCATAAACGTATCCGTTTGAATCAGAAACCGTGATAGGCAGCGCGCCTACTTGATAGAGCTTTTCTACCGTGTATATGGCGACGTTTCCGCTACCGCTTATGCTGCATTTTTTGCCCTCTAGCCCAAGGCCCGCTCTTTTGAGCATATTTTGCGTAAAATAGACTAATCCGTATCCCGTCGCCTCCGTGCGAGCTAGGCTGCCGCCCCAGTTTAGCCCCTTGCCCGTTAGTATACCGTCAAATCTACCCGTGAGTTTTTTATACTGCCCAAACATATAGCCGATCTCGCGCGCGCCCACGCCGATGTCGCCTGCGGGTACGTCCACGGTGTTGCCGATGTGGCGGTATAGCTCGCTCATAAATGCTTGGCAAAAGCGCATTATCTCGCCCTCGCTCTTGCCTTTTGGATCAAAGGTGCTGCCGCCCTTTGCGCCGCCGATATTTACGCCCGTGAGCGAGTTTTTGAAAATTTGCTCAAACCCTAAAAATTTTAGCACGCCAAGATCCACGCTAGGATGGAGTCTGATGCCGCCTTTATAGGGGCCCACGGCTGAGTTAAACTGCACGCGGTAGCCATTATTTACTTGCGGTCTGCCGTCGTCATCCGTGTAGGTGACGCGAAATATCACCGTGCGCTCGGGTATCACGATACGCTCTAGGATCGCGTGTTTTTGGTACTTACTCTCTTTTTTTATAAGCGGCTCAAGGCTGTTTAGCACCTCGGTCGCAGCCTGTACGAACACGCCTTGGCCCGGATTGGTTCTTTTTATCCACTCCATCGTTTTTTCGATGTACTCGCTCATCTTAGCTCCTATTCGTCAAATTTTCGTAGTTGAATATTAACTCTCCTAGAAAAAATTTTTATTTAAATTTATTTTTATATTTTTATTTTAGGCGATAAGTGTTACGTATCGAAACTAAATTTATCAAACGTAACTTTTTGGTAATTTTATCGTGACATTATTTTGCGCTTTAGCGTTAATTTTGATCGGCTCGGATACGGTTGTGTTAAATTTAGGAGCTTGAAATTTATGGCGGCGGGATTTTGCGTATTTGGACGAGCTTTAGTTAAATTTTAAATTTATCGGCAAATTTGCGGTCGGTTTCGTTAAATTTATTTTTAGCTAAATTTGAGTTTACTGCAAATATGGATTAGATTTGTAGGCTTGTTTTTAATCTATTTAAAGCGGTAAATTTAAAAATGCTGGAGTAAATTTGGGCGGGTTAAAATAGTAAAAAATCTATTTTAGCCCAAAGCGGGCTAAAATCGGTTACATATCCTCTTTGATTTCGTCGTTACTGCGAACGACTAGGCCCGAGCCGTGGATGACGCTAGGTATGCACGCCGTGCAGATATCGACCTCTTCGCCGTTTTTGTGGGCGCGGATAAATACGGCGTTTTCGTTTTCCGTGCTTTTTTGTCCGCAGACGTTGCAAACTACGATATTTTCAGTTCTCATTTGTTTTCCTTTTTTAAAATTTCGGCTTATTTTATTTAGTTTTTCGCTGATTTGAAATGATTTACGTCAAGCGCGAAGTCTCGCGTAAAAAGAAAAAATGCGAAAAATAAATAACGAAAAAAACCTGCAAGAAAAGCCCGAAAATAGGCACCAAACATAGCAGGTAAAAGCATAGCGCGACGGCTTTAAATTTATATCCGCCGTAGTCCAGCAAATAAAGCTCGAATTTGTGCCGCGAGAGGGCGTTTGGCGCGACGTCGATGAAAAGCAGCGAATAATAAAGGTAAAAAAACGCCGGGTGCAGGGCGAGGAAATTTAGCGCGGGCACGGCTAAAATCGGCAAGCAAATAAGCGCGATCAGGATAAATTTGAGCAAAATTTTGCCCATAAGAGCCGTTTGGCGCGCTAGACTAACGTTTGCCAGCTGTGCCTCGTCCACGCGGTAGTGCCTGCGGTTTATCTCGCGTGCGATCGTAGGGGTTAGAAAGCCCGCGACCGCTAGCGCGCAAAAAACCGAGAGCATGACGACCAGATAGGCGCCGACCGCGTAAAATATCGCGCCGATGAGCCACTTTGCGATGCCTAGGCTAAGGATTTTAGCTGCCATCGGATACTCGGCCAGAGCGCCTGCCTCTCCCGATACGGCGGCGTTTAGCGCCTCGTATAGTTCGCGGCCGCCAAACATCGCAATAGCCGCTATAATAAGCGCGGAAAAAACGAGAGGCAGGATAGAAAGCGCGATAAATTTGGGCGTAAAAAGGTCCTTTAGCGAAAGGCGTAAAATATCAGCGAACAACTAATCTCCATTTGTTTAAAATTATAGCCGTCATGCGGCAAAAGGGCGTTTGGGCGCGACGGCTTTTAAATTTGACGCGCATTTTTTGCTTTGCGCAAAGCGGCGCGGCAAATGCTTTTAATGACGTACAAATTTAACGCGTGCATAGACTTCGCGGCTAAATTTGACCGATTTAAATTCGGTCGCAAATTTAGCTAAATTTATCAAATTTGACCCGCTTTTTACTCGTTTGGGCTATCGGCGCGAGAGTTTGCTAGCTGCGTAAATTTTGCCGACTAAACGGCGGCATTTTAGCTAGCACGGCTAAACCGCGCTCAAACTTAACCGTCCTTGACTTAAGGTGCCAAAAAACAAACTAAATCGCAAAAATTTTGGCTAAATTTAACGACCTAAGCGCAAATTTAGCCCGCAAAACCGTCAAAATTTATTTTACCGCCTGATACTCGGCCTCTAGCGCGGCGTATATCTCGTCCACGCTTTTTAGTCCGCGAGCGAGGATCTCGTTCATCACGGCGTTATCTTCCTTGCCGTTCCAGACCTTTTTATACACACCCTCTTTGTAGCCGTGGTCTTGGCGGAAGCGATTTAGCACGTTTTTGCCGACGTAGCACTCGTAAAGCGAGCTGAGATTCACGCCGCATTTTAGGCTCATCGTGAAGTAAATTTTAAGCAGATCAAAGAGCGAATACTCAAAGCCCGAGCACTTGTTTATCAGCATTTCGACGTCGTTTATGATCTCGTAGATATTTTCGTCAGCGACGTTAAACGGCTCGCGGCAAAACGCCTCAAAGCCGCTGCTAGCGCAGATATCGCTTGAAAGCTTTGCGATATCGCCCAGATTATTTAGCTTGTACTGCTCAAGCATCAAACTCATCAAAAAATGCCAGATATCCACGACCTCGACGCGCAGATTTTCTTCATTTGTCGGTGCGTTTATGCTTTTCCAGTGCTTCCAGGCAAAGCTATCTATGAGCTCGGCGCACTCCATATATATGCAGCGTTTCCAGCTGATGAGTTTGCCGTTTTTGTTGACGCCGTTTTCCCAGCCGATGCCGTTGGTATCGTCGTTTAGGCTCTGCTGGAGATTTAGCATTTGGGTGATTTTTTCATTCGCGTTCATAAATTTTCCTATTTTTAAAATTTATGAATTATAGCGAAAATTTTAAACCGCGAACTAAACGTAAAATTTAAAGCTATCCAGCTGAGAAATAAGCTCGTCAAAGAGCTTTTTGGAGTTTTGAAGTAGCCTGTTATCCGCTTTATTTTGCTCCATCAGCCTATCAAAAAGTTTTAGCGTGCCGTCTGCGATAAAATTTTTGTGATTTGCGTCTTTGACCTCCGGAAGCTCCTTGCGAAGGGAGTTTGCGAGATTCGTCACGCGAGAAAATATCGGATCCTCGCCATCTTTGACGTTTTTCATAAATTTATCTATGCTAGGCGCTATCTTTTCTAGAGCGGCTGCCAACTCCTCTTTATCGCGAGCGTCCAGACCGTCGCCTTTATACGAAAAGCTATAGCCGTACTCGTGCGTGAGAGTGAGCACGGATGCCGATGCGCCGGCTGTTTTGGCGCTAGCGTAGTCTACTGTTTTGTTGTCGTACATTTTTAGATTTATCTCATCGCCGCCGCTGGTTTTAAAGCTAAAATCAAAGCTGTTTAGGCTCGCGCTTTGGTAGTTTTGTGGTTTCATGATTTTTGCCGTCCTTTTGGCTTTATATCGGCTAAATTTCTTTTTTCTTAATACCCCTTGCGCTAAAATCACTCAAAAAAAGGATGAAAATGTGCTGTTTTGCCGCGCGCGTATTTTTGCTCATTAGCGCGACCGTTTTGAGTTTTGTTTTGCACGGATTTTTTCCGCAAATTCCCGTCGTCGCATTTTATTTTTTGCTGGCAAATTTGATCTCACTTACGATATTTTCGCTATTTTTTACTGGCAAACTGCCAAGCTTCGTTAAGCCCGCGGCGGTACACTATTTTAGCTTTATCGGCGGCTTTGCGGCGGGGCTTGGAGTGGCTTTGCTTAGACGCGAAAAAGCGGGGGCTAAATTTATTAGAACCGAGCTTTTTATCTTTGTTTTTTGGCTGATTTTGGCTTGCTTTTTGGCGCTAAATTTTAGCCGGCTGTCGGCAAATTTGGCCCAAATTTTTAGCGCTTAAGGCGGATAAAATGGATGAGAAAATTTTAAAATTTATCCGCAAAATGCACCTGCTTAGCCTTGCCGTTTTAGACGAGGGCAAGCCATACTGCGCAAGCTGCTTTTACGCCTTTGACGAAGCAAATTTGGCTTTTATCGTAGCTGGCGGCAAAGAGAGCGCTCACGTGAAGGCATTTTTAGCAGAGCCCTGCGTGGCCGGCACGGTAGCGCTTGATACCAAAATAGTCGGCAAGATAGAGGGCGTGCAGTTTCGCGCTCTAGCCGCTCCCGCGGCCGCGCAGCAAAGCAAAATCTACTTCACTCGCTTTCCTTACGCTTTGGCGATGAACCCGAGCCTTTATAGTTTGAGTCTGGGTTGGGTTAAATTTACGCATAATGCGCTGGGGTTTGGGAGGAAAATAGTCTGGCAAAGAGATTGATCTTTGCTATTTGCGGCTTGTCTCGCGAGCGCTTTTAAATGATTTCGTAAATTTCGCCCTGCGACAGACTACATGTCTAGTCTTGGGACGAAATTTACTTCAAAACATTTAAAATCATCTCGCGATACTTTGCCTTGTTGCTCTACTTCCAAATTTACAGTTAAATTTGTAAATTTCAGCTTCAAATTTGAATATAAGAAGTCAAGGCGCCGTATTTTTTCGTCAGACGAGGCAGTGGCGAACGAGGCGAGGGAGCGTATATATAATACGTGACTGAAGCCGACTGAGCCGCTAACGACGTATGGCGGAAAAAGACAAGCCGCCGAAATCGCTTAATTAAATATGTCGAGTTTTTTATCGTATTCTTTTGTCTCTACTCCAAAAAACCCCAGCAACGAACTAAAAACATTATCGTGCGAGACGGCGTCGTTTTTTTGCGCGCGTAGACGAGCTAGCGTCGCTTCGTCGCTTGCGTACGCCATCATCGGGATGTGCTTTTGCGTCTCTGGCGCGATGGCGTAGGGCATACCGTGCAGGTAGATGCCGTTTTCGCCTAGGCTTTCGCCGTGATCTGAGAAGTACCAAACCGCGCTTTTATCGCCGCCCGCGTCCTTGACAGCCTTTATGACCTCGCCAACAAAAAAATCCGTAAAAAGCAGCGTGTTGTCGTAGGCGTTTACGATGCTCTCGCTATCGCAGGAGCTAAGCTCGCTCGTGTCGCAAGTCGGGGTAAATTTGCGAAATTCGCTCGGATAGCGGGCGTGATATGCCGGGCCGTGCGAGCCTTGCAGGTGCAGGACGATGATCTCGTTTTGCGCGAGATTTTCGAGGCGTTTTTTGAAGGAGGGCAGCATATTCGTATCGTATCCGGCATCAAAATACTCGACGTCGCCGGCGTCCAAGCGACCGCAAACGCCCTTGCACTTGCCCGAGTTGTTGCCTAGCCACACGACCTTGACGCCGACGCGTTTTAAGATATCAAGCGCGTTTTCGCTGAATTCTTTGCTGCTGTATTCGCTCCTTGTCGATTTTGAAAACAAGCACGGTAGCGAGACCGCCGTCGCCGTTCCGCACGAGCGAGCGTTGCTGAAATAGACTAAATTTGGCTCCTTTTTCGTGTAAAAATTCGTATCGTTTTTGGCATATCCGCCGAGCGAGTAGTTTTTCGCGCGCGCCGTTTCGCCGACGATTAGCACCATTAGTCGTCGCTCATTGCTTGGCCTCATAGCCGCGTCTAGACCGATTTGTTTAAATTCGGGCTTAAAAAACTCGAGTTTTACGTATTTTTGCGCCGCGTAAATCGGATAAAACGGCAGGTTGTAGGCTCTGATGAAGCTATTTTCGCGAAAAAACGGGATTATGGACTTAGTCTGGGGCAAAAACAGCGCCGCCGCGAGAGCTAAAAATCCGAAAAATGCGGCAAATTTGACCTTTAGATGCCGCCTTGCGCCGCCGTACTCGATCCTCGCAAATGCGACCAAAAAGCAGGGTAAAACGCCCAAAAATAGCATGTAGCAAACGAGTTTTGGATTTAAAAAGCTTAACGCCTCGCCGACGTCAGTTTGCGCGACGTTTCTTATCATTTCGCTATCGATTATGATACCGTAGCTTTGCATGAAGTAGCTACTACCGCATGTAATCGCAATCGTAGCGATGCTAATGGGCTTAGCTAGATAGGGCAAAAAAACGAGCGAAAATAGCGCGCAAAGTAGCGAAAAATAGATGATCGGCAGGCTCGCGGCCATCGGCGCATCCGCGTCAAAACTAAGCTTTGAGTAGGCAAATTTAAATAATGCGAAATTTAGCGCGGCGATAAAAACGGCGTTTAAAAGCGTAAATTTAAACCAAGAAATACGTAGCTTCATAGCTTTCCTAATATTGATAATAAGAGTGAAACTTTATCCAAAAAAAGCTTAAAGCTTTAGTCGTTCGGCATAAAATTCAAGCTTCTAGATTTAGTTTTCGGGCACAAATTTGATAGCCGCTCGGTTCTCAAATTACTTGCTAAAGGCAAGCGCAAATAGCGTCCATGCCCAATTTATCGCAGCCGTACCGATAGAGAGGCAAACGGCGGCTGAGGCGCAGTCCTTGGCGATTTTAGCTAGCGGATGAAAGTTCGGCGAAACAAGGTCCACTACCGCTTCGACCGCGGTATTTAGGCACTCGCAGATCAAAACTAGTCCGAAAACGGCGATCAGTAGGGCGTGCTGTGCGGCGGAAACAGGTAAAAATAGCGAAACTAGCGCGAGCGGAATGATTATGCAAAGCTCAAAGCGAAACGCCGCCTCGTTTTTTAGCATCGCGGCAAGCCCCTCGAATGCAAATTTGGAGTTTTTGAAAAAGTTGTATTTGGGTTTCATATTTTGCCTTTAAATTTGTGCAATCATATCGTAAATTTGCTTTATAAGGGGCTTTTGCAGTCGGTGCAGGTAGTGAAAATAAACAAAAACGTAGTCAAATTTGCCGCTCAAATTTGATAAAACTCGGCTAGTTTATTTCACTCATCAGAAATCTTTGAAGTCTTGTAAAGTAGCGCAAAAGCTGTCGCTCCGATAAGCGCAAAGCTCGCAACCATCGGCAGTAGCGTGCCCCGAAACATCTGCCCGATCGCGACGCCGATAGGAAGCGAGATAAAGGTCGAAACCGAGCCGATCAGCGCAGCCGCCATGCCAGCGATCTTGCCCATAGGCTCCATCGCCATCGCGTTTAGGTTGCCAAAAAGTATGCTCACGCAAAAAAAGCTACTCATGCAAAACGCCATAAAAGTCCACAGCGGCGGCACTCCGTCATACGCAAGAACGACGGGCAAAAACGCGACCGCGATAACGCAAAACGCTCCCATGGCGCGCATGCTAAGGTAGCGCATGCCGTAGATCATCACGAGCTTTGCGTTTATCATCGACGCGACGCCAAGAGCCAGCGCGTTTATCGCAAAATAGATAGGAAACTCGTCGCCTAGCTTGTAACTCACCTCAAAAATCTGCTGAGCGGTGCTGATATAGCTCAAAAACATCCCAAAAATCAGCCCCAAAACGATGGTGTAGCCTGCGGTGCGCCTATTTTTCACGACCTGCGCGGCTTCGCTTTTTATCAAATTTAGGCTAAATTTATTGCGATTTTGCGCAGGCAGAGTCTCGCTCTGACGCAGTCCAAACCACGCTAGACACGCAAACCCCATAAAAGTAAGCATCAAAAATATGCTGCGCCAATTATAAATTTTAAAGATAAAGCCGCCGATAATCGGGGCGAGTGCCGGCACGATGATGAAGACGGCCGCGATAAAACTCATCACGCGAGCCATCGCGCGCCCCTCGTAAAGATCGCGGATAAGCGCCATCGCGATGATCCTAGGGCCCGCAGCGCCTAGTCCCTGGAAAAATCTGCTTGCTAAAAGCGCGGTAAAATCGCTCGTGACGACCGAAATAAAGGAGCTTGCCGTAAATATCGCAAGCGCTAGCAGCACGGCGTTTCGTCGCCCGATAAAGTCGCTAAGCGGCCCGTAAAATATCTGTCCGACGGCAAAACCCGCAAACATCGAGGAGATGACGAGCTGGGTTTGGTTTATCTGCGTCACGCCAAGATCCAGGCCGATCTGCATGAGTGCTGGCAGCATCGCGTCGGTGCTCATCGCCCCAAGCGAGGTAAGAAGCGCCATAAGCGCGACAAATTCTACGAAAGGCAAGGCTTTGGGGATAAATTTCATATTAAATTTCCACTTTTTGGATTTAGGGGCGATTGTATAAAAAATAAGCTTAAATTTTGAGCTCGGTTTGGGTGAAAATTTGCGTCGAATAAATTTAACGTTTTGGAAACCGGCGGTTTAAAAAGTAGCAAGCCAGGCAAAGCCCCGCGATGTCCGCGATAAACGGATGACCTATTCTAGGACAGAGATTTGTTGGAAAAATTATGTCTAAAATTCGATTAAGCTAAATTTGTCGTGGAATCTAAAAAAATGCAATTATGTATTTTATTTTGTAGTATAAAATGAATATGGTGGTTAGAGGCGACTTGACGATGTCTTTAAAAGACCTGGTATTACGCTATTTCTTTAATAAAAATGATAAAAATATTTTTAAAATATTTTTGGGTAATTCAGTTTTTAAAGCTCGAAAAAATGGTAATGAAAACTTTACTTTTCAATACAAAAACGTAGATATGCCCTAAAATAGGCACTTTGCGATTTAAGCATTCGCCGTTTTTAAGTTTCAAACGCTTAAACGGCTAAATTTTCTTAAGAATAGGGTATGTTTCACGGATTTTTTGCTCGAAACTTAATTAAGGTTCGTTTGTGAAAATAAAAGCCGTTTTTATTCGTTTCACGCTTCGCTACCATAGGCTCTATTTTTTGCCTTTAGCAATTATTCGTTTTACTTCGTCTTTAAAACTATCATCTTGCTTTAGTTCTTTAAATTTCGTATATTCTAATTCTGCTTTAGCTTTTGCATTATCAGCGCTAAATTTACCAAAGCCTTTTAGAATTTCATATCCGTTAAAGATTAAAAAATTATCTACTTTAATATCCCAATCTTTCATCTGAATTACTTTGCCTTGTTCTGCTTGGTTTTCTGCATAGTCAAGCAACATGCCAGTTAATCTATTAAGTCCGTTTAGCTCGTCCTCGTATAAATAATTTTTAGCTACAGCGACATCTGACTTTATCGGCTCTTTGCCTCTATCGCTTCCGCTCCAAGTCGTTAAGCCCATATTTGGCTTTGTATGGTCTGCACGCTCTTTGATAATCTCCGCCGATGTCTTTTTGGTTACTGCATATTCTAGTTTATTTTGGATATTAGCAAAGAAATTTTTAGCCGTCTGCGATGTCTTATCATAATCCACGCTTAGCGCGAATAACTCCCTAACTTTTTCATAAAATAACTTCTCACTAGCCCTTATGGCTCGTATGCGTTCTAATAATTCTTTAAAGTAGTCTTTATTAAATACGTTATTACCTTGTTTTAGCCTCTCATCATCGAGCACAAAGCCTTTAATGATGTATTCTTTTAGCGTGCTAGTAGCCCATTGTCTAAACTGTGTTGCTTTTACGCTGTTTATACGATAGCCTACTGCGATTATCATATCAAGATTATAAAATGTGGTTAGATATTTTTTGCCATCATCTGCAGTATGTGAAATTTTTGCACTAACTGAAATCTCTTTTAATTCGCCATCTTTAAGAATATTTTTAATGTGCTTTGTTATGCTAGTTCTATCAACTTCAAAAATATCGGCTATTTGTTTTTGATTTAGCCATATTGTTTCGTTCTCTTTATCGGCTAATATTTGGATATTGACTGTATTGTCGCCAGTTGAATAAATAATAAAATTTTGCTCTTTAGTGTCTATCATTGCATCTCCCACTCATTAGCCTTGTAAATGCCTAGCACATAAGTAACCTCATCATCTATCAAGTAAGGTATCACATAGCCTTTAAAAATCAAGTCACGAATGCTCTCATCGTTAAAATTAATGGACTTACGACAAATAAAAGGCGTCTGTGCTGTGCGTTCTATCTTTGCAATAAGTTCGTTTCTAAACTCTCGCGCTCTGTTTAGGCTGTCTTTGGCTATGAAGTCAAACGCAGCTTTTAATTCGTGGTTAAAACGTGCTGTGCGTCTAACTACCATTTTTCCATCTCGGCTTTTAACGTTTCTAGTGGATAGGTTTCAAGCTCTCCGCGTCTGATAGCTTCTATGTCGGCTTTGTATTCGGCTATCCTTTGCTCCATCGTCTTGCCGTCGTCGTAAATCGGGTAATCCTCGTCTCGCTCCAGCGTCTCAAAGCTTTTATTGGCGCTACTAGCCAAAATCTTGCCTATCGCGACAAGCTGGTTTATTATGGTTTCGTCTGCTCGTATGGTTAGAGTTTGCATATCCTAGCCTTTGTTTTAAAATCCTGTCTTATTTTAACCGCTCGGGGCTTAGGATTTTATTAGCGTTCGTTTTTTCGTCTATCCGTATGCGCTAAATACGGCTTAATCGCGCTAAATTTAAACGTTTTTGCTGTGTTGTAGCGTTCAATTTTTTGCGCCTTTGGTAAAATTTGGTAAAAATATGGCATAATCTGCTCTTGAATAGGCGAACGGCTCGTCAAACAGCCCAGCTTCTTAGCAAAGCATTACCGCCCCTGGGGATAGAAACCTGTGTGAGGGTGTGGGTGGTCTCACCGCCTATTTTAGTAAAGGGTCTCTAAGGGAGCCGTCTTAGAATAAAGCCTTAGCGTCGAACGTCTTAAGGCTTTCCCGTAAAGCAAGCGAACGGTCAAAAACAATAACGACCCAGCATAGCCTGCCCGGGGTTTCCCTGTGTAGAGGAAGGTGGCTCTACCGCTTGCTTTTACTTCTTTTTGTATTCCCTATTAAACACGCTGTAAGCTTCCGCGTTCGCAAAGTCGTCGCGATCAAATATCGGGCTTTTATCTCTAAACCTCATCAGTAAATTTAAATAAGCTTCTTTTGGGTTATCGCTCACGTCTAGCAAAGCCTTTAAATACTCGTCCTTGTATCACCCGAATGAAAAATCCTTGTAAATCGTTTTAGGGTCTAAATTTAGCTTGTATGCCGCGGCGTGAGCCATTAGGCGTAAGTCGTCTTTGAAAAATAGCGATAACTCGTAAAATAGGTCTATGTCGTACATTTTCAATCGTCGCGCTTTATTATGATTTGAGTAGGGGCAAATAGCGCGCCGCCTTGCTCTTGTAGCTCGTAATTTTTACCTAGTATCGTCTCTTTGTTTCTAGCCGTTATCCTGCTGTGTAGTTCAATGTCGCCCAGGTCGCCCGCTTCTTGTAGTAGTCTATTAGCCATTATTTGGTTTTTGATCGCAGTTTGCTTAAAAAAAGTTACCGCCCTTGCGTTGTCGCTTACTACCTGCGTCACGGCTTCGCGTTCGTATTCGTTTAGATCGGATAGTTCGGTTAGATACTGCGTGCCTTTAGCTATCGTGCTTTTTAGGTTTTGGCTTATGCCCTTAGTAATTTTATTTATCGCGCCTGCGCTGAGGTTAAAAAGCTTTTGTAGTGCTCTTTGGCTCATTCCTGCTTTATGTTTGGCTAATATCTGCGCTCTTACTTCGGGCGTTATTTTCATTTTACCGCCTTTAGCTCGCTTACGGCTTGATTTACCGCTTCGCATTCATATCTTACGGCGCGCCCTATCTTGACAAAGGGTAAAGCGAAGTTAAAGCGGTCTTTGTATTTGTCGCTTCTCATCTTAGTAAGCGTGCTTTGCGATAGGTTTAAAATTTGCCCTACCTGCTTTGGCGTTAATAGCTCCATTGCTTGCCTTTTGTAGTGTTTTGAAGTATTTTAACGCGTATTGTGGTGTTTATTGGTTTGTGATGAGGTTGTGGCTGCGCGCTCAATTTTGAGCCGGTTAAATAGACTTATTCAAGGAGGCGATTAAGCCCCCTTTGATAAACCTATGCGCCTTTTAGATTGCTATGCCACGTGTAGCTACCTTTAGGCTCGCCTTTGGCTTGTAAGGCGTCTAATTGCTCGCAAAGATACTTTACGCGCTCCTCTAGCTTTTCGCACTCGCTAGCATAATAATTAAATAATCGGTATGCTTGTAAGCCCGTTTCAAATAATGCGTCCGCAATTCCCTTTGCTTCTCTCTTTGCCACCTCGGCTTGAAACGCTTCGCGCGCCTTGTCGCCTCTTGCTCGGTCTAGCTCAATACCTCGCTTATGTAAGCTAGTCCATAACCTAAAAGCGAAATCTTTTAACTGAGAGTAGCTTGGTGCGTCTGCGCCCTTAGCTAAATATCTCAAAGCTTGGTTAAAGTCTCTTTTGTTCATTGCTCACCTCTTGACTATTTCCCAACCCTTATCATCATAAGCGGTTATTTTCTTGATGAAGTCGTCTGCACTTATCAATCCCTCGCGATACTGCGCTAACGTAAGTTGGATAAACTGGTAGCGCGAGTTAATCTCGCCTAGCTTCGCGTTCTGCTCTTTTGCGGTCTTTAGCTCCTGCTCTGCTTTTTCAAGCGCGCTTAATAAAGCTTCCGCGCTCTCCTCCGCTCTATCTAGCCTGCTTGATAAATCCTCGATTATCTCGTTTGCTCCGATCAGGGCGTCCGTTAAAGCAGTATGGCTCATTTGGTTTAATTCTTGATTTGTTTGCATAACGTATCCTTTCCTTTGGTGTGATTTTATTGGCTTCGCCTACGCGTCGCGCCTTTGGCTCTGCTTGCTTTTTAGTTTGATTAATTCCTGCTCTAGCTCGTATGCTTCGTCCGATACTTCAGCCCATTTATCCGACGCAGTGCGGTAGGCTTGCTCTAGTTCGCTTAGTCTGCTTTGTAGTATCATCTTATCGGCTAGCAGGCTTTGGATTTTATCCTGATAGCCTTTTAGCTGTCTTAGCGCGTAAATATTGCTACAATAGACTAAATAGCCCACGTTGTATATTATTTGCTCGCTTACCTCATCGCTACCGCCGTTATTTTGCCTAATAAGGGCGTTAAAGCTCTCTTTGGTCGTCGGTCTGTCCGGGTTGGCTAGTATTAGCATTTCTTTATCTCCTCTCTTTTCTCGGTTAGCTTTTTTTCTGCATATTGGCTTACAGCCTCAGCAATATCATCGATAACGCCGCTTAAAAAATAGCCTGCATTTATCATCACGTCGCTATTCATATTTGTAGCCTTTTGGAGGTGCGGCAAAGCTAATACTAACGTGCTGATGTTGTTTAGCGTGCTTGGCACTTCATTTGCTAGGTCTAGTTCATCATTTATTTCAAATGTGAGTTTCATTTCTTTGCTCCTTTCATTTTCTCGTCAATGTATCCTTGGGTAGCTATTGCAGCTCCGCCTATTAGCGTCGATAGAAAATAATTTACGTTCTGCTCTGCTTTCTCGTTCGTTCCTACGGCTTTCTGATAATGCGGCAAAGCCTCTACGAGGTATGCTATTGCGCAAAGCGCATCGGGCAATTCATTCTCTACGTCGAATGCATCGTCAAAACTTAGTGTCATTGGGTCTCCTTTTGGTTGATATTTTTTCACTATTGATTAAATAACTAGCGTAATAATATCATCTTTGATTTAATAAGTCAAGTGGTTTTACAATCTTTGATGAAATATTTTGATAATATTTTACATTTTTGATTAAAAATGTTACAATTAGCCAAATTTTACAAAGGGGCAAAAATGCTAAAAAGCGATTTTTTAAAGAGATTGAGCGATTTGGACTTATCGGTCAATGATTTTGCAAATTTAACAAAACTAAGCGCAGGTAGTATTTACAATTGGAATGACGAAAAAAAACCTATTCCGTCTTGGGTTGAGCCGTTTTTAATGTGCTACGAAAAATCCACTCGCTACGAAAAAATCAAAGAATTAACTAAAGACCTTTAACCTCATCGCCTCCAAACTCCCTTTAGATCACACCGCTTTAAAGCTCTCTCCGATAGCTACTTAGATTAGATCTAGCTACCTAAGTTAAATTTACCCAGCTGGCGGTATTTAATTCCCCTAGCTCACGCAGCGCAAAAATGCGTCTAGCTCTATGAATTAAACTCACCTAGCTTTTAGGGTTTTTTGAATAAGTCCGTTTTTATTTTTTCGTGAAATCCAAAAAGGGCGGATTGAATACCCCCGCCCTCTATCCCAGGGAGGTGTCGGTAGTGGCTACGCCCTTTTACTTTGCGCTTATGGGCTAAGTTTGGCTTAGGGCATAAGTTCGCCTATGACGTCGGCTACTGCTACCTCATCGCTTTGGTTATGCGTTCCATTTTTTTGTGGGATGACGATTTTAGAGGCTCGGCTTGTTGCCTTATTTTTAAGGATACGGACAAAGCGCGTATTTAAGGGCATTGCTACGTAAGCCGAAAATTAAGCGCACGCACTGGACTAAAAAGCTTTTGATCGCGTCAAGCTATCCGCCTACGCCCTTGGAGGGGCGGGGCGTATCATCAAATTAACCTCACCCTATTTAAACGCAAAATAAAGCCCGCTATTTGATTTTAACTCTTTTTGGTGTCTTTGTATGTCCTGGAGGCTCTTTTTTGAGCGTAGCCCCCTTATTTTTATTCTATGGGTTATTGTGTTAATTTATTCTCTTTGCTATTAGATTATCGCTCGCTTGTTTCACTCGCTCGCTACTTTAAGGAAAAGAGGGGAAATTTGGAGAGGAGAGGAGGGGGAAAAGTAAATGGAGGGGGAATACACTAAGGGGTCTAATTCTTAAAACGCGTTTTTCGTCGTCTTGAAAAAATATGAGTTATGCTCGTATGCGTGTGTATTATCGCGCCCTTTATTTTTCAAGTTGATTAATAATGTATTAATTTTCCTTTAGACTTGCTGGAGAAGTATGGAGGGCGCAAAAATTCTGTTTCTTAAAGTAAATGAAACGGGCAAAAAATGGCTTAAGGTTCAGGCGGTTTTTGTGTCAAAAATAGGCGGAATAATATGCGATGAGGTTACGGGCGTTACAATGTAACGTTACGGCGTGTTACGGATAGATCGGGGGCTGTTACGCCCTTAGCTCTCTTTTGTTATTGTGCGCTTTGTATGCGAGCTTTGCCGGCTGCGCTTTGGTTGCAGTGTCGATTATTTGCGAGAAATCGCGCACGGCTTGGCGCAGTTGTAGCTCCAGCCGTTCGGCTCTAGGTAGCAATGCAGGTTTATTTAAATCAATGATCGGAGCGGTCGCCTCTAGCCTCCATAAGTCGGTTTTTAACCCGTCTTTGATTTTTTTATCGTAGATGTAGAATTTACTTAGCGAGGATAGCCCGGTATGATTTATGTAAAAAGCATTCTCATATCGTCGCAGATGAAAATATTCGGCTAGTTTTTGCACGTCAAAAGGTGAGGAGCTGTCAATGCATAAATCAACGCTTGAAACATTGCCAACCGCTTTTAAAAGCTCTGCAATGAGACTAGAGGGCGTTTGTTCGTCGCCGTATTGTTTTAGCCCAAATATTTCTAAACGCGCCCTATGCCTGCTATCTTGCGCCGTATTGGCATAAAAGATATTTAGGTCGTCAAGCTCAAAAATATTTGTCAAATTTAGTTCGGTGTCGTATCGATATTTTTTGGCAATCGTTTTAAATCGCCAGTCGCTTTTATCCATTTTACGCCAACTTTTGCGGTATGTCCGTGCGATGAGGTTCAGGCGGTCAAGCTTCGATCCGTCTTTGCTTCGCCTATCTTTACGAAAATCGGCGCGTATGGTGTCTACGGCTATGCTAGGCGTTTCAGCTAGTATTTGGGTAATTTGAGGTAATATTTCCACGTTTTACAATCCAAAGGAGGCGGCTCGCTTGACACTAACCGCCCCCCCCCTAGAAATCTTTAAAATTAACCCTCTGCTAATTGAGGCGCATTTTTAGCTTTTATCGCCTCGATTAGCTTTTTAGCTAACTTTACTTGACCTTTTGGCGTTATTAGAGTGATGAGGTTTAGCCCGCGCTCGCCGTTTGGCTTTGTAAACGTCTGCGGCTTTCGTCTAAAATAGCCCATATTTAGATACTTTTGCAAAGGCTCGTTATTAAACATTAAAATCCTCAGTTCGCGCATTATTTCAAACAGCCGTTTTCCGCCCGTGTCTATGCCCTTATCTTTATCGCAAAGGATTTTCGCATATTCGCCTATTTTAATATCGCCCTTGCTAACCTCAACGGCTCGCGCGAAATCTACGTAAGGCTCATCGGCTTTTACTTTGTATTCTAGGCGTTTTACTTCGTCCTGCGTATCGGCTAGCCTCAAAAGAATATCGGCCGCGGCTCGCGGGTCTGCTAATACGCTTTGAATAGTAACGGGGCGATCGTGACCGGTTAAGATGTAATCGCTAGCCCAATCTCTAAAGGCTACGGTTTGGGGCGTTTCCGTCAGTTTAAAGCCTAGAGTTATTACGCCTTTTTTAGTCCAAAAAGTCTGCTTTGCGTTACCTGTTGCATTTTGCGACAGATAGAAATGCACGCCCTCTTTAAACTCGTTCCTAGCTTTTTGTGAGCGGATAGCTTCCTCGCTTACGCCAAAACCCTCGGCTACTTGCTTATTTGATAAGCTCCACGTGTCTTGATACTCTAAAATCTCTAAATTTAGATCGTTAAATGCTACTATTGCGCTCATATTTTGCCCCCTAAATATCTTTTAGCTTTTTGAAAATCGTCGATACGCCATAATTTAAACCGCCTTTTAGGGGTATTTGCGTCCGTGCACCATCTAAATTTAACTATTTTTTCCCTAAAAAGCTCTACTAAATACTGATTGGCGTTACTTATGCCAAATACTCGCCCCGCGGTTATTTCCGTTCCATCCCACATCATTTTTATTAACGCTGTTTTATGCCTGCTTTGTATCATCGGTTATTTTCCTCTCTTATGCCTAGCTTTATTTCTAGCTCTTTTATGCTCTTGCTTTGCGTCTGCACGATATGAAACAAATCATAAGCGCAATCTAGCAAAGGTTGGGCGACACCGTCTAAGCTTGCCACCTTGTAAGTATGCAAATGCTTTTTAAAAGCCTTTAGCATAACCTCATCGCCTGCGCTAAAGCAAAGTTTGCTAGGCGTAAATACTAGCTTACTCATTATTTGCGCTCCTTTGAAAAAATCGCTCTCTTAGCCGTTGATTTTCGGTGTGGAGGGCTTGGAGCTGATCGCGCTGTTCGTGTAGGACTTGAAATAAATTAAAGGCTACTGCCAGCCCTTGATTTAATCCCTCTTTGTAGTCGCTAGGCTCATCGCTTGTCGCAGATTTTAAGACGTCTGGATAAACGTCACCCAGCATTCGCGCAAAGTCTGAATAAAGCCCTTTTTCGGCTTCATTTTCAAAGGCTTTCATATTACGCGCCTTTCCTCATAAAAAACGCCTCTACCTCGGAGGGGTCAAAAAAGGTAATATTTTTGCTAAACTTTATCGGCTTAAAAAACCTTGCTTGGCAAAATACCACACCGTGCTTAATCCTATGCCGTAAATCTTGGCGATTTGCGACGCTCTTAAATACTTCGGTTTAACTTCGTGTGTTTTCACGCTTTACCCTTTATTGTTCGTATTATCTTTGCAAAGATTAGGCTAATATTACAAAGGTGAGACGCTTATGTCTACGGATTTTGTTTTCCGTTTTTTTTGAAAAATGGGAAATTTGGGGTAAATTTTTAAAAGTTACGTGGTTTTGTATGGAGTTTAGCGCGGTCTTATTTCTCGGGGATAACCGCGCATTTATGGGATTTTATTATTTTGCTATTAGCGCTCGGAAATTAATTTCAGGCTCTTTGTATTCTGCTAGAAAATCGGCGAAATTTTTCATAACGTAATCGTAAATATTTTGGGTTAATGTGCTGTTTTTAATGTCGTCCAGTGCCCTTGTACTAGAAAAATCGGCTAAATCGCGCAAATTATCGCGGAATTTATCCTTTTCTCGCTGTTTTAGTTCGTCTTTTTTTAGATAGTGTATTATTGATGGCTCGCTTTGAAAATAATTATTTGCCCTTTTTAGAAATTCAAAAAAATAAGCGTTTAGTTCCATTCTTTTAAAATCCTTTGTGTGCAAATAGCTTTCATCGTCGCTTTTTATGCCTAAATAATCCTTGTATTCCTCTAGCTCTTTAATGCTTCCACAATAATGGTTTGTCGGTAGTGCTAGCCTTAATAGCCCTCTTGCTCTTTTAAAATTCTCATAGCACGCGATTATCTCTTGTTCGTCTTTTTGTTTGGCTTCTTGTTCGGCTATGTCGCAAAGCTGGCAAAAATAATGGCATAAAATACTGCGTGCCTCGTCTGCGATTTTTTGAGAATTGTTAAATTTAGCTATTAGCGAAAAATCGTCTATTGTAAAGCCGTCCACTTTGTAGCCCTTAATGTCGTCAATCATTTGCTCAAAAAAAAGCCTCTCGCGGTATGGTAAAGAGTATCTATTTAAAATTTTACAAATAACTTCCTCTACCGCCTCGGCTCGCGCGTTTGTTTTATCTGTTTTGTTGTTGTCAAAGGCTTCTAGATCTTTATCTCTGCTTTTGCCCTTTGCGCTTTTGCCTTGCGTCTTACCTGTTGCCATTTCTTGCCTCCTAGTTGTCTTTTATTTCGAGAATGTAACCGCTCCACCAGTCAAGCAAGATTTTAAGCTCGTCCAAAAAATCGGCTTTTTCCGAATAGCTTAAATCTACTTTGTCGCCGTGTAGGTGGTCCAACGCCTTTTTAATAGCCTCTTTGCTTACTCCGTGCTTTTGCATATTGTTAAATGCTTGCGTCGTAAATATGCCCCTTAGGCTATGCAAAGTTACTACGCGTCCAGTTTGCCTATCTCTAAAATTAAAGCCCTTGATCGCATTCGTGGCGGTGTCTTTGTGGATATGGTCGGTAAAGTGGGAATTAATAAAAATGTGCTCGTATGCCCTGCTTAATTTCGCCTGGTCTTGCAATATGCGCATAACCTCATCGCTAATCGGTAATTTGAAGTCGCCTATCTCGCTACGCTTGATTTTTTGCTCGGCTCGCGGTATGGTTAATAGTCTCTTTTCAAAATCTACGTATTGCCATTTTAAGCGAGATAACGGCGCAGCCCTTAGCGGCAGGTGTAGGCATAACTTCATCGCGTTTTTAATCGTCTCAAAATGAGGGTAATCGTAAATAGCGTTAAAAAATGCTTTTAAGTCCTCGCGCTCGGTAAGTTTTGCGTAATGCTCTACTTTGGTTTTGGGTATGAGCGTTTTAGCGTCGATATTTGCCATAATGTTAATTTCGGCGTAGCCGCTCGATACTGCGAATAAAAAGACGCGGTTTAAAATTTGATTGATTATTTCGGCGGTTTGGGGCGTCGTCTTTGATACTTCTTTTAGTATGCTCGCTATCTCGCCGTGAGTTATGCTTTTTATGCCTCTATCTTTTAGGAACGGCATTACGTGATTTTCTATGCGCCCGCGCTTGGTTTTGAGCGTCTGCGGCAAAACGTTTTTAGCTTCAATCTCTAGCCACTCGCTAAAGACCTTTTCAAAGCTCCGGTTATGATCGCTTATTCTTTGAGCTTTGGCGCGCTTCTTGTCCGTTATCGGGTCTGCGCCGTTCATCACTAGCTTTTTAAGCTCGGTTCGCTTCTCTCTTGCCTCGGCTAGCGACAATGTAGGGTAATTGCCTAGCCCGGTGCTATTTGGCTTGCCGCTATCCGGGCTAATAAAGGAAAATACCCAACGTTTACGCCCGGTCTTGCTTACTATTAGCCCTAAGCCGTCGCCGTCCGTGAGCTTGTAGTCTTTGTCTTTAGGCTTTGCCTCTTTGATTTGCTTATCGGTAAGCGGTTTTACTATCCTAGCCATTACGCCTCAATCCCCTAAAATACGTTATTTGAAACGATTTAAAAATATTTTTTGGAGTTTTTGGATCAAAATCCGCCGTAAAAATACTTTTAAAATCGCCGCCGCGTGCTCGCTAAGTGCCTAAAATACGTGGTATGATGAGGTTTAAAAATATTTTTCGCTGTTTAAGCTTCAAAAATACCTATTTTACGATATTATGTAGCAAACGCACCCGCTAATTAAGCATAAATTAATATTATTTGAAACTTGATTAGCCATCTTTACATACAATAGCCCGAATTGTTTTGGTTAATGTTTTTATATCATAGCTATCAATAATGGCAACTGTGTTATATTTAGTATTGTTTTGCCCCATTGTTTTTATTTTTCCCTTTTCTAGAATCACCTGTTGGTCTACTCCACCAGTGATATATAGTTCAATTTTTTTATCTAATATCATGTCTAATATATGAATATGATCCAGATTAAGATTTAAATCATAGTTTTTAACCTGGAATAGTGGCCTTATGTAGAAATCAGAACCTAACTCGTTTTGTTTTTTATAATTTGTGTACCCGCATATAGTATCTAGTCTTTTAAGTGTATCCTCGTTTAATGGATATTTATAGTTAACAGATGTCCTGATTTCCAATCTGAATTCCTTAAAAGATTTTGTTACAATTTTAATATCAAATTCCCCCTTACCACTTTTAAACCCATCTTGTCTAACATCATCATATCTTATGACATCAATAGGGCAACCGCCTTTTTCCTTGCAAGATATGAACTGTTTTAAATATAAAGCTACTGCTATCTCTCCAAGTATACCTTCTAGCTGCTTATCGAATTTTTTTGATCTCAGTCTAGATGAAGTATTTTGATTAGCATCCATTGTATATTCGCTTTTTATCAATGATTGAACTATCGATTTTAAAATTGAATTAAAATCAAAATTAACCTTTAAGACATTAAAAATGCCTATTGAGGTTTGGATCTCAATTACATTAAAAGTTATTTGGTGTTCTAGGACAGATATATATTTTATAATATCATCAATATTTGTATTATTTACCATTTAAAATATACTCTCTTTCATCTTTGTCTAGCTCAAAACTATCAAATATTATTTCATCTATATTAGCTTGCATTTGCAATATCTGTTTTTCTAAATTTATTGCTATTGTTTTATCACGCTCAAAAAGTCCTTGCCACTGCTCTTTGAAATTTCTTTCTTCTAGTTTATTTTTGAAATTAATCTTTTTACTTTTTTGAAGTTCTTTTATAAACTCATCAAAATTTATAGTATAAAATTTTTTAATCTTATTTGAAATATTATCAAGTTCTAGAGAACTATAAAATTTGTGAAGTTCTTGATCAAGCCTAGAATACAAAACCATCAGCTTTTCTCCTAGGCTTTCAAGTTCGTTGGACTTCTTTTTTATATTATTATTTATTGGCAAGCTTCTTAGATTACCTATTCTAATTTCAGGAAAAATATCACCTTTTGCTGGAAATAATGTTTGATAAAGGTAGTTAAAAAGAGTGGAGTTCAGAATACACATTATTGCCTTTAATCCAAATGAACTGTCTTTTTGTATGCCAACATACAATACATGGGTGGAAAAAAATCCATTATCGTCAAAAACGCATTCTAAATTTTTTCCTACACGCCTTATAAAAAGCTTACTATTAGTATAATATTCAGCTTTTGTCGGTCTTTTTAACTCTTTCTCATTAAAATCAAAATATTTAAACCCTTTGATTTTAAATTTTGAAACTTCTTTTCCAGTTACAATTCTTAATGTATGAGTATCTGTTTTTATATCAGATATAAAACGCTTGTCATTGCCAGTTTTAATACTTTCTTTAATATCTAAGAAATTTTGTATACATTCATCGGTCTTGCATTTATCTAAAATTTGCCTATCCATTAATATTAAACTAATATTAAAGCCATGTCTTGGATTTTTAATAAAATCATTATAGGAGATGAGTGATTTTGGATAGATGTAATCTTTTTCGCTCTTTAAGATTTCAACAAATTGTTTCTCTTTGTTCTTATTTAACAATAGAATGATTGTAGGAACTACAGCATCGTTAAAAACGCCATCTGCACAAAATACAATCTTATCAATATTGGTATTTTTAGCTATAAACTCGCGCATAAGACAAAATGATTCATTTTGCAAAAGTGTGCTTGGCACTATAAACCCAAATTTACCATTATTATTTAAAAGCTTTATTGATTTTTCTATAAATAAGGCATAGGTGTCGTATATCTTATAAGGAGTTTCGTAAACATCAGAAAAATATTGCATATCAAGTTTTGATAATAAATTACTTTGATAACTAATATACGGAGGGTTGCCTACTATTATATCAAAACCACCTTTTTCAAACACTTCACTAAATTCTTTTTCCCAGTAAAATTCCTTATCAACAAGAGAATTACCACATTTTATCTTTTGACCTAGATTTACAAGTTTTCTTCCAAATTGTGCGGTTCGTAACCATAACGATAGTTTTGCAATTTCTACCGCCTCAGCATTTATATCTACTCCATAAAGATTATTTTCAAGAACAGTCTTTTGTATATCATAAAGCCCTAAATCGTCAGTTTCAAGCAGTTTTCTTTTATTATCTATAAATTCATGTTCTTTTATTAAAAAGTCTAGTGCTTCATTTAAAAATGCACCACTACCACAAGCTGGGTCTAATATTTTTAAATTTAATAAAAAATCTCTATAAACATTTAAATTTTCTAGATTTTTCAGTTCACCTTTGTTTAGTTTTTTTAAGTTTTTTGCGGGTTCTGTGATATCATTTAGCCCTAATTCCTCTTTCTTGGCATTACAAATTTCTCCAAGAGTTTGATTTAAAATATAGCTAGTGATAAATTTTGGAGTATAAAAAATTCCATCTTTTTTTCTTTTATTGAAGTTGCTTGAAATAATATGCTCTAAATCACTAAGACTTTGTTCGAATATATGTCCTAAAATATTAACTGAAATTTCGCTATTAAAATCATAACTACTTAATGTTTTTACTTTTTCATTTAAGATGTAATCATCTATATTTAAGCTATCCAATATGGTATCAGTTGCAAAAAGCCCTCCATTGTAAGCGGGGATTTTTAGTTTTTCATTTGATGAATTTATTGATTTAAAATAAACCTTATAATAATCATATAAACTATGATTCAAAATATCATTAGAAAATCCATCTATTATACGGTTAATAGTATCTTTGGCAAGAAGTCCACAATCCTCAGCAAAAAATATAAATATCAATCGATCGCATATTTTTTGAGTAAATTTTAGAGCCTCTTGTTTTGTAAAAGCACTATTATTTTTACATATATTTTCAAAAAGCTCTATACGAAAATTTGAATAATCATCATAAAATTTTTTAGAAATTGAGGTCTCTTGTGAGCTACTACGCTCTTTTAGTGAGAAAGGCAAATCTTCTTTGATGGATTCAAACGAGATTAGTGCGTGCAAAAATTTAAAATTTTCAAAATCTAGCTCAAGCAGATTAAAACTTTCAAATTTTAATCTATCTTTGATATAAAATCTAATCTCATCAAAATTACTAACAATAACGTATTTTGCAAATTTATTGTCAAATGAAGATAAGTAGCTAAAAGCTTGTTCTACTGGGCTAAAATCTCTTGATCCTCTTTTATCTAAATCCTTGGTATTTTGTCCTTTTAACTCGATAATTCCAACAACTTTGTTGTTTATAATTATACAACCATCAGCCTTTTTACCATCAATCTTAGTTTTTTCTTCTCTTGTTAGGTTAAAATTATTTGGATTTTGTGTATCTAGTGTATATCCAAGACAATCTACAAAAATATCTTTTAAAAAACTTTCTTGAAATTTTTCCTCTTTTACATTCTTTATAAAATTTTTCTTTGTTTGATATGCCTTGAGTGCATTATACCTTTCCAAAACACTAAATTCATCTAGCATTATTTGCTTGATTACTAAACTTCTATCATCAAAAAGATTCATAAGATTTTACCTCTAACCCACATTGCTACTCTCCCACTCCCTAACAACCATAACCATATCCTCATCATCAAGCATAGCCAACATATCAAGAAGTGCACTCATAGCTTTTGGTTTTTTAGTATCTCCTAGCCAAGAGGCATAAGCACTTAGTGAAATTCCTAGTCTTTGAGCCATCTCTTTTTGAGATATGTCTTTCATTTCAAGATCTTCTATTTGCTTATGAATTTTATGGATAATATGGCATAGCTTTAAAATTCGTCTATTATGTTGCCAGCTTCTAACGACCATAGGTATTCTATCGTCTCTTAGCATTGCAAGCATTTTTAAAAGAGCGCTCATTCCTTGCGGACTATTAACTCCTCTTAGCCACTCTATATATGTTATATTTGCAATGCCTAGCCTATCAGACATCTCTTTTTTAGTGATGTCTTTAAGCTCTTTTATCTCTATTTGCTTATGAATTTCTTCAAGCATTTGTGCTAGTGTCATTTACTATCGCCCCTTGTTTAGTATGTGATTTTATCTAAATTTAACTTAATAAATTTATTTTTAATTTATCATATATTATAGCACTAATAAAATACCCGATTATATATGATATTAAGCTTTTTTAAATATATAATAGAATATAATACAATCTCAAAAATATAAAAAGGCTCTACTATGATCTAAATTTATAACAAAAAGGAGGACACAATGGCACAACACTTCTTACTATCCGCCTCTGCAAGAGGTCTCTCCTTAATTCAAATCGCCAAGATGACAGATAAACAAGCATTAGCTCATTTTGCCAAGATAAGATGGTTTGAGAATGACGGCAACCCGATATGTCCTATATGTGGGAATTGCAGCAAAATTTGCTTCATAAAAACTAGAAATGAGTTTAAATGTATGGAATGCCAAAAGAGATTTAGCGTAACTAGTGGCACTATCTTTCACGGTCACAAACTCTCACTTCAAGCTATACTAATGGCGATCGCTCTTTTTACAAATTCTGCTAAAGGTTTATCGGCACTTCAATTAAGTAGGGAGTTAAACGTGCAATATAAAACAGCTTTTGTATTGCTTCATAAAATAAGAGAAAGCTTAATGGAGTATCAAGATGATAAGCAGTTTCAAGGAATTTGTGAGTTAGATGGAGTATATGTGGGACACTACATAAGACCTAAAAATCATAGAAGCAAAAGAATAGATAGGCGAAAAGTAGTAAAACCTAGCAAGAGAGTGGTAATATCACTGCGTCAAAGAAACGAATTTGGAAGTGGAGCAAACAGAACCAGGACGTTTGTTTTAAAGAGTGAAAACCCTATTGATATTAATAAAATCACAAGGAAATTTATACAAGTAGGAAGTGAAATTCATACTGATGAGAACAATGGATACTCTGATTTATCAGCTCATTATAATCATCAAGTAGTAACACATGAAATAGAATACAGTGGTCCGCAAGGAGAAAATAATAATCAATCAGAGAGCTATAACGCTCGTTTTAGACGTATGCAATACGGACAAGTTCATAAGATCGGAGTTCTTTATCTCTCAAACTATGCTAACGAGATAGCATATCGTGAGGATACTAGGAGAATGAATAATGCAAATATAAGCAGAGATATATTAAGAAAGTGCTTAGAAGCTCCGATTTCAAATGAATTCTGTGGATACTGGCAAGGTAATCATAGGGTAGCGGAGAGATTGGGAGCTTGATCTGATTCTTGCACCACGCTATTGATAAATATTATGGCTAGTCATTGTTTATTGAATACAACTTTACTCCATTAACAACTTCTAACTTAAAAATTCTTCTATCCACAAGTTTATACATCACTCCATATACGGTAGTTTTTATGTAATTGATGTTTATGGCGTCGTGTTGTTCCTTGATTTTATCTACTACTTGTTGTGGTGTTACCTTACTATTATTCTTTACTATCTCTATTACATTTCTCATAAGCCTACCATGTCCAAAATAGTTCTTTCTATGTAGTTTTATCTTTATTTGCTTAGTATCAAAGCTAGGATCAAATACTCTTATGGATTTAGTTATGGTATCTAGGTTGGTTTTTAGTTCTTGCAGTAAATCTTGATAGTAGCGTATCTCTCCTTGAAGTTCGGAATGTTTTTCAATCAATGCAGAGATTACGTGAGATTGAGCCATATTTATTCTTAGACCTTTGCAAGATATTTTTAGCTAAATTTTAGCTGAAATATTTATATAGGTCTAGGTGCGTTTGATACATAATATCGCTATTTTAAGCGTTTCAAGCGTTTTAAAATATTTTTTGGAGTGCTTTGTAAGCCCGATGAATAGGGTATTTGGAGAGTTTTAAAAATATTTTTTCGCTTGACTTTTAGAATTTTGCCAAAAATACTTTTAAAATACTTTTAAATCTTTAGCTTTGCCTGACTAGTTTAGACTGTTTTTTAGGGGTAAAATTGCTCAAAGGGCGTATTTTAGGGGGTTTTAAAAAGTGCTTTAGATTGTAAAAAATGGGTAATGGTGGTTAGAGGCAGAATCGAACTGCCGACACGCAGATTTTCAGTCTGCTGCTCTACCGACTGAGCTATCCAACCACGCTGTTAAAAAGAAATGTGATTTTAGCCACTTGATACTTAAATTTTGGTTAAATGCGTAAAATTCGGCTATTTTTTAAAATACGAAATTTATTTTAAAGGCAGTCACTCAAATTTAGCGGCTTTACGGCGCAAATATCGCGTCAAATTTGTAAATTTAAGATCGCTTTTTTAAATTCATCACCCCGCTCTACGTAGCTACTAAACTGATCTAGGCTCGCCGCAGCAGGGCTTAAGAGCGCTATCTCGTCCAAATTTTCGCTGTTTGCGCTAGCCTTAGCAGCTCCGTCAAATTTAAAACGTTTATCTATCTCGCCGACTGCGACGTTTAAAAGCTCGCATTTTACGGCCGGGATTTTAAACTCGCCCGCAAGATTCATTAGCATGTCCGTATTTGAGCCGATAGCGTAAATTTGCGCCTTAGCGCCGCGCAAGGCTTCAAAAAGCGGCCGCATATCTACGCCCTTATCGTCGCCGCCTAAAATCAAATGCAAAAATTTGCCCTCATATCGCTTTACGGCTTGGATGCTCGCATCGATGTTGGTCGCCTTCGTGTCGTTGACCCACGTGCGTCCGCGCGCGTCGCGAAACTCCTCGAGCTTGTTGCCCTCGATGATAAAGTCGTTTAGTAGCCGTGCGTCGCACCTATCGAGCAAAATTTTCTGGATAGCAAGCGCCAAAAGAGCGTCCGTTAAAAATGGAGTTTTAAAGGCGATATCGTTTAGATTTACGCCGCAAAACCGGGCCAAATCCGCCTCGTTTTCGTAGCTTATCACCTTCGCTTTAGTCGGCGTCCCGGCGTAAATTTTGGGTAGGATCGCGACCGTGTTTTCGCCCATCATAGCTAGCGGTTTTAGCTTGGCGCGCTCATACTCGGCAAAGTCGCCGTGCCAGCTGAGGTGATCGGGCGTGATAGGCAAAAGCGCGTATATGCCGGGCGTCGCGGCGTTCGTGTAGTGCATCGTAAAGGAACTGGTCTCTAGCACCCAAATTTTGGCGTTTACGTCAAGGTCTGCGAGCGGAACCCCGACGTTGCCGCCCATTACCGAGCCGTAGCGCTCCAGCAGGTGCTGTGCCATCTTCGTCGTCGTGGTTTTGCCGTTCGTGCCGCTGATCCAGACGGTAAAGGGCATTTTGGTGCCGTAAATTTTGTAAAAATAGTCGTACTCGCTGATGAGATTTTGCGCTTTTTTAACCAGCTCGTGGCTTGGCGGAAAGCCGGGGCTCGGGATCTCTAGGCTGCTTTTTTCTGGCACGAAAAGGTTTGGCGGCAGTAGAGTGTTGTCCCATTCGTCGCTCGAGATCTCGCTAAATTTATCGTCGTAGATGTCCCAGCTGCCCTCTTTGCCGAAGTTTTTCGCGATCGCGCGCGTCGTGCCGCCGTAGCCAAATAGCGATTTTCTCATTTTCTCCCCTTTGCCCCTAAAATTTGCGTTTCTCGTCTGCGCCCGGCTCAGCTTTTAGCCGTTTTGCTTGCGCTAAATTTACCTGATTTTTAACGCGGTCATGGCGATCAAATTTGCCAAAACGGCGATTAGCCAAAATCTCACGATGATCTTATTTTCCACCCAGCCTTTTATCTCAAAATGATGATGTATCGGTGCCATTAGGAAAATTCTCTTTTTAAAAATTTTAAAGCTTCCGACCTGCAAAATCACGCTCAAAGTCTCCATCACGAATACAAAGCCGATGATGATGAGCAGGATTTCGTTTTTCGTCATCGCGCCCATGAGGCCGATATATGCGCCTACGCTGAGGCTCCCGCTGTCGCCCATAAAAACCTCGGCCGGATGGCAGTTAAACCACAAAAATCCCATCAGCGAGCCGATCAGAGCGGCGGCTACTACGACCGTCTCGCCCACGCCCGCGATCTTGGGCAAAAGTAAATACGAGCTAAACACCGCGTGTCCGCAGATGTAGGCAAATACGCCCAAAGTCAGCAGCGAAAACACCGCAGGCACCGTAGCTAGCCCGTCTAGGCCGTCGGTTAAATTTACCGCATTTGAGGCTGCGACGATGACGAGCGTCCAAAAAGCCACCGCAAAAACGCCTAGATCAAGCACCGGAAATTTGTAAAACGGTAGGTAAAATTTACTTCCCAGCTCGCCTTGCAAATACAGCATCGAAGAAACTGCAAAGGCGATCAAAATTTGCGCCGCGAGCTTGGCTCTAGGGCTTAGTCCATCGTGGTTTTTGCCACCTGAAATTTTGCGATAGTCGTCTTTAAACCCAAGCGCCGTAAAGCCCGCAAGACAGATAAGCGAGGCGAAGACGAAAACATTATCAAGACGCGCGCAGATCACGCTCGCCGCAAGTGCGGCTCCGATAAAGACGAGCCCGCCCATCGTCGGCGTTTTGGCCTTTTTTTGGTGCGTTTGCGGAGCTAGCTCGTAGATGGGCTGGGCGGCGTTTTTGGCCTTTGCCCACGCGATAAATTTAGGCAGCGCCCAAACGGTCAAGCAAAATGCGATGAAAAACGAAAAGCCCGCGCGAACGGTGATGTATTGAAAGATATTAAAATTTAAGAATTCATAAATATAGTAAAACATAAAGACCTTTATTTTAAAAAAAACTAATTTTAGTATAATGCCGTTAAAAAATATCTAAATTTAAGGCAAAAATTTAAAAATGGCGCAAAAAACTATTTTGGTGATCACCGACGGCATCGGATACAATGAAAGTAGCGAATTTAACGCATTTGCGGCGGCAAAAAAGCCCACATACGACTGGTTGTTTAAAAACATCCCAAACGCGCTCATAAAAACCTCGGGCCTAGCAGTGGGCCTACCCGACGGACAGATGGGAAACAGCGAGGTCGGACACATGTGCATCGGTAGCGGGCGGGTTTTGTATCAAAATTTGGTAAAAATTTCGCTCGGTTTTGAAAACGGCTCACTGGCTAAAAGCCAAAAGCTTTTAAATTTGTTTAAAACCTGCAAGTGCGTCCACGTCGTCGGGCTTTACAGCGACGGCGGCGTGCATTCGCACATGAACCACTTTGACGCGATGTGCTCTCTTGCGGTCGCAAACGGTTGCGAAGTATGCGCTCATGCGATAACCGACGGTCGCGACGTGGGTCCAAAAAGCGGGCTGGCTTTCATAAAATCACTGCAAGAAAAGGCGCAAAATGTGGGCTTTAAGCTAGCTAGCGTTAGCGGTAGATTTTACGCGATGGACCGCGACAAGCGCTGGGAGCGGGTAAAAACGGCCTACGACGCGATGGCGCGCGGAGAAAACGCGCAAACCATCTCGCCGCTAGAATACGTCATGCAAAGCTACGAGGCGGGCGTGACGGATGAGTTTATCGTGCCGGCTAGCTTTGGCGGATTTGAGGGGATAGGCGAGGATGACGGCGTGATATTTATAAATTTTAGAAACGACCGCGTGCGCGAGATCGCGGCGGCTTTGGGCGATGAAAATTTTAGCGAATTTGCGCGCCTGTTCGTCGTTAAAAATCTACTCACGATGACCGAATACGACGCAAATTTCGCCTTTCCCGTGCTATTTGAAAACGAAAAGCTAAAAAATACCCTTGCCGAGGTCGTCGCAAACGCGGGCCTAACGCAGCTGCACACCGCCGAGACCGAGAAATACGCGCACGTGACCTTTTTCTTTAACGGCGGCGTCGAGGAGCTCGCCCAAAACGAAACTAGGGTGCTGGTGCCAAGCCCCAAAGTAAAAACCTACGACGAAAAGCCCGAAATGAGCGCGCAGGCCGTGTGCGAAGCAGTGCTAAAAGGGGTGGAAGACGGACAAGACTTTATCGTGGTAAATTTTGCAAACGGCGATATGGTCGGGCATACGGGCGAATTTGACGCGGCGGTAAAGGCGGTCGAGGCCGTGGATGCGGCGCTGGGACGCATCGTGGCAAAGGCTAAAGAGAAAAACTACGCGCTAATCATCACGAGCGACCACGGCAACTGCGAGCAGATGAAGGACGCGCAGGGCAATCTGCTAACCAACCACACGACTTTTGACGTATTTTGTTTCGTGATGGGCGAGGGCGTAAAGGCGGTAAAAGCGGGCGGTCTAAACAATATAGCCGCGAGCGTTTTAGCACTGATGGGCATCGAAAAACCCGCCGAGATGGACGAGGCGCTGTTTTAATTTAACCCGTTTTTGAAGCTTAATTTTATATCAACGACCCGCCGAGGCTTAAATTTAAAGCGAACTAGTTCTTTATATGGCGGGTCAAATTTGAATCTAAATTCAAACTCCGCCGCGTCCTAAGCGCCGCCGTAAAACTGCTAAAATCCACATAAATTTCATCTTTTCAGCATCCCAAAATTTCATTTTTGCTAAAATCGCCCTAATAAATTTAAGGGAAAATCAATGGAAAATTCAAGTCAAAAAAATTTCAAAATCGAGCGTAAAAAGGTCCATTTTATCGGTATCGGCGGTATCGGCATCTCGGCGATCGCGCGGTTTTTGCATGAAAAAGGCTTCATCATCAGCGGTAGCGACATCAAAGAAAGCCCGACCACGCGCGAGCTAGCCGCGCAGGGCATCGACGTCATCACGCCGCACAGCAAGGCCGCGATCAAGGATCAGGACTTCGTCATCTACTCGGCCGCGATAAAGCCCGACAACATCGAGCTCGTCGAAGCGCGAAGCAAAGGCTTGCAGTGCCTATCGCGCAAAGAGGCGCTGCCGATGGTGCTTGAGGGCAAGCGCGTGTTTTCGGTAGCGGGCGCGCACGGCAAAAGCACGACCTCAGCGATGCTCTCTAGCCTCGTGGAGGGCTCGGTCATCATCGGTGCGATCGCCAAGCAGTTTGGCTCAAATATGAAATACGAGCCCTGCGACAACGTCATTTTCGAAGCCGACGAGAGCGATAGTAGCTTTCTTAACTCAAACCCGTATCTAGCCGTCGTGACCAACGCCGAACCCGAGCATATGGAGCATTACGGCTATGATTTGGAGAAATTTCACGCGGCGTATCGAGGCTTTTTGGAGCGAGCCAAGGTGCGCGTGATAAACGCCGAGGACGAGTTTTTAGGCACGCTCAAGCTAGATGCCGTGCGCCTTTATCCGAGCGTCGATATCACCGAGCTTAGTATGATCGTGCGCGATTTCGTGCCCTATACCGCGTTTAATCTAAAAAATTTAGGCAAATTTGAAGTACTGGGCATGGGCGAGCACATCGCCGTGGACGCGTCGCTAGCCATACTTGCGGCGCTAAATGAAACCTCTCTGGCGCAAATTAGGCAAAATTTGCTAAATTTTAAAGGTATCAAAAAGCGCTTCGATATCCTAACAGCGAGCAGGAAATTCGTACTCATCGACGACTACGCGCATCATCCTACTGAGATCAAGGCTACTTTGCAATCGGTCTTTGAGTATGCCAAACTACTAGGCATCACCAAGATCACGGCGATCTTTCAGCCGCACAGATTTACGCGTCTGAGCGCAAATTTGCAGGGCTTTAAGGAGTGCTTTGACGGTATAGACGAGCTAGTTATCCTGCCTGTTTACGCCGCGGGCGAGACGCCGATAGATATAAATTTAAAGGAGGAATTTAAACGCTACAACCCAGTGATGACGCAAAAAGTCGCGCGCGAGGGCGAGGGGATTGCTTTTACGGACGAGTTTGGCGTGAAAAACCTGCTCGATGACGGCCTAGTGATCGGCTTTGGCGCGGGCGACATCACGTATCAGCTGCGAGGCGACGCATGAGGGTCATAATCGTACTTTTAGGCGTGCTTGCCGCGATCGCGATATTTAGCGTGAGCGACGAGAAGCTAAGCAAAAAGGCGAAATTTATCATCACTTTTTCGGTGATTTTTGTCGCGGCGGCGCTGTATTTTTACGAGATCAGACTAGAAAGCGAGCAGGGCAAAAGGCTGGAGCTAGTCGCGCTTTTTAACCAAGGCAAAACCCTAAAATGCGGAAATTTCGACGTAAATAACACTAAATTTAACTATGAGTTCGGTACATCCTCTTTTGTCGCTAAACGCGCGGCAAAGGAGCTAAACAGCGTCAAGATCGCGCTTGATGGCTGCGAATTTAAAGGCGAATAATTGCGAAATTTTAAAGATAATCAAAATTTGACCCAAGGCGGCGTTTGGGAGACGAACGGGCTCGAAAATAACGTCTATCGCGAGCAAAGAAACGGCGATGTCTTTGACGCCGCGGCGCACCGAGAGCAAAAAGAATTTACAAACGCGGAAGGCTTTGAGCGGCTTATAAAAATTTTAGACCTGCAAGGCTATATGGAGCGGTTTAACTCCTTTCTAGCGCGCCCAAAGCCGCTTTTTATGGCGGGCGACAGCAGGTTGCATTATGAGAAAATTTTAGAACTCTCGCAAAAGCAGTTTGATCCGCCCGCACCGGCTCAAAACCTAGACGACGCGCTTATGCGCCTTAGCAAACAAGCCACGCTGCACGTGAGCGAGATTTTCGAGTTTGCTAAGATAATCAGCTACTTTACCTACCTAAAAACGCTCAAATTTGAAGGCAAACTAGGCGAGTGGCTCGCTAAAATCGAGATCCCGCAGCCGATGCTAAAGCTCGCAAATTCATTTGACAAAAACGGCGAGCTAAAAGACGAAGTAGACGAGCGTCTAGGTGGTATCAGAGACGCGTTTAGCGCCAAAAGAGCGCAAATAGACGCCGATCTACGCCGCCTCATCTACTCAAAATCTATCGCGCCCTACCTCGTCGATACGCAGGTGCACTACATCAGCTCGGTCGAGGCGCTGCTCGTGCGAGGCGGGTTTAACCACGTGCTAAAGGGCACGGTCGTGGCTAGAAGCTCGGGCGGATACTTCTACGTCGCGCCCGAAAACATCCAAAAACTCAAAAAAGAGCAAAGCGAGTTGCTGGATAAAAAAGAGCAGATCGTCTACGAACACTGCAAAATTTTTAGCTCCGCGATGCACAAGGGCTTGCCGTTTCTGAAATTTATAAACGGCGCGTTTGACGTATTTGACGCCTACTGCGCGCGGGTTTTTACGGCTAAAAGCGCTGATTTTGAGTTCGTGCTGCCAAGCGGCGGGTCAAATTTAAAGCTAGCAAATTTCGCCCATCCCGCGCTAAAAAATCCAAAAAGCATCAGCATCGACTTTAGCAAAAAGGTGCTACTTATCACGGGCGTAAACGCAGGCGGTAAATCGATGCTGCTAAAATCGCTGATAGCCGCAGCCTTTCTAGCTAAATACCTACTTCCGATGCGCATAAACGCGCAAAATTCGCAGATCGGAAATTTCAAGGAATTTGACGCCATCATCGAGGATCCGCAAAACGTGAAAAACGACATATCGACCTTTGCCGGGCGCATGGTGCATTTTTCCAAGCTTTTTACGAAGAAAAATCTGCTCATCGGAGTCGATGAGATTGAGCTTGGAACGGATTTTGAGGAGGCGGCGAGCCTGTACGGCGTGATGATCGAGCGGCTGATGGGTCAGGATATCAAGATGATCATCACCACCCACCACAAGCGCCTTGCGATGCTGCTAGCTAAAAACCCGGACGTCGAGCTCGTCGCCGCGCTATATGACGAGGAAAACTCGCGGCCTAAATTTGAGTTTTTAAAGGGTACGATCGGCAAATCATACGCCTTTGAGACCGCGGCTAGATACGGTATCGCGGCAAATTTGGTCGCCCAGGCGAAAAAAATCTACGGCGAAGACAAAGAAAATCTAAACGAAATCATCACAAAGACGTTAAATTTAGAGGTGCAGCTCAAAGAAAAGCTCGAAAGCGCCGAGAAAAAAGAGCAAAAGCTAGACTCTCTAATCGAAAATTTAAAAGAGCAAAAAGAGCGCGCCGAGGCCGAGCAACACGAGGTTATAACGCGGCTAGAGCGGGAGTATTTCAAGGCGATAAACGAGGCTAGGCGAGCGATAAATCTAGACGATACCAAAGAAAAACAGCGCGCCCTAAACCGCGCAAACGAGGCTAAACGCGCCGTGCAAAAGCCAGAAATCTCCGCCGCACCCGAGCTAAAAGTCGGCGACCGCGTCAAATACGGCAAGATCAAAGGCGTCGTGACAAGTCTCGGTAAAAACGATGCCGTGATACAAACCGACAACGTGAGCATGCGCGTACCGATAAATCAGCTAAAAATCAGCGGCGAAACGCCAGCACCCGCGAAAAAATCGGGCATAAATCTAAGCGTGCAAAAACCGCAAAACGCTAGCGTCACGCTCGATCTGCACGGCTTGCGCGCTGACGAAGCGGTGCAAAAGCTGGATAAATTTATCTCAGATAGCCTAGTGATGGGCTTTGACGAGGTGCAGGTGTATCACGGCATCGGCACGGGCAAGCTCGCCTACGCGGTCAAAAACTTCTTGCGCGAGCATCCGAGCGTGAAGGAGTTTTTTGACGCGCCGGCGGGGCAGGGGGGATTTGGAGCGCAGATAGTGCGGCTGTAAATTTAAAAATTTACAGCTCGTCTCGCGAGCGCTTTTCCGAGATTTCGCAAAATTTTCGCTCCGCAGGCTATATGCCTAGCGCACGCTCATTTTTGCTTAAAAACTCAAAAATCATCTCACGATACTTCGCCTTAACTTTTTACGTTCAATTGTAAATTTTACCCGCCGAGACCCGCACCTTGAAAACTTCAAATTTAGAGTTAAAACCTGCGACGCTTTGCGCAAGCAAAGCAGCGTCGCCACCCTAAAAGCGTCGTAGGGGAGGATTAAAGGGGTGGGAGCGATCGCAATTCAAGCCCCCACCTCCTTTACAACAAAGTAAAAAACAACCTTAAATGGTTGTTTTTTACGCTAGGAAGCCAAATTTGCAACACTAAATTTAACCAAACCAAATTTAGCATCTTAAAGGTGCAGGTCTCGGCGGGTAAATTTCCAAATCCCAAAGTCAAATTTGCATATTTAGTTCAAATTTAAATCCGCCCATCTCGTCAAATTTAACGACCTAGAAATCTCTCAAATTTAGGTAAAATCCAAAATACAAAAATCAAAAAGGATGAATATGGACGCGTTTTTGCAGGGCTTGCTGCTAGGTTTTAGCGCGGCGGTACCGCTGGGGCCCGTAAACGTGATGATAATGAGCGCTGCGGTAAGGTCGTTTTGGTCGGCGTTTGCTATCGGGCTGGGTGCTATGAGCGCGGACGTGGCGTATCTGCTGCTTTTGGCGTTTGGCGTGCTTGAGTATTTGCAGGGCGAAACGGTAGAAAAATTCATCGGGATTTTTGGATTTTGCTACCTAGCCTACATATCTTGCGTCATCTTTAAAAATGCCAATAGGCCTGTAACGGCGGACGCACAGGGTGGTGAAGTAAAATTTGGTAAAAACTACGCAAAAGGCCTTTTTGCCACGCTTGCAAACCCGTACACCGTCGGATTTTGGCTTAGCGTGGCAGGCTTTGCCAAAAGCTTTGAAAACGCGGGCGCGGTCGTAGCGGGGCTAGTCGCGGCGATATTTATCTGGATCGTTTCTATGCCGTTTGCCGTGCATAAAAGCGCCAAATTTATCTCGCAAAACGTCGCAAAATGGCTAAACTACGTGTGTGCGGTCATTTTGCTGGGGTTTGCTTTCTTTTTACTTTATAAATTATATTTTTATAAATTAGAGTTTTTATAATTAACTTAAGTAAATAATGATAAAATGGCAACAAATTTTTAGAGAAGTTTAATGCAAAATTTTGATATTAAAAAATCGATGACTCAGTTCATCGTCCTGCCGATCGCCGTGCTCGTGATCTGCTCGTTTCTGGTAATATCTTTTATATTTTATAATAAATTTCAGGACTCGACTAACTACCCGTCAAACGTAACCGTTAACGAGAAGGCCGAGGCCTTTATGAATATAATTCAAATCATATATAAAAATATAGCAAAAGGCGATATAAAGGAGTTTCAGCGCTACTCTGAGGCTACTAAGGCCGTGCCGTCTTGGATATTTAAACAAGCGGGCGAAAAAGGCGAACTCCTAGTCCTAGCTAGCTCGCAGCATCCAAATTTGATAGGCGAAGTTTTGCCGTATAAATTTTGCGAGATGGACGGCAAAGCTCACGTAAATTTAAAACAAAACGGCGTATATAAGCGCATAAATCTCATACAGGACAACAAGGCCGAGGTTTGCTATTTTAAGAAAATAGGCGACGTGATCCTTGGCTACAACATGATTCACAACGTCAAAATTTCAGGCTTGGACGATCCGCTTTTTGGAGAGTGGTTTATCGTAAATATGAAAAATACGTTCATCGTGACGGGCGTTATGGCGTTCATTTGTATTTTTCAGTATTTTCTCTTTTATAGAGGTATCCGTGATAATCAAATTTCGCTAGTAAAAAGCAACGAAAAGCTCCTGGAAAAAAATGCCGAAATGCAAAGGCGTCTTTATAGCGACGATCTTACCGGCTTGCCAAATAAAGTAGCCCTCGAGCGCGATACGGCGGATATGAAAAATCCTAAAGTCATCGTCATGGATATCGATGAGTTTAGGAAGATGAATAACTATTTCGGCGCCTCGGTTTGCGATCAAATTTTGATAAAAATGACGGAAGTCTCGAAAAAATTCGCCGAGGATAACGGCATGACCGTTTACCGCGTCGGACCAGATCAGTTTGCGCTGGTCGAGGATGCGGAGCTCTTTATCGATAGATACGAGGATCTGGCAAACGAGCTTTTAGATAACATCAAAGGCCTAGTCATCGACGTGATAGCCGAGGACGGCGAACAAAGCGAGATCGAGATCCACTGTACGGTGGGCTTTGCGCTAGATGAATCAGACACGCTTAAAAAGGCGATGACGGCGCTTGAGTTTGCTAAGCAAAGCGGTAAGGATTATTTTTGCTACTTTAAAAACATCGACGATACGCCGCAATACGCCGAGCAGATCACTCGCTCAAATATGATACGAAACGCCATCATAAACGACAAGATCGTGCCGTTTTATCAGCCGATATTTAATAAAGAAAAGCGAATCGTAAAGTATGAAACTTTAATCCGCATCCAAAACAGTAACGAAATCATCTCTCCGAGCGTCTTTTTGGAGGTTTCAAAGCGCATCAAACGCTACACCGATATCGAAAAAATGCTGATCGAAAAAAGCTTTAAGCTGATCGCCGAGAGGCCTGATGCGATGATTTCGATAAATTTATCCGGACGCGATATGACCGACGGCGACGTGAGCGTGTTTATCATCGAAAAAATGAACAAATATAAAGTCGCCGGACGCGTGATATTTGAGATCTTGGAAGATGAAAATATCGAAAACATCGAGCGCATCGGAGTATTTATCGACCGCGTGCGCAGGATGGGTGCAAAGATCGCTATAGACGACTTTGGCTCTGGATACAGCAACTTCTCGTATATCCTAAAACTAAAGCCAGACTACATCAAAATCGACGGCTCCATCATCAAAAATATCGACACGAACGAGGACTCTCGCGTCATAACGGGCGCTATCATCGCATTTGCAAAGAAGCTTGATATCACGGTGATCGCTGAATTCGTCCGCTCAAAAGAGGTCTATGATACTTGCGTGGAGCTTGGCGTGGATGAATTTCAGGGCTTTTATCTGGGCGAACCTAGCGATAGCCTGCGCTAAAGCCTGGCTTTGGAGTTTATTAAATTACTCCTTGCAAATAGTCGCAAATACGGAGCGGATTAAATTTTATCGCTAAATTTGGTGAGGAATTCGAGTTGTGGACTAATTTATCTCAATGCGCAGATTTTGCAAATTTGACTTGGCGTAGCGCGGTGAGTGTAGGTAAATTTGATGAGGCAAAAATAAGCTCGTTTGGCGGAAAGTGGCTAAATTTAAACACCCTTGATGTTGATTTAATGGAGTTGGCGGTATATTTAAAGCGCCTAAAATTACGCAGTGCTGTATTCTTGTTTGATTTGCGCCCACTCATCTGTAATGCACTTATAAACTACGCGCTAAGCTCAAATTTTGTCAAATTTGTTGTGGCAATAAGTTTTGCAGCCCAAGTAAGATTGTTGAAATTGATATAAACAAAAGAGGCGCGAGCGATGTTTATCGCGCACGGCTCGTTTAATATATGTCGTAAGTAAAATTTAGCTTAAATTTGCGCCTTGATCTTTTCGTAGAGCGATAAAATTTCGTCTTTTTTGATGATAAAGCTATTTTTGTTTGCGATGAGGTGCGCAGAGCTATGCATGATGGTCTCGGCGACTCTTAGCCCGTTTTGCTTCATCGTCGTGCCCGTTTCTACGACGTCCACGATAGCGTCGGCTAGCCCGACCAGCGGTGCTAGCTCGATCGAGCCGTATAGTTTGATGATCTTTAGCGCGGTGGCCTTTGCGGCGAAATAGTTGCGCGAGATGTGCGGCATTTTGGTGGCGATCTTTAGCTCGGGAGCGTTTAAATTTAGCTCCTCACCCTCTTTGATACCCACGCAGACGCGGCATTTGCCGATCTTTAGATCAAGTAGGCGCACGACGTCGGGGCGATGCTCATCGAGTACGTCAAGGCCCACCACGCCGATATCCGCAGCGCCGTTCACGACGTAGGTCGGGATATCTTGGTTGCGAACCATTAGAAATTTAAAATCGCCCTCGCTCATCAGCAGTTTTCTGTCCTCAAACTCAAATGAGCTTTGAAAAATTTTCCTAAAAATCGCGAGCGTTTCGTCGGCGATGCGACCTTTCGGTAGAGCAACCGTTAGCATAAAATGTCCTTTTTTTGTTCGATTAATTTTTGCATCCCGCGAAAAACGAGCATACGGTCGTAGATACTGTCGGTAAAAAAGCGCGACAAAAACTCGCCGTCGCCGCCCGTGAAGTATATTTTTGAGCCGTTTGCCATGTTTTCTATGAGAAGTAAAATCGGTTTTATGACGCCGTAGCTCACCGCGTCGGTCGTTTTTTGCGGGAGCGCGTCGAGGTCGATCTGTGAATTTAGCGAGATTTTTAGTCTCGGCGAGATGTCATCGTAGGTTTTTAAAACATGCGATATGCCGGGCATGATCGCGCCGCCAAGATGCATCGAGTTCATCATAACGTCCATAGTTATCGCGCTACCGGCATCGATAATAAGGCCGTTTTTTACCGCGTAGCAGCTAGCGATACGGTCGATACCTAGGCCGTTGTAGATGGTATCCAGCTCAAAATACGGCTCTAAATTTACGAATTTGGGCAAATTTTGCAGTCTTTTAGTCACTTCATCGTTTACGCTGATAAAATAAATCTTCTCGTCGCTTTTAAAATCTTTAAAATTTTCTAGCTTGATTTTGGTGATTTTGCCGTTTTCAAAGAAGGTGGCGTTAGTGTTGCCTACGTCACATAGAGTCATGTTTGTAGCCGTTTTCTTTCATCAAATTTGCGGTTTTCGAGCAGACATCCGAACTATAAAAAATAGCTTTTTTCTTAAAATTTACACCCGTTTGCTCGGCGATTTTGCCAGCTATTTCATCAATCGCTTCAAATTCTTTGCTTAAAAATCTAGCCTTTGCGCTACGGAAAAATAAAAGCGTATAAAATCCCTTCATATCGATGCCCGTAAGTGCGACAAGGGTCTTTTTTTTAGTAAATTTATCAAGCTCCACCCAGCTTAGATTTTTTAAAATAATCTTTTTGGCTTCCAGAACTTGATAAATTTCTTGCTTCGTCATTTAAGCTCTAAGCTGTAATCGTCGTAGTAAAATTCTTTCGCGCCGGCAAAAATTTGGCTCTCGACCTCGTCTGAAAGCTCGTAAATTTTGGCATTTTCAAGCGCTAAATCGGTCTTGATGAGGTAGCCTGTTTTTTCCATTATATAAAGCGAGCCGTTATGAACGGTGGCGCTTGAAAAGATGGCGAATTTAAATTCCACATCTTTTATCTTTTGCAAATTTAGATCGCTAAGCACGATTTTGCCGTCTTTTAGTAGGATATATACGTATTCGCCGTTTATGACGATGTCTTTTATCTCGCCGTTATAGTAAACCGTTTTTTCTGGACTTATCGAGACGATACGCTTGCCTGTGGCAGCTATCATCGTGTCGTTTACGACGTTTAGAGATATAATGTTGTTAAAAAACTGTTCGCTGCTCACGACTACGTCACGCAAAATTCGGCCTTGGTTTTTATCTACTATCATGATTTTGCCGTCAAGCGTAGGAAAGATGACGAGCGAGCTCATGAAAAACGGCGCCGCGACGCGGGAGTCTTGCGCATAAACGCTCGAGCTCTCAAACTCGAGCAGAGTATCGTTTGTCGCGATGTCGATGAGGTATATGACGTTGCCTGCGCTTAAAAGGGCTAGCTTATCTCCCTCAAGCGCTGCCGAAACGATAGCTTCGTTAAATTTTTTCTGAAATAAAATCTCGTTTGAGCCGTTTGCTACGATCAAATTTCCGTCCAAATCGGAGCTGATAAATTTACCGTCGGCGGAATTTAGCAAGGTTGCGCCCTTTGGTAGCTTTATCTCCGGTGAGAGTAGGCCGTTTTTGGTTATGGCCATGCCGTTTTTTAGCACCGCTCCGTTTAGGCTTGCCGTCGCGATGCTGGCAGGCAGTCTGTTTTCTGAAATTTTTTCATTTTGCACATCGGTCGGCTCGAAATACTGCCTTTTCGTGCTGCATCCGCCAAGCACCGCGATGCATAGCGCGGCCGCTAAAATAGCTTGAAATTTTCTCATTTTGCGTTTCCTTGATAGTGTTCTAAATTTTTGACGATGGATTGTAGCTGTGAATTTAACGGAACCTTCTTAAATTCGTTTTTCGCTTCGTCGATTTTATTTTCTTTCATCAGCTCGTAACCTCTAATAACCGCCTTATACGAGCTTAAAATTTGACCGCTAGGCTCGTTTATCTGAGACTTTACGATATCTTTTAAAAGGGGGTCGATCTGCTCGTTTGATAGCGACTTTAGCGCGTTTGTATCGTTGTTGTCAACCGCTCTTTTAAACTCGTAAAGCGCGTAAAGCGAGGCGTCTTTTTGCTTTAGCTCGGCTTTTGCCTGCTCGTCTTTCGGATTTAGTATTAGTTTTGCGTAAGCGGCGTTTGCGGCTTTAAATTCTTTTTCTTTTAATGCGCCGTTTATATAGTATCCCGCCGCGCCGATGACGCCCAAAACGACCGCGCCGATGATAATTTTTTTATATTTTTTAAAAAATCTTTCGCTTTTTATTATATTTTCTAAAAATTGTTCCTGAGTATTTAACTCTTCCTTTATAGAATCAATATCATCTTTGATAGCCAAGTTTTTTCCTTAAATTTAAGTTATTGAAAGTTCGTAATTGTAGCATAATAAATATAAAACAGCATAAAAATCAAGGCAAATTGTGTTATAATGCGGGAAAATTTAAAAATTTGGCGAGGTTTTATGCAGATAGATGATACGTTATTAACCAAACTTGAAAAGCTTAGTTCGCTCAAAGTCGAGAGCGATAAGCGAAGGGAGATCGAAGGTCAGCTCAGTGAAATTTTGAGCTTCGCTGGAATACTAGATGAGCTTGATCTAAGCGCTTCTAGGGCGGTAGTAAGCTCTATAGAGGGCGGAACTCCGCTAAGAGAAGACGTAAGCGTGAGCTCGGACGTGATAGAAACTATACTAAAAAACGCTCCGATGAGCAGCGGGCACTTCTTCGTCGTACCAAAAATCATAGAGTAGAAAAATGGAAGAAATCGAAAAATTTAACACCAGTCTTGAAATACTGCTAAAAACCGTCGTTCACAACAAAGCCAGTGACTTGCACATTGTATCAAGAAGCGAACCGCAAATCAGAATAGACGGCACATTAAGACCTCTAGAGCTCGGAGTTTTGAGCGGACACGACATACAAGATATCTGCTATGCGCTCATAACCGACGTACAAAAAAGCGAACTGGAGGAAAACAGAGAGCTTGACTTTGCCATAGAGCTTCCCGGCGTCGGACGCTTCAGAGGCAACTACTACTACACGATGAACGGCGATTTGGCTGCCGCATTTCGTATCATTCCGACCGAGATCCCTTCGCTAGATGATCTTAAAGCGCCTAATATCTTTAAAGAAGTCGTAAAGCGCGAAAAAGGAATGATACTAGTTACCGGCCCGACGGGTAGCGGTAAATCCACTACGCTTGCGGCTATGCTAAACGAGATAAATTTGACCGAAAGAAAGCACATAATCACGATCGAAGATCCTGTGGAGTTCGTGCATACGAATAAAAAATCTCTTTTTTCTCACAGAAATATCGGTACAGATACGCAGTCTTACGCTAGAGCACTTAAATTTGCCCTCCGTGAAGACCCAGATATCATCCTGGTGGGCGAGATGAGAGATAGGGAGACGATATCGACCGCGATCACGGCTGCGGAGACGGGACACCTCGTATTTGCGACCTTGCACACAAACTCAGCCATCCAGACCATCAACCGTATCATAGATAGCTTTGAGGGCGGCGAGCAGCTTCAAGTGCGAAATATGCTTTCCGTTTCGCTAACTGCGGTTATCTCTCAAGCTTTGCTTCCAAAAATCGGCAGCGGACGGCTCGCGGTTCATGAAATTTTGATAAACAACGCCGCTATCGCAAACCTTATCCGCGAAAATAAGGTGCATCAAATTTACTCTCAAATGCAGCTAAATCAGCAAATGACCGGCATGACTACTCAAACGCAAGCCCTTATGAAGGCTATCAGAGCAAATCAGATAACTAAAGAGATGGCGATGAGATACTCTACGAGCCAGCAAGAGCTGGGCGGATTGTTGGGTATGTAATGGATTTTGTTACATTATTTGACGTAGTCGTCGTTTCGCTTGTTTTGATACTGGGCATAAAAGGCGTAATAAGCGGACTAATAAAGGAAATTTTCGGCCTTATCGGCCTTATCGGCGGTATCGTCGTAGCTAGTAGATTCGGCGCTAGGGTCGGCACTCTAATAAGCGATAATATCTATAAGATAGAGGGCGATTCCGTTCTGTTTTTTGCCGGATTTTTAGCGACGCTTATCGTGTTTTGGGTACTTTGCCTAGGTATCGGCGCCTTTTTATCAAAGCTAGTCGGACTAAGCGGACTTGGATTTTTAGATAAACTGGGCGGATTTATCATCGGAAGCGCCAAAATTTTCCTAGTTTTTGCGGTTTTGATAGTGACCATTTCAAACATTCAAGTCTTAAATAACAAAATAGAACCTTATTTTAGAGGAAGTAAGCTGTATCCGATCTTGCTGGATACGGGCAAATGGATAATGAACGTGGATGTAAAAGGCATAGCAAGCGGGGTAGGAAATATCGAGACGCCGTTTGATGCCTCTATGCAGGAGCAAAGGCCAAATTTAGAGATAAATTCGACGATTAAGGAGTACAAATGATGATTGAGAATTTAGAATACGACGCGCTTCTTGAGAAATTTAAAAAAATTTTGAGAGATAACGGGCTAAAATACACGCAACAGCGAGAAGTTCTACTAAAGACGCTCTATAACAACGACGAGCATTTCACTCCGGAGAGACTTTATTTTTTCATTAAAGAGACCTATCCTGACTTAAACGTCGGTATCGCGACCGTTTATAGGACGCTAAATTTGCTTGAAGAAGCCGAGATGGTAACCTCTATCAGCTTTGGCTCGCAAGGTAAAAAATTCGAGCTCGCAACCAAGCCTCACCACGATCACATGATATGCCGCAGATGCGGAACTATCATCGAATTTGAAGACGCAACCATAGAAAAAAGACAAGCAAATATCGCAAAAGAACACGGCTTTAAGCTAACCGGACACATGATGCAGCTTTACGGAGTGTGCAAAGAGTGCAATGCCAAAGAGGCAAAGGGCGGCAAGTGATATTTGAAAATCAACTGGAGATCCAGAGGCTAGAGACCGCAAACGAGTTAAGAGATGCCGGTATAAATCCATATCCGCACTTTTTGCGCCGCGATATGGATATAACTAAATTTAGGCTCAAATTTAAACATATAATAGACACTGAAGAAAAGAGTGCCGAAGGCCAGCTAGTAAGCCTAGCCGGACGGATTAAGCTCATCAGGGATGCGGGCAAGGCGATATTTGCCAACATCGAGGATGAGGACGGCAATCTCCAAATTTACTTTAGCAACAAGACGCTTGATCCCGATTGGTTTAAGGTCGTAAAGAAAAATATCGAAGTAGGCGACATCATATATGTGCGTGGATATGCCTTCGTCACGCGAACGGGTGAATTTTCGATGCACGTTAGCGAGCTAACTTTAGCGTCTAAGGCCATTTCGCCGCTTCCGGAGAAATTCCACGGACTAACGGACATCGAGACTAGATACCGCCAGAGATACCTTGATATGATAATGAATCCGGAGGTTAGGGCTGATTTTAAGCGCCGCTCGGTTATCGTTAGCACGATTCGTAGATTTTTCGAGGACAAGGGCTTTTTAGAGGTTGAGACTCCTATGATGCATCCGATCCCGGGCGGAGCTAACGCTAAGCCTTTTGTAACATTTCACAACGCGCTTGGCGTGGAGAGATTTTTGCGCATCGCGCCCGAGCTTTATCTAAAGCGTCTCATCGTGGGCGGCTTTGATGCGGTTTACGAGATGAATAGAAATTTCCGCAACGAGGGTATGGACCTAACGCATAATCCCGAATTTACAAGTATCGAGTTTTACTGGGCGTGGCATACTTATCACGATTTGATGGGGCTAACCGAGGAGCTATTTAACGTGCTTCTCGATAAACTCGATATGCCTAAAATCATCGAATTTGACGGTATGCAGATCGATTTTAGCAAGCCGTTTAAACGAATAAGCTACAAAAAAGCGCTCGTAGAAATCGGCGGACTAGACGAAGCAATCATTGGCGATAAGGATAAAATTTTAGCTAAGCTCAAAGCGGACGGCTTTGAGGCAAATGCCAAGCTTGATTTAGGGCATTTGCAGGCCGAGCTTTTCGATAATTACGTAGAGAGCAAACTAACCGATCCGACGTTTATCATCGACTATCCGATTTCTATTAGTCCGCTTTCTCGCAGAAGCGACGCAAATCCAGATATAGCGGAGAGATTTGAGCTATTTATCGCAGGGCGCGAGCTGGCTAACGGTTTTAACGAGCTAAACGACCCGATCGATCAATACGGTCGTTTCGCTTCGCAGATCGAAGCCAAAAACGCCGGCGACGACGAAGCTCACGAGATGGACGAGGACTATGTGAGGGCTCTTGGCTACGCGATGCCGCCGACGGCCGGGCAGGGCATCGGCATAGATAGGCTCGTGATGCTACTAACTAATAAAAAATCCATCCGCGACGTGGTGCTTTTCCCTGCGATGAGACCTCAAAAAAACGAAACCAAGGAGAATTAATGAGTTTGCAAAGTTACGATAAAGAAATTTTTGATTTAGTAAATTTAGAACTAAAACGCCAATGCGACCACCTCGAGATGATCGCGAGCGAAAATTTTACCTACCCTGAAGTAATGGAAGTAATGGGCTCGGTTCTAACTAATAAATACGCAGAAGGCTATCCCGGCAAACGCTACTACGGCGGCTGCGAATACGTCGATCAGATCGAGCAGCTAGCGATCGATCGCTGCAAAGAGCTTTTTGGTTGCGAATTTGCAAACGTACAGCCAAACTCGGGCTCGCAGGCAAACCAGGGCGTTTACGGCGCGCTTTTAAATCCTGGCGATAAAATTTTAGGCATGGATCTAAGCCACGGCGGACACCTAACTCACGGCGCAAAGGTAAGCAGCTCGGGTAAAATTTACCAGAGCTTTTTCTACGGCGTGGAGCTTGACGGACGCATAAACTACGACAAAGTGATGGAAATCGCGCAAATCGTAAAACCTAAGATGATCGTGTGCGGCGCAAGCGCATATACGCGCGAGATAGAATTTAAGAAATTCCGCGAGATCGCCGATGCAGTAGGCGCTATACTCTTTGCAGACGTAGCTCACATCGCCGGTCTGGTCGTAGCCGGAGAGCATCAAAATCCTTTCCCGCACTGCGACGTGGTGAGCTCGACTACGCACAAGACGCTTCGCGGACCTCGCGGCGGTATCATCATGACAAATAACGAAGAGTACGCCAAAAAGATAAATTCATCCATCTTCCCTGGCATTCAGGGCGGACCGCTAGTTCACGTCATCGCGGCAAAGGCGGTAGGCTTTAAGCATAACCTTTCGCTTGAATGGAAAATTTACGCTAAGCAAGTTAAGGCAAACATTAAAAAACTAGCCGAAGTTTTAGTAAAACGCGGCTTTGATTTAGTTAGCGGCGGTACCGATAACCATCTAGTTTTAATGAGCTTTTTAAACCGCGATTTTAGCGGTAAAGACGCTGACATCGCGCTAGGAAATGCGGGCATAACCGTAAATAAAAATACCGTTCCTGGAGAAACTAGAAGTCCGTTTATCACGAGCGGTATCCGAATCGGAAGTCCAGCGCTTACGGCCCGCGGTATGAAAGAGGCGGAATTTGAGATCATCGCAAATAAAATCGCCGACGTGCTAAGTGATATCAATAATGCCGAGCTTCAAAGCACGGTAAAAGCCGAGCTAAAAGAGCTTGCGAGCAAATTTATCATCTACGACAGGGCGACTTATTAATGCAGAGCATAGACACCGCGCTAATCAAAATGAACACGAGCCACTACTGGATCAAACGCGATAATATCGTAAGCAAGATCGAGTATAAAGGACGGACTTTTTTTAATAAATTTGAGCTCATAAACGAGCCTCTAAGCTATCAGGTGATAAAAGATCACGACGAGGGCAAGATCACCGTCGCGCACTCGCTGATACTGCCGGGCGACAAGGTCGAAAATATCGTCTTTGACTACAACGGCAGGATGCCTGAGCGCTTTTGGCACCGAGCTCAGCTTTTGCTTCGCGAGGAGGGGTTTATAAATTTTACCGCCTACGAGAGCAAGACGCCGGGACACTTGCACCTTTACGTGCACAAGGGGCACACGACCCTAAACGAGGGCTATCAGATTGCAAATAAGCTATCTATGCTGCTTAGTTCGCGTTTGGTTAAAGAGTGGAGAGTGTTTCCGACGATGGAAATGCCGAAAGAATTTAACATCTTGACGTTGCCGTATAGGGTCTATCAAAAAGAGCGCGGCGCAAGCTGGTCAAAACATATGTAAGGAGTAAAAATGGAGTATAACGAGCTAAGAGACATTATGCTTGATAACAATGAGGACAAAAAGAGCAAAAACGTCAAGAGGATCCTCATCCTCGTTGCCGTTTTCGTCATTATCTTTTTAGCTGTTCTCATCGTGATGAAATTTTTAAATTCGCCGGAGACTAACGATCAAGTCGCGCAAACCGACTCTAGACTGGTTTTACCGCCTGAGCCAGATAATACGCGAAGTATCCCGCAGCAAGTGAGCGTGCCTGCCACTCCGCCTAGCGAGCCTGCGCCTCAGGTAGCGCAAACTAACGTCCCTCCAGTCGCTCCGCCTCCTCCGTCCGAGCCTCAAGCGCAGCAGCCAAATCCTACTTTTGAGCAGGTGCCTATCGTGCCTGAAAACAAAGGTCAAGATAGCTTTGAGGATATGGTAAAAGCGCTCAAGGAAAAAGAGGATAAAAGACAGCAAGATACAGGTGCGGCAGCTCCTGCGCCGACCGAGCCTTCTACTATACAGGGTGCTTTAAAGCAAAATGACGCGCCAAACGCTCAACCAAGCGAGCCAAAAGCCGAGCCTAAGCAGCACGTAAACGTAGTAAAGCAAAAAGAGCCTAAACAAGAAAAAGCCGCAAAACAGCCTAAAAACGATGCGGCTAAAGAAAAGCCGGCTAAACAAAAGCCGGCCAAACAAGCTCCTACAGCTAACGGCGGCGAGGCTCACAGTGGTAGCTACATACAAGTTTTTGCGGTCAAGCACTTTAATGAAAAAGCGCCAGAGCTTGGTAAGCTAAAAGCCGCAGGATACGCGTATAAGCTATATAGGACGAACGTAAACGGCAACGAGATTATCAAAGTGCTAGTCGGTCCTTATAGCGGTGAGCAGCTAAAAAGCGAGCTTGCTAAAATCAAGCAAAGCGCGGCTCCAAACGCCTTTATCGTAAATATAAAATGATGATTTTTGCCGTTTTCGGCAACCCTATATCCCACTCCGTTTCGCCGAGGCTACACAACCTAGCTCTCGGCGAGCTGGGTCTATCTCGCGAAGCCCTATATACTCGCTACGAGCTAGAAGACGGCTCGCGACTCATCTCTAAATTTAAAGAACTAAAACTAAGCGGCGCAAACGTAACCGTACCTCACAAAGAAGCTGCGCTCGCACAATGCGACATCGCAGACGAAACTGCTACTAAAATCGGCTCCGTAAACACTCTGGTATCTCGCGGCGATAAAATTTACGGATACAATACCGACGCGCCTGGATTTTTACTAGCGATAGAAGATTTCGGACAGATAAACTCAGCTCTCGTTTTAGGCGCGGGCGGGACGGCTAGAGCGGTCGCCTATGCGCTAAAAAGCCGCGACGTGCGAGTTTGCGTGCTAAATAGAAGCGAGGAGAGGCTGGCAAATTTTGCCGAATTTGAAAAATTTAGCTGGACGAATTTTGGCGAATTTAGAGGCTGCAAATTTGATCTCGTCGTAAATACGACCTCGGCTGGGCTAAAAGATGAAAATTTGCCCGCGCCGATCGAGATTTTACGCCCGATTTTAGATGAAGCTAAATTTGCATTCGACGTGATTTACGGCAAAAAAACGCCATTTTTAAATTTAGCCGCCGCTAGCGGACTCGCGCATAAAGACGGCTCAGAGATGCTGCTTTTTCAAGCGGTAAAGGCATTAAATTTATTTTTCGAGGGTTCGCTTGACGAGACTAAAATCGAAGCCTCGATGCGAAAAGCCCTTTATTTATCGGCTTCTTCTAGATAATAATCTATCTGAGCTTTTCTTAAAATTCTGATCAAATCAGAGCTGCCCGCCACTCCCGTCGGATATCCGGCCGTCATGATATAGCTTTTGTCGTCTTTTATGTAGCCTTTTTGGACTGCGGCTTTGATCGATTTAGCCATTAGCGTATGCAGTCTTTCTTCCTTTTCTATCACGAACGCCGCCGTGATGCCCCAGCAAAGAGTCAGCCTATATGCGGCCTGTTCGTTGTGCGTTATGGCGATGATATCTATATCCGTGCGGTATCTAGCTAGTTTCGCCGCCGAGCCGCCCGATGAGGTTAGCGCGATGATACCGTCTACTTTTAGCGCCGAGGCGAGCCTAGCTGTACTAGATGCCATCATATCCGTATCGTCGTAGTGACCAAAATCAAATTTATTAAAAGGATAAATTTGCTGCGTTTGGATTATGGTGTTGCTCATCGCTTCCACGACGGCGACCGGGTTTATGCCGACCGCGCTTTCTTCGCTTAGCATGACTACGTCGGTGCCGTCTAGTACGGCGTTTGCCACGTCGCTGATCTCGGCTCTAGTTGCCGTTTCGTGCTCGGCCATGCTTAGCATCATCTGCGTAGCGGTGATGACCGGCTTAACGGCTTCGTTTGCTTTTTTGATGATAAGCTTTTGGATCGTCGGCACCTTGTAGTACGGCACCTCGATACCTAGATCTCCGCGAGCGACCATCACGCCGTCGCTAACCTCGATGATTTCGTCGATATTTTCTACGGCGTCAAATTTTTCTATTTTGGCGTAAATTTGAGCTTTAGAGCCAAAGCTTTTTAGGATTTCTCTAGCTTTTCTTATATCGTTTGCATTTTGCACGAAAGAGATCGCGACGAAATGCACACCGTTTTTGGCGCCGAATTCCAAATCTTTTAAATCCTTAGGTGTGATAACTTCGATATTAAGCTTGGTATTTGGGAAATTTACGCCCTTGTTCGAGCGGAGTATCCCGTCGTTTTCCACTACGGCTTCTACTTTTTGAGCGCTTGCGTTTACGATCTTAGCGCGAATCTGTCCGTCACATAGATATATGTACTCGCCCATTTTTAACGCGGCTAAAATTTGAGGCTGATTTATGCAAAGCTTATAGCGATTTTCGTCTATTTGCTCGCCGAGTATTTCTTCTTTTACGAAGATTAGCGTATCGCCGATTTTTAGTTTAAATTCGCTTCTGTCTAGTTTGCCGACTCTTATTTTAGGGCCGCAGATATCCTGAAATATACCTATTTTGCGCCCGAGCTTCGCCTCTACTTGCCTGATTTTATCGATATTTGATTTGTGATATTCGTGCGTGCCGTGGCTGAAATTTAGCCTAAAAGCATTGACTCCGGCCAAAACTAATTGCTCCATAACCTCTATGGACTCGCTGGCCGGTCCGACCGTGGCTAGGATTTTTGTTTTTTTATTCATGGATGCCCCTTTTTTGCGCAATTTTACCAAATTTTTAAAAAAAATAAGTATAATCGGCCAATTTATTTCAAGGAGCAAAAATGAAAAAGTTTTTAGCGGTTTTGGCTGCTTTTGGCTTAGCGCTAAGCGCGAATGCAGCGGACAAAACCTATAAGCTAAAGCTAGCTAGCACCTGGGAGAGTACGACTCCGGTTTTGGGCGACGCGGCGAAAGAATTTAAGCGCGTAGTCGAGACGCTAAGCGATGGCAGGCTAGAGGTGAGGATAGACTATCCGTCTAAGCATAAGGCGCCGTTTGGTATCCTAGATTTTGTTAAAGGTGGTCAGTACGATATCGGCTATACTGCATCCTACTACTACAAGGGCAAGGATGCAAACACTATGTTTTTTACAGCCGTGCCTTTTGGTATGACTGCAGGCGAACTACGCGCATGGTATGAGTTTGGCGGCGGCAAGCAGCTAGAAGAAAAAGTTTACGATAAATACAACATCAAAGTCTTTAACGCTGGCGACACAGGCACGCAAATGGGCGGTTGGTTTAAAAAAGAGATCAAAAGCGTAGAGGATCTAAAAGGCCTAAAAATCAGGATCCCTGGCTTTGGCGGCGAGGTTATGGCGCGCGTGGGAGCGACGATAAACACGATCCCGACCGGCGAGCTATATATGGCGCTTGAGATGGGCACGATCGACTCGGTCGAGTGGGTGAGCCCTGCGTTTGATATGGGCTTAGGCTTTCACAAGATCGCCAAATACTACTACACGGGCTGGCAAGAGCCGAGCGGCCAAACTCAGTTTTTCGTAAACAAAAAGACCTACGAGAAGCTGCCTGCCGACCTTCAGGCTGTGATCGAGGCTGCGGCTAATCAAGTAGCTAGCATGCTAAATACGCGCTCGTTCTTTGATAACGCCGAATACTGGGCAAAGATGAAAGCGGAGTATCCGGACATCGAGGTTCGCTCGTTCCCGCAGGACGTCATGGATGCGCTTAGAAAAGCAAGCGACGAAATCCTAGACGAAGAGGCGGCGAAGGATCCGCTATTTAAGGAGATTTTGGACTCTCAAAGAGCGTTTTTGGCTAAAGCTCGCGAGTGGACAAAGATTTCCGAGTTCTCATATATCCAAAAAACTACGAAATAACTTCTCGTCGCTCGTTTCGGGCGGCTTAAATTTACGGCCTTCGGGTCGTAAATTTCTCTTTTTATTCTTTGATGTGTATGTCAAATTTGATTTTCGCATTACGTGCTAAATTTGAGTCGCTGTAAATTTGATCAGTTTTGGCGGCGGGTTAAATTTGAAGCGGTTTATTCGTATGAAATGTGATGGAAATTGGTTCGCCCAATCTTAAATTTAGACTTGAGCTAATTTAAAAAGGTACCGTTAAATCGATAAAAAGCTTCGTGTGCCCGACTTAAATTTACAGCTCAGTTCTGCTATCAAGCGCTTTCATAAGCGAGAGAAGGTCGATGTTTTCGAGATTTACGCCTGTGGGTACACCCTGGGCTATCTTGCTAAATTTGACGCCCAAACCACTTAGCTTATCCTCTATAAACACCATCACGGCATCGCTGCTAAGCCCCGGCGTGAGCGCGAAAATGATCTCGGTTACACCGTTTTGCTCTATGATTGTACGCAGTTTTTCGGTTTGTTCCGGCGTTATCTCTTCTAGCACAAAGTAGCGCCCGCGATAGATCGCGCTTTGCTCGAAAACTAGGATATCCTTTGGGCTTTCGACGACGGCTAGCAGCTCTTTATCTCGCGTTTCGTCGCTGCAAATATCGCAAATCTCATCCTCGCTAAGCCCGCCGCAAATTTGACATTTGCCCGTAAATCTTACGGCGTCCTCGATGCTTTGAGCGAGCTTTAGCCCTCCGAAGCTATCCTTTAGGCATACGTGATAGGCGTAGCGCTGGGCGGACTTTTTGCCGACGCCGGGCAGCTGCTCAAAGGCCGCTACGAGCTCGTTAAATTTCTCAAGCCCTTTTTTCAACGCTTTCCTTTGGATTGGTGCAAATTTTAAATGAGTGATAGCCGTCTTCATATGAGTATTTTAGGCTAAATTTGTGCATGCGGCAGATGTGGTCGATGATGTAAAGTCCTAGCCCCATGCCGCTGCTTTTGGTGCCCTTTTCGCGGATGAAGGCTTGCATGTAGTACTCGATAGGATTTTGTAGCAGTTGGCCTAGATTTCTCACGACGATACCGTCTGCGTCGCAGATAACCTGTGCTTTTTTGTCGTCGGCGTACTTTAGGGCGTTATCTATGAGATTTTTTATCGCGAGCGAAAAGAGCCCAAAATCCACGCGTAGCAAGATATCTCGGCGGATATCTACGCTCACTTTTTCTTCAAATTTATCGAGCATCAGCATGTCGCGCGCTTGGTCAAGGATGTTTGAAAAGTACGACTCCTGATAGTTTAGCGCGTAGTTTTTGGATAGTAGCTGCTCGATCTTGCCAAACTCGTTTATGAGCATATCTAGCCGCTCAAATATCGCTATCAAGCGGGTTTTGTGCGTAGGATTTTGCACCATCTCGGAGACTATGCGGCCTTTACCGATCGGCGTTTTTAGCTCGTGCATGATCGTGCGTAAAAACAGCTGCCTAGAGCGCAAAAGCTCCCTGATCTTGCTAGCTGCGGCGTCAAATTCTATCGCGACCTTGGCGATCTCGTCGTCGGAGTCGGGTTTGGCGATATTTACGTCCATGTTTCCGGCGCCAAATTTCCTGATATCAGAGCTTAGTTTTTTAAGCGGCATCAGCGACTTCATCACCGAAACGTAAAGCGACACCAAAAGCGCCGTCGTGAGGATAAAACCAACCCAAATCGGATCGTTTATATTTTTCGTATCGTCGCTTTCTAGTAAAATTTGAAACGAAGGATTTTTGATCTGCAAGTACAAACTATCCTGAAAAAGCAGCGACTGAAATAGTCCCAGCTGCGTTTGCTTGGCAAAGACCGTCTTGCCGGTGCTTATGACGTTTGCGACGGTTTTGTCGCTCTTGACGTAAGTTAGTCCGAAATTTCTAAAATAATTAGTCAAATCGCTAGGCGGATTTGACTTTTCGTATGAGGCGATGAGGTAGTTTATCGCGTTTAGCTGCTTATTTTTTATCTTTTCTAGCGCGTTATCCAGCTGCATGCTCGCAAACGTGTAGAACAAGATACAAACAAGAGAAAACGCTAGCGCGAAAACTACCGATATCTTCGTGGTTAAGGAGTATCTCATCCTATGAGTTTATAGCCTATTCCGCGTACCGAAAATATATGTTTAGGCGCTTTTGAGCTGTCGCCGATTTTGGTTCTTAGTCTGCCGATGATGACGTCTAGGCTCTTTGAGTCCTTGTCTTTTAAGCTTTTGCAGTTATAAACTAGCTGCTCTCGAGAAACCGAAAAGCTGTGCTGTTTGATAAGATAGCTCAAAATCTCATACTCGGCCGGCGTTAGCGTTAGGCTTTCGTTGTTGTAGTAGATTTCGTGTCTGCGCTCGTCTATCCTAAATAGCGTATCTACGACCTCTTCTTGTACTTCGTTGGTCTTTTTGTAGCGGCGGATTAGGCTCATGATGCGCGCGTACATTTCCTTTGGATCGTACGGTTTTGGCAGATAGTCGTCCGCGCCTAGCTGCAACCCTACGACCTTATCGCTGATATCGCTGCGAGCAGAAGAGATGATGATAGGGATGTTGTATTTGCTACGGATCTCTTTACACACCTCTAGGCCGTCCATGCCTGGTAGTGTAAGGTCTAGGATAAGCAGGTCGAAATTTTTTACTCCGGCGCTTAGTCCCAAATAAGGATCTTCGAAATTTGTTACTTTTATATTAAAATCGCTCAAGTACTCGGATAGGATTTGCGCGAATTCCGGATCGTCTTCAATCATTAAAACATTAATCATTTTAAGCCTTTCAAATAGATTTAACGAAAATGATTATAACCAAAAAATGTTAAATTTTTTTTCCGAATTTACTATCCTCGTTTAAAATTCTCCCCCGCTTTGAATTTTTATAAATAATAAGATAAAATCGCCCTTTAAATTTAAAAATTTTAGGAGATTTTGTGGAAATAGACTACTACGAAATTTTAGAAATCAGCAAAAATAGCGACTCTGAAACCATAAAAAAAGCATTTAGAAAACTAGCGCTAAAGTACCATCCCGACCGCAATCAAGGCGACAAAGAGGCGGAAGAAAATTTTAAAAAGGTAAACGAAGCATATCAGGTGCTAGGCGATGAAGAAAAGCGCGCGATATACGATAGATACGGCAAGGCTGGGCTTGAGGGCAGAGGCGGCTTTAGCTCAAGCGGATTTAGCGCGGATTTTGATTTGGGCGATATCTTTAACTCGTTTTTTGGCGGCGGATTTAGCTCTGGCGCAAGCAGCCGCAAAAGAAGCAGCGACAAGTATCCGCTCGATCTAGAGATAGCTCTTAGGATCAAATTTAACGAAGCGGTGTTCGGCACCGAAAAAGAGATAGAATTTACGATCAAAAAACCGTGCCAAACCTGCAAAGGCAGCGGCTCGAAAGACGGTAAAACGCACGTATGTCCGCACTGCGAGGGCAGAGGTCGGATATCGCAGCAAAGGGGCTTTATGAGCTTCGTGCAGGAGTGTCCGTACTGTAACGGCACGGGCGAAACGGTCAAGGATAGATGCTCTGATTGCGGCGGCAGCGGCTACAAAGAAGAACGCCAAAGCGTCAAGGTAAATATCCCCGAGGGCATCGACGACGGTATGCGCATGCGCGTGAGCGAAAAGGGCAATGTATCATCAACCGGCGCCAGAGGCGATCTATACGTGCATATCGAGGTTGAAGCCGACGAGCATTTCGTGCGTCACGAAAGCGACGTTTATATCGAGATTCCGGTATTTTTCACGCAGGCAATTTTGGGCGAGACGATCACGATCCCAACGCTAAAAGGTACGACCGAGCTAAAACTGCCAGTCGGCGCAAAAGACAAGCAGCAGTTCGTATTTGACGGCCTTGGCGTAAAAAATGTAAACAGCAAAAGATACGGCAGGCTCGTAGCTCAAATCTCCATAAAAACGCCAAAAGAGCTAACGGGCGAGCAAATCTCGCTGCTAAATCAGCTACAAGAAAGCTTTGGCATCAAGGCCGGCAAGGCGAGCTACGACGAAGAAGAAGACGAAGGAATCTTGGACAAGATAAAAGGGTGGTTTAAAGGCGAAGAGTCTGGCGACAAAGGCAAGAAAAAAGGCAAAAAGGCTTAAAATTTGACTTTGTGGAGGGTAAATTTAGCCGAATTTGCCTGTAAATTTTAGCTTAAGGGTCCGCTAAATTTGGGCTCGGGGCTTGCTTGAATTTTATAAATTTTGAGGTTTTCAGATTTTTCGGCGACTTTTTGCTCGGTTTTATAAATTTGCAAATTTTGGAGCACTATTTTTGTCTTTGCTTGTGCAGTTTCATCAAATTTGCCTTCAAAACGCCGAGTGACATAGGTTTACTCACCCATTGCATAAAAATTTGACGGGTTAAATTTGTCTTTTAAATTTTATAAAATCGTAGCGGCCAAGCGGACAAATTTAGCCGAATTCCGCTTAAATTTTAGCGATTTTTATTCTCAAACCGCGCTTGCTCGTCAAATTTAGCGTAAAAATAGCCTGTTGCCATATCTAACTTATGCAAGTTATAAATCCGCGCCGTTAAATTATGCGTCAAACCAAAGTCGTGCCAATTATCGGAGGCGTTATTTTATCGGGCTTTTGAGAGCCGTCTACGGCAAATTTTTAGACAACCTTGCAAAATCAATAATAATATTTTCTATTTTTCATCAAATTTTTGGGTGCCGTGCCGTAATAATCGCAAAAAAGCTTGCTGAAGTGGCTTTGATTTTTAAAGCCCGTCGCAGCCGAAATTTCGGCGATATTTAGCTCCGAGCCTTGCAGCATCGCCAGCGCTCGCTTCATTCGCTCTTCGCGCAAAAATTCGTAAGGAGTTTGCCCAAACAAACTTTTAAAGCCGACTTTAAGTTTAAATTCGTTCAGCCGCACCTGTTTTGAGAGCTCTTTTATAGACGGCGGATTTTTGATATCCTTGCTTAAAATTTGCCTGGCTTTTTGTAGCGCGTTTTTGTCCGCTTCGTCTAGTATAACATGCTTATTTGGGCATTTTAGGCGGCTGAATTCGTTATAAATAAGCTCTAAAATTTTACTTTCTAAAAGCAGTCTTTCAAGCGGCTCGTCGGCGTTTAGCGATAAAATTTGGTTTAATAAAATTTTATTTACGGCGCAGGTGTAGTTTTGCGAGACGAGTTTGTTTGCGCCAAGCTCGATAAGATCGCCGAAATTTGCACTCATAAACGAGTTTTCTAGGAATAAATTTATTCCCGCGTGCGCGCCGCCGTAAATCTCTTGATCCGAGCTTGGTAGATCGACCGAGCTGATCGTGGATAGTCCGCTTTTGTATTCGACTTTGCCATTCGCTGAGCTTAGGCTAATGCCTCCTTGTAGGGTGAAATTTATAAAGCAACCCTGCAAAGCGTGAAAATCGCCGACTATTTTGGTGTCGTCTTTAGCGTCCATTTTTATCGTGCCGAAGGCTATTTCATCGCTTAGCGCGATATTTTTGGCGCGGATTTTGACGCCAAGACCAGCCAAAACTCCGTCTTCGCTGCTATTAAATTTATCCATAAAAACGTCTGCGGATACCGTGCGCAAATTTTTTCCTTTAAATATAAAAATAAATCCGTCATTTGTAAATTTCGGGTTGATAATAAATTTCAAAAATATTATACTATCCTTAAAGTAAAGAAATTATAAAAGGAGTCTAAAGTGAGAAAAATTTTGCTTTTAAGTGCGGTTGCGGCGCTAGCGATAGCAGCTCCCGCTGTGAGGCTGGATGAGGTCAGCGTATCGGCTCAAAAGATCGATGAAAACGCTAGCGAGGTAGCGGCTGCGGTGAGCGTGCTGGACGAAAAAGAGTTGCGGCTTAGAGAAGCAAAAGGTCTAAACGGGCTTAGGAGCGCATCGTCAAATTTATCGTTTTTGCAAGGCGGAGGTATTTCGCTTTTTATCATGCGCGGCGTTACGAGCGATTACGCATTTGATAGCCCAAACGTCGGGCTTTATCTGGATGGCGTGAGTTATCTTGGCACTTACGGCAACTACGTATTTTTGGAGGATATCGAGCGTATCGAGATCCTAAAAGGGCCTCAAAGCGCGCTTTACGGCAAAAACGCCTACGCAGGCGTGATAAATGCGGTCTCCAAAGCTCCTACCAACGAACCGCAAGCAAAGATCGGACTAAAGCTTGGCGAGGATGGCCTGCGTGGTATTAGTTTTAACGCAGGCGGAGCGATAGTAAAGGATAAATTTCTGGCTAGTTTTGCCGGTTTTAGCGAAAAGAAAAACGGCTTTATGTATAACGAAAATTTAAACAAAAGTGACGACTACAAAGATGCCCTTTACGGCAAAATTTATTTTAGATTTTTGCCTACGGATGAGCTTACGGTAGATCTTATTCAAAATTATTACAGGATAGCTAACGGCGCGCAAAGATCGAATTTACCTAAGGCAGCCAATAGAACGCGCTACGCCAACGGCATGGAGGGCGAGGAAAACGCCAAAAACTACGAAGCGTCGCTCAAAGCCGAATATAGATTTAGTGATTACGCGCTCACTTCGCTTACGACTTTTAGGGATTATAAAAACGACAGTAGTTACGACGGCGATCATCGCCCCGCGTCATTGTTGGACGTGTATTACAAAGAGGACAGAAAGGATTTTACGCAGGAGTTTAGATTTAGCGCCGATAGCGCGTATGGCAAATTCGTCCTAGGCGCTACGGTCGGCACTACACAAAGAGACGTGCGAAGCAGTGTAAACAGCGTGATGTTCGGCGGTATTCGTTCGCTGCAAAATAACAAAACCAGAAGTAAAAACTACGGCGTTTTTACGCATAATGAAATTTATCTGCCGCTTGATTTTTCGGTTATTTTGGGAGCTAGATTCGACAAAGATAGGGTCAAATTTCAAAACCGTATGAACGGCGAAAATTTAAGCGATTCGTATAGCGCGCTATCACCCAAGATCGGACTAAAATACGCTATAAACGACGAGGTTACGGCGTATGCGAGCGTATCGAAGGGCTATAAACCAGGCGGCTTTTGGGCTGCGTCGCCTACGTCTAAAAAATGGTACGATAAAGAAACGATGACTAGCTATGAAGTCGGCGTAAAAGGGGCTTGGGAGCGGTTTGAGCTAGGCGCCGCCGTTTTTCGCGCCGATATCAAAAACAAGCAAGTAGTAAGCGTCATCGTAGCGCCTAATATCACGGTGGCAGAGAACGCCAGCAAAGCGCGCTCCCAAGGCTTTGAACTAGACGGCGCCGTGCTTTTGGCGGACGGATTAAAGCTTAGCGCAAATTTGGGCTACGCAAAAAGCGTCTTTAAAGACTACAAAGACGCACAGGGCGATTATAGCGGCAAATACGTCTATTACGCGCCAAGGCTAACTTATGGCGCAGGGCTTTCGTATGAGGCTCCAAGCGGATTTTACGCGGCGGCATTTTTGCGAGGACAGAGCAAATTTTATACCGATAAGGCCAATGTCGTAGAAAACGCGGGCTACGCGACCGTCGATGCAAAAGTAGGCTTTAATCACAAAAATATCAACGTTTATATTTATGCTAATAATCTTTTCGACAAAGATCACGACGTAAAATACGCCACTATGCACTACCTATCCGACCCTCGCGAGATCGGCGTAAAATTTGAATATAAATTTTAAGGAAAAAGATGAAAAATTTTAAATTTAAAAGCGGCGAAAATCTAAGCTACGACGACTTTGGTAGCGATTTTAAAGATGTTTTGGTTTATCATCATCCGCTGATGATTTTTCCGCAAAACACCTTGATAAATTTCTGCGATAAAAATCAAATAAGGCTTATTTTGATATATAGAAGCGGGCATTTTAACAGCTCGCTTTTTAGCGCGGACGATAGTTTTTTAAAATTCGCCCTGCGCCTAAAAGAGTTTTTCTCGGCGTTAAATTTGAGCGAATTTAGCGTGCTGGGCGAGTCGGTGGGCGCGGCTTACGCCTACGCTACGGCGGTAGCTTGCGAAGAGGCGAAAAGGGTGTTTATACTAAGCGGATTTAACGCCCCGCCCGAGCTTTTGGCCGACTATGCCGACTATGCGCACATAAAGGAAATTTATGATTTTGCATCGCACAATACGCCTGAAAATACGGCGCAAACGGCGTGGGAAAAATACGGCTCGCAGGCTAAGGGTGCGCTAAAAGAAGCCATAAAAGCGCAGCTTAACGGCATCGGCTTTGACCTCTGGCTCCAAGCTAGGCCGTGGGGATTTGAGCTAAAGGATGTCCCTCAAAGCGTGCTTATGTATCACTCTAGGGCCGACGAGGAAGTGCCTTTTGTCGTCGCTTCGCAAGTGTCGAGGATGCTACCAAACTGCGAACTAATCGCCGCCCAGGACACGCCTCATCATAGCGCGAAGGCGCTTTTGGATTTTTTAAAGATCATCAAAGAGCGGTTGTAAATTTAGCTTTTGCGTAAATTTTACGAGCCAAATTTGCGCCGTTTTAAGCGTAAATTTAAGCTCGTTTTGCAGTTTTTCTCTCGTTGCAAGCGGGTTTGCCTGATGCGGGATTAAATTTATCGCCTTTTTTGCGCCAGAGACTTAAATTCGGCCTTGCGTTCGGGTTAAATTGCATGCGTTTAATCCGCATTGCCGACGCGGGCTAAATCTGCAAAGCGATTTGCAAAACTCTGCGGAATAAAATTTACGCAGTTTTTTGTACTAGACGGCGACTTAAATCCCACAAAATCGTAATCCGCTAGATAAATTTATAAATCTTTATAAAATAAACTAGGCTCAAAACGCAAAACGCCGCCGCGCCCAACACGACCGCTCCGTAACCCAACGTCCCCGCCAAAAGCGTTCCGAGATAAAACGAAAATATCTGAAATGTCATATTTAGGCTGCTTTGCACGGCGTATTCGCTAGCGGGTCGCCGTCCCGAGGCACGTTGCATCATCATCGTGGAGATTATCGTCGCTTGCGCCATATATACCGCATACGCCGCGCTCGAAGCAAAAAGTACCGACGCGCGGTCCGTCCAGCCGCCGATAGGTAACCAGATGGCCAGGATGCCTAGCGTCTGCATCGCTACGGCGTATAAAAAGGCTCTTTTGGCGCCTAGCTTTTTTACCGCAAAGCCCGCCGCAAGCGCACCCGCGAAGCCAAATATCGTGCCGTATATGTGCAAGACCTCGCCGATATCTTCCAGCTTCCAGCCGATATCTACAAGCATCGGACTAAGCAGTCCAAACGCCGCGCATATACCGATAGATTGTACGAAAAGCACGCTAAGCCAAGCCTTTTTGCCCTTAAAAAAGCCAAACATCGCCCTAAAATCCAGCCCCTCGCCGGCGTTTACGCGCTCAGGCTCTTTAAAGAAAGCAAGGCTAAGCAAGGAAACCGCTATCAAAGACGTCAAGAATAAATTCGCCTCGCTCCAGCCGAATTTTGCGTAGATTACGAGCGTTAGGCCGTTACCGGATACGTGTCCTATCAATCCGCCACTAAGCTTAAGGGCGTTTGTGAAGCTTAAATTCGAGCTGTTTGAAATTTTGATAAAAAATGCGTTCGACGTCATCGTCCAGGTGGCCGAGATAAAGGCCAAAAGCACCGCTAAAGCGATTACGGCAGGTAAATCGTCGCGCGGATTTAGAAGCGAAACCGCATATAAAATCGCCAAAGTAAGGCACTGAAAGGCTAGGATAATCTTTTTGTAACCGCCTATTTTTAGCGCGGTAGCGTCGATAAACGGCGACCACAAAAAAGCCAAAACCGCGAAAAGTCCAAGCCCTCTGAGCGCGCCGACGCGCTCTAAACTAAAACCGTCTTGACGCAGGATGCTAACGAGCCCCTCGCCGAAAAATCCGATGCAAATAAACTGCGCGATGCAAAGGCTAAGCACAGTTAGCGACCTGTAAAGCAAATTTATCCTTTAATTTTTTAGCTAGATTATATTTAAATGGATAGGCGTTATCAAGAATATTTTGACGTTTGGGGGATAAATTTTTATATTTTTAGTTAAATTTGAGCTTTTTGCGATTTTGGATTGTAAATTTAGCCGAAGCCAAAGCCGCTTATCGGATCAAATTTAGCTAAAAAAATAATCCTAAATCCGCGGCTCAAATTCGGCAAGAACGAGCGCACGCAAGAAATAACCCAAAAATACGCAAAATCGCCGCATCAAAATTTAAGTCGAAAACTTGGCTAAATTTACCCGCAAATTCGTCCAAATTTTAGAGCAAAATTTATGAAGTCCGGGCACATCAAATTTCGCTCTCTTTTAATTGCTCGATTTTAGCCGCCACGCTCCTATTTGTCACCTTTTCGATCTCCTCGCTAGTCGCGGTCATTATCGCTTCAAAGCTGCCGTAAAATTTAACGAGCTTTGCGATACTACCCGCCGATACGCCGGCGTCTGATAGCTTGCTAGCGCCCAGATCCTCCTTGCGCTTGGTTTTTTGATGAAAGGTAATCGCAAATCGGTGCGCCTCGTCGCGAAGTCGCTGGAAAAACTGTAGCCGTCTGTCGTTCGTTGGTAGCGTAAATACGCCGCTGCTAGCGTAAATTTTATCCCTCGCGCCGCCTTTTGCGCGGTGGGCTTTGGCGTCTATTTTTTCTTTTGAGATGGCGAGTATATCGACGTTTGCGCCGCTGCTAGCGATGATATCCGTAGCGAGATCCAGCAGCGCCTGACCGCCATCTATGAGCCAGAGATCGGGCGGGCTTAGCTTATCAAACCGCAAAGCGCGCTCGGTTAGCATCTGGCGCATCTGATCGTAGTCGTTTGCGTGAGAGAGGTGCATGTGGCGGTAGTGCTCTTTGGCGAAGTTTCCGTGCTCAAAGCGCACCATCGCGCCGACCGCGGCCGCGCCGAACATATGCGAGTTATCAAAGGTCTCGATGGCATACGGCGCGCATGCGAGGCCGAAATACTCCTTTAACTCGTCCAAAAATGCGTCGTCATGGGTTTTTAGGTACTTTTGGATAAAGACCTGCGCGTTTGTTAGCGCCATCTCGCAGATGCGCTTTTTCTCGCCGATTTTAGGCACGGAAATGCTAAATTTACGGCCGTGGCGAGCGGTCAATATCTCCTCTACGAGGCCTGCGTCTTCAAAGGCCTCAAGCGCGTAAATTTTCGCGCTCACGACGGGCGCGCCTGCCGGGAAGCTCTCTAAAACTATTTGCTTGTACGCGTCGTTTAGGTCGCCTTGCGAGCTCATTTTGGCGTTCGTGATATTTTGATACACGCCGCTGATCTTGCCGCCGTGCACGCTAAAACGCACCGCGCAAAGCAAATTTTGCTCCGCGCCCACGGCAAAAACCTCAAAATCCTCGAGCTTAGCCAGATCGACCTCTATTTTGACGTCTAGATCCTTGATCGCATTGATCTTATCGCGCACGAGGGCGGCTTGCTCGTAGTTTTCGTTTTGGGCGTATTTGTTCATCAAATTTACGAGCTTTGGCAGCATAGAAAGAGGATTATTTAGCGCCGCGATCGCGCCATCTACGACCTTGGCATAGTCTGCGGGCGAAATTTTGCTGATGAGAGGGGCTTCCGAATAGCCGATCTGATAGGGCAGATATGCGCCCGTGGCTTTGAGCGCGCTTTTGCTTTGCACGAGTTTAAAGCTCAGCCTAAGCGCATCCAAAAGCTCGCGTGCGCCCCGAAAATACGGCCCGAAATACTTGACGTTTTTGCCTCGGACGATCTTGCGCGTGATCTCAAAGCGCGGGAAATCCTCGTCCAAATTTACGTAGATGTATGGATAGGTCTTGTCGTCGCGCAGCAAGATGTTGTATTTGGGCCGTAGTTGCTTGATGAAGGAGTTTTCCAGTATCAGCGCGTCGGCTTCGCTGGGAGTTACGATATACTCGAGGTGTACGGCCTCGCTGATCATTTTGTGGATGCGCGGGCCCAGCTTGGGCGAGGGGGCGAGACTTGGCGTAAATGAAAAGTAGCTTTTGACGCGGTTTTTTAAAATTTTAGCCTTGCCGACGTAAAGAAGCTTGCCCGCTTTGTCGAAATACTGATAAACGCCGGGCTGAGCAGGCAGCGAGCGGATCTCGTCGATTAGCAAAATTTGGCTCCCGTCGGTAAATTTACGCTTTTGCCGTTTGGGGTTAAATTTGACGAGGTTTGCGCCACATAGTTTTTATAAATTTGAGGTAGTTTGTTTGCGCGCTTTGCGCCTAAATTTTGCCCAGTTTTATCTCGCTTCATCGCGCCCCGCTTGATTCTTTGGCTAAATTTTGCTTTATGGCAAGGCGAATTTTTTCAAATCCTTCGAAAATCCGCTCGCTTTTGGCTAAATTTGCGAACTCTCCCTTGGACGGCTCGGCGTAGGTAAAAATTCGCTTTTTTTCGTATGGGTCGGTTACTTTTTTAAATTTTAAATGCTTTGTCACAAAAAATTTAACGTCCGTTACGCGAGCGAGCCTGCCGTCAAAATTTACGCTAGAATAGATTTTTAATAAGCCTTTTAACATTTTTATACTACTATCGCTTTTTAATTCCTGAAGTCCTAGCGGATGAAACAGGGCAAAAAACAAAACGCCGTTTTTCTCGTAGCAAAAGGCGATGAGCCTGCGATGATTTAGGCTTAAAAGCTGTAAAAATTCCCCGCATTCGCTACGGTTTTTTAATTCTTTATAAAAAGGATTATCAATAATATGTCGAATAATAGTCTTAGCGTCTTTCATAAGGCGATTTTAGCATTTTTTTTGTTAATTTTTATAGCAGGCTGCGGCCACAAGGGCGATCCGTTCTACGAAGCGCCGTCCGAGCCCTCAAACAGCAAAACCGAAAAAATAAATAAACTATAAATCAAGGAGAGCAAATGAAGATCGTCGGACTTTTAAGTCTGTTTTTTGCTTTGGCCTTTGGTAGCGGCGACGCTACGGGCGAGGCTTTAAATTTAACGACTACGTGGGTGGGTATCGCGAGCCTCATCATTTTTGTCGTGGGATATTTTTTCATCGCTACGGAGGAAAATTTTCACATCGATAAGGCTAAACCGGCCATTTTTATCGGCACTTTTATGTTTCTGCTTATCGGCTTTTATATGCTGGCAAACGGCTTAGACGTGCATTTGTTGCAAAATGAGGTAAATCACCTGATTTTAGAGATTTCGCAGATCGTATTTTTCCTCATGGTTGCGATGACCTATATCGAGGCACTTATCGAGCGAGACGTGTTTAACGCGCTAAAATACAACCTCGTCTCAAAGGGCTATACGTACAAAAGATTATTTTGGCTAACCGGCGTTTTGGCATTTTTCATCAGCCCCGTCGCCGACAACCTAACTACCGCTCTCATCCTCTCCACGGTACTTTTAACGATAGATAGAAATAATACTAATTTCCTAGTCGCTGGTGCGATAAACATTGTCGTAGCCGCAAACGCAGGCGGCGCATGGAGTCCGTTCGGCGATATCACGACTCTGATGGCTTGGGCTGCGGGCAAGGCTCCGTTTATCGACTTTTTCGCGCTTTTCCCTGCTTCATTTATCGGCTGGCTAGTTACGGCTTTCTTGCTAGCGCGCATCGTGCCTGCGGGCAGTCCGCATTTTGACCCTGCGACAGAGCCGAAAGTAAGCATCAAAAAAGGCGGCAAAGTCGTTATCGGACTTGGCGCATTTACGATATTTTCGGCAGTTATGATGCACCAGCTTTTCCACTTGCCTGCGATGTGGGGCATGATGTTTGGTTTCTCGCTTCTTAGCATCTACACCTACATCTACAAAAAAACTAATAAAAACGAAGAGCCTATGCACGTCTTTCACTACATGTCAAAGATAGAAAACAACACGCTTTTCTTCTTCTTTGGTATCCTTGCCGCCGTCGGCGCACTGCACTTCGTCGGGTTTTTAAACTACGCCGTTTCGCTTTATGATAAATTTGGCGCTACTACCGTAAATATCGGCGTCGGCTTCCTATCTGCTATCGTGGATAACGTTCCTGTTATGTCTGCCGTGCTAAAAGCAAATCCTATGATGGGCGCGGATGTGGGCGAAAATTTAAGCCAGTGGCTACTAGTTACCTTAACTGCCGGTATCGGCGGATCGATGATAAGCTTTGGTTCTGCTGCGGGCGTTGGCGTTATGGGCAAACTAAAAGGCATCTATACCTTCGGCGCGCATATGAAATACGCTTGGACCGTGGTTGCCGGCTATATCGTATCGGTCGTGATCTGGTACATACAGTTTGAAATTTTTCATTTATATTTTTAAAGGACGCTCATGAATAACACGATAATAGTTTTGGATTTTGGCTCGCAGTATACCCAGCTCATCGCTAGACGTTTGCGCGAGCAGGGCGTTTATACCGAAATTTTGCCTTTTAACGTCAAGGTCGAGGAGATTAAGGCGAAAAAACCAAAAGGCATAATACTAAGCGGCGGTCCTGCTAGCGTTTATGCTCCGGATGCGTATTTTTGCGACGAGGGCGTATTTAAGCTAAAGCTGCCGATTTTAGGCATTTGCTACGGCATGCAGCTTTTGGCGCATAAATTTGGCGCCGAGGTTGCTCCAGCCTCTCACAAAGAGTACGGCAAGGCAAGCCTAAACGCTCTAAAATCCCATCCGCTCTTTACTGATACGCCTGAAAAGCAAATCGTCTGGATGAGTCACTCCGACCTCGTAAAAAATCTACCTAACGGCTTTGAGGCGATCGCGACTAGCGAAAATTCGCCTTATTGCGTATTTGGCGACGAAAAGCGCAAATTTTACGCTCTGCAGTTTCACCCGGAGGTGCAGCATAGCGAGTTCGGTACTCAAATTTTAAAAAATTTCGCCAAATATATTTGCGGCTGCGAAAGCACGTGGAATATGGGCAGCTTTGCCAAAAACCAGATCGCTAAAATCAAAGAAACCGTGGGCAACAAAAAAGTCCTTTGCGCCGTTAGCGGAGGCGTGGATAGCTCCGTTACCGCTGCGCTTTTGGCTGCTGCGATACCGCAAAATTTGATCCTGGTTTTCGTCGATAACGGACTACTTAGAACGGGCGAGCGCGAGCAGGTCGAGGCGACTTTTAGAACTAAGCTTGGCGTGGAGCTAGTTAGCATAGATGCGAGTAAAACTTTCCTAGAAAGGCTTGCTGGCGTAACAGATCCAGAGAAAAAGCGCAAGATAATCGGCGAAACTTTCATCGAAATTTTTGAAAAAGAGGCCAAAAAGCACGATAACGTCAAATTTTTAGCCCAAGGCACGCTCTACACCGATATCATCGAAAGCTCGGTCGTAGGCTCGAGCAAGACGATCAAAAGCCACCACAACGTGGGCGGGCTGCCTGATTGGATGAGCTTTGAGCTAATTGAGCCTTTAAGAGAGATTTTTAAAGACGAGGTGCGCCAGCTCGGCCTTGAGCTTGGTCTTTCGCGAGAGCTCGTGTTCCGTCACCCGTTCCCTGGTCCGGGCCTTGCTATCCGCATAATGGGCGAGGTAAATACGCCGAGCCTCGAGCTGCTACGCAAAGCCGACGTGATCCTACGCGACGAGCTAAAATCAAGCGGCTGGTACAACAAAACGTGGCAAGCGTTTTGCGTGCTGCTAAACGTGCACTCAGTGGGCGTCATGGGCGATAACCGCACCTACGAAAACGCCGTGTGCATACGCGTAGTGGACGCCAGCGACGGCATGACGGCTAGCTTCTCGCGCTTGCCGTACGACCTGCTAGAAAACGTCTCTCGCCGCATCATAAACGAAGTAGACGGCATTAACCGCGTAGTTTACGACATCTCGAGCAAACCGCCTGCAACGATAGAGTGGGAGTAGCGGTAAAAATATCGGCATGCAACAGCATTTGAGCATTGTTAGAAAGGTATAATCATGAATTTTTCTCCACAAGATATGGATGTAAAAACATTGTTTAAAACGTACCCAACTTTTAGGATACCCGTTTTTCAAAGGGATTATTCTTGGGATAAGCAGTTTTATAAAAGATTCATAGACGATATTATTAGTGGTATAAAGTCGGTAGGAGACAGTTTATCTAATAATGTGTATTTTATTGGAACTATGGTTTTTTCTGGAAATTCTAACGAGAATAGTATAGATGTGGTCGATGGTCAGCAAAGATTAACTGTGATTACAATATTATTGTCAGTAATTTCAAATAAATTAATGGAATGTGGAGAGAAAGGTCTATCTGATGCAACTTTTAGATATGTTAAAGATATTAATGATAATGACGAACCTATAAGGCATTTGATCAGTGATACGTCATATCCATATTTTGATTGTTATGTGCAATCTAAAGAAAAAACCAATATCCCAGAAGTAGAAACAGAGGAAGAAGAAAACATAAAGCAAACTTACGATTTTTTTAATATATATTTATCATGTGAGAAATTAAAAGAACAAAATTTGGTCTTTAAAGATTTTGACTATGTGAAGATTTTACTAGCAGTTAGAGATCAAATTCTTGAGTCAAAACTTATCGCTATAGTAACCAGTGATAAAGATAGTGCATATATGATTTTTGAAATTTTAAATGCTAAAGGTAAAAATCTTGCAAGTATAGATCTTATTAAAAACATAGTTTTTGAAAAGTTGCACAATGATAAAAATGGAGGAATTGGCTACGCAGAAAGTGTTTGGGAAGGGGTTAAAAAAATTTTAAGAGACAGAGATGGCTCAATAGGTTTAGCAACCTTTTATAGACATTATTGGATATCTAAATTTAAAAAAGAAACAAACAATAAGCTTTATGATTCATTTAAGTCTTATATAAAAAAAGATGAATACCTTGATTTTTTAAAAGATTTAGAAAAAGAGTCAAAAATTTATATTAGTATTGTTAATCCAAAAATAGAAGATTACAGTAATAGGCAAGAATATAAATGGTTGGTTCAAAGTCTACAATCTTTTGGAAGTATATTTAATGTAGTACAAAGCAGAATTATATTACTAGCGCTATTGGATATAAAAAATAGGGGGCTGATTTCGACTCCAAGTTTTAAAAAGGCAATCCAATATCTTGAAAATTTTATTTTCGCATATACAAACATATCAAAGAAACAGGCTAATATATATGAGACCAATTTTTCTAAATTGGCAATCAAGTTAAGAAAAACACAAAGTAAAAGCGATACAAATACGATTCTTGATGAATTACTCTACGATACTTTTAATTCTAAATTGCCGAAGTATGAGGAATTTGAAGAGAGTTTTGTTAAGTTGGCATATAGCGGAAGAAGAAATTTGCCAACAAACGTATTGGCTAAATATGTTTTAAAGAAGCTTAATCAATATTTTGAGAAAAGGGATTTTTTCTCTGATGATACTTCCGTAGAACACATTATAAATGAAAAATCGGAAGATAATGATACTTGCTTGATTGGCAACCTAATTTGTTTAGAGACTCGTCTAAATAATGATGCTAGTGATTTAAAATATATCGAAAAAAAGGAAGTTTATAATAAATCAAAATATGGACAAGTTAAAACTTTTATTTCAGGATATTCAGATTTTGATATTGAAGTAGCCAAAGTTCGTTCCAAAAAAATGGCTAGAGAGTATTATGATCTTATTATTTGCAATAAATTGATTAGGGAAATTTAAGAAAAACAAGAACTGGAATTATTATGAAACAAATCTGCATCATTTTAGCACATCCTTACGAGAGAAGTCTAAATGCAGCTATTGGGAACATAGCGATAGGAAAGTTGCAAAATAGCGGCTACGAAGTTAAATTCTACGATCTATATAAGAAGAAATTTAACCCAATCCTTAGCGGCACCGAGCTTGTGAGCGACGAAAGCGACGACGAGCTGTTAAAAGCGCATCAAAAAGATATCGTAAATACCCATGGAATCGTGATTGTACACCCAAATTAGTGGGGCGAGCCGCCGCCATCCTCAAAGGCTGGATCGACCGCGTGTTAAGGCAGAGAGTAGCCTGCGATTTTGCGCCGGGCGATAGCGGCGGTGGGCTTCCGATAGGGCTTTTAAAAGCTGAAGCCGCTGTAGTTTTCAACACCTGCAACACTCCCTGAGGCCAGAGAAAACAAGATATTCGGCGATCCGCTGGAAAGAATTTGGAAAAGTTGCATTTTTGATTTTTGTGGCGTAAAAATCTTTGAGCAGCTGATGCTTAGAGTGGTCGTAGATAGTGACGAGGTCGAGCGAAAGGTCTGGTTAGAGCAGGTTAAAGGGGGTGCTGGATAGACGCTTTCCTGGGCTTGCGTAAATTTGTAAAAAATGGCTTAAATTTGACAAAAAGAGATAATCCTTATCAATAAATCGTCCGAAAATTTTAGCTACAATGACGCGTAAATTTACGAAAGGAAAAAAATGAGTAAAATTTACAATCTAAGCGCCGACACGAAAGTGATCGCAAAAAGCGTCGTTAGCAAAAGGATTTTTGATTGCGAGAACGCTCACGTCGATGTCTTTGCCTTTGACGCGGGCGAGGAGCTAGATCACGAGATGCTATTTTGCGACAGCCTCGCGTGGGTCGTGGAGGGCGGCGCGAGTTTGCACTACGGCGACAAGCAGATGCGCTTAGGCGGCGAACAGGCCTGCCTGATAGAGAAAAAAGTATGGCGAAAACTAGTTTTTAACAAACCGACGAAATACGTCTCAATCGATTTTAAGGAGGACTTAATGATAGATCATTTACCTAAGGCGGCTATTTTTAGCCTAGTAGATGCGGTCGAATACGAAGAGGGCAAAATCGTGAGCAAAACGCTCGTCAAAAACGAAAGCGGCTCGATGTCGCTACTGTCGTTTTCAAAGGACCAACAGCTCTCCACTCACGCGGCTCCGGGCGACGCGCTTTTGATCGCGCTTGATGGCGAGATGAAGCTAACCATCGGCGACGAGCATTTTGATATCAAAAAGGGCGATACCATCGTGCTTCCGGGTAAAATCCCGCACGGGCTAAAGATCCCTGAAAAATTTAAAATGTTACTCATCGTAACAAAAGATAAGATGTAGAGTTTTGGGGCGATTGCCCCGACTCGTTTAGGAAATATATGGCAAGATTTATAATAGACGACGAAAACATAAGCGTAGATAATCTAGCAACGCTAAAAAAGCTAGGACAAAAAGATAAAATTTATATCGTAACTAATAATAGACAAAAGCTAAGCATCTCCGTTTTGGCGTGGTTTCTAGCGCGAAAAATCAAAATAAAAATCATACTTTTAGAAAGCGCTCACAAGGACTATGCCGATAAAATAATTACGTTTCTAATGGGCAAACTCTCGCACAAAAAAGACAAAATTTACATCGTCAGCAACGATAAATTTTACGACGACGTGATAGATTTTTTTAATAAGCAAGATAAAAACGGCGGCAAATTTCATAAACTCAAATTTGACTTCAACTGCTCGTATACGGCGCAGCTCATCGAAGAAAATCAAGACGAAATCGCGATCTTGATACGAAACTCGGGCAGTCTCAGCGAGCTTCATATGAAATTTATCTCAAAATTCGGCAGCAAAAACGGCGCCGGCGTGTATAACGCGCTAAAAGAGGATGCGAGGAAAATTTACAAAAAACCTCAAATAGAAAACTCGCAAAAAGGCGAAGTAAAGCGTATTGCAGCGCCAAATTCCGCAAAATCTAGGCCGGCAACTCAAGGCGATGAGCAAAAACTTGACGAGCGAGAAAAACCGCAAACCGAGTCAAATTTAAGCGGCGAAATTTTGCACGCTCAAAGCGTTTCGGGCAAAGAGCAAAATTTAGAAAATCGCTCTCAAGTAGATCAAAATTTGGAGTCTCTAAAACTGCAATCTTTAAAAAGCGAAAACGGTGCGGCGACAAATAATGAAAATTTACAAGAGGCAAAAGCCGTAGAAGCAAATTTAAGCGATGATCCGGGTTCTACCGAGCAGCCAAAAGACGCGGAGCAAAATTTGAGCGACAAAGCTTCTAGCGAGGATCTTAAAGCGGATGGGAAAGGGCAAAATTTATCAAACAAGCGTCCGCCGCAAAAATCAAAGCAAGCTCTCGCACCGCAAAACGAAGCAAAAGATAAAGCTGAATATGCGGCAAAAGCGCAGCTCTCGATCAAGATAGACGAGGCAAAAAAGCAAGAGATTAGAAAAATTGCATTCGAGAGTAAAAATTTGGGCGATTTTCACAACGGACTGGTGAAAAAATACGGAGCAGAGGACGCCGGCAAGCTGTATAAAGCGCTAAAACAAAAGGCAAAAGAGTATCTAAGCAGGCGCAACGCAGCGAAATAGAGTTAGCGTTTTTGGCTGCGGCTTTTAAAATTTGAGGATTTGCGGTAAAATTTGGACGCGAAATCATAAACTTAAGGGCGAAAATGATCTATCTGGTCGGGTCAAATTTGGAATTTGAGGGCGTAAAGACGCTGGTTTTAAACGAGATCAAATTTAATAAATTTAGCGTAAATTTAGCCGAATTTGGCGCACTGGTTCTAACCTCCAAAAACTCCGTAAACGCGCTAAAATTTAATCAAATTTCGCCCGCTAGCTTGCAAATTTACTCCATCGGCGACGGCACTAGCCGCGCGGCTAGCGAGTTTGGCTTTGCTCAAATTTACACTGCAAAAAACGCTCACGGAAACGACTTTGCCGCCGAGATCGCACCGTTTTTAAAGGGCAAAAAAACGCTATTTTTAAGAGCGCGCGAGACGGCTTCGAGCGTGGGCGAAATTTTGAGAGAGAACGGCGTAAATTTGACGCAAATAATCGCTTACGAAAACGTTTTTAAGCCGCTTAAGGAGGAGCAAAAACCGCCCAAAAACTCTGTGATTATTTTTACGGCTCCCTCGGCGGTGCGAAATTTTACTCGAAATTTCGGCTGGGATGAGAGCTATAAAGCCGTCGCTATCGGGCTTACGACGGCAAAAGAGCTGGAAATTTTTATCTCGCCCGCAGTGAGCGCCCAGCAAAATATAAATTCCTGCGTAAGCCTCGCAAAAACGCTATTTTAAGCTAAAATTTTATATAATAACCTTGCCTGAGTGATTTGGCAGCGTATTTTTACAGGGTCCAACACATTAGTATCGGCGAAGATGTGCGGAACTGTGTGACGTGGCTTCGTTTGAGCGTGCGAGCGCGAGAAGTTGCGACCTAAAGGAACCGCCTATTTGCAAGGTTGGCTTTGAATTTTCGGGCCACTTATATGCGCACCGCTCACTTGGGTTTTTATTTTTGGAGAAATTATGAAAATTTTGATAATCGGAAGCGGCGGGCGCGAGTACTCCATAGCTCTAAAACTTCAAGAATCCCGCAAACACGAGCTTTTCTTTGCTCCGGGCAACGGAGCTACCTCAAAGCTCGGCACAAATCTAAACCCCAAAGATTATAATCAGCTCGCAGAATTTGCTAAGACAGAGCAGATAGAACTAACGATCGTCGGACCTGAAGCGCCGCTAAGTGACGGCGTCGTGGATATCTTTAAGGCGCGAAATTTAAATATTTTCGGACCGAGCAAGGCTGCGGCCAGGCTTGAGGGTAGTAAGGCATTTATGAAGGACTTTTTGGCTAGAAACGCTATCCGAACGGCTGCCTATTTAAACACTGACGATTACGATGCTGCGGCTAAATTTATCGACTCTCTTGCCGCTCCGGTCGTCGTTAAGGCCGACGGACTGTGCGCGGGCAAAGGCGTGATAATCGCGCAAAGCCGCGAGGAAGCAAAGGTCGCAGCTCGCGATATGCTAAGCGGAGAGAGCTTCGGCGAGGCGGGCAAACGCGTGGTCGTGGAGGAGTTTTTAGACGGATTTGAGCTTAGTTTTTTTGCGATTTGCGACGGCGAAAATTTCGTTAGCCTGCCGGTAGCGCAAGATCATAAGCGCCTAAAAGATAACGACGAAGGGCCAAATACCGGCGGCATGGGTGCATACGCTCCTAGTCCGCTAGCAAGCCCCGAGCTAATAAAACAGGTCGAAGAAGAGGTCGTAAAACCGACTCTAAAAGGTATGAAGGCCGAAGGAAATCCTTTCTGCGGCGTGCTTTTCGTGGGGCTTATGGTGGTTAAAGGCGTGCCGTACGTGCTTGAGTTTAACGTGCGTTTCGGCGATCCTGAGTGCGAAGTGCTAATGCCGCTGATCGATGGCGATCTGGGCGAAATTTTACTAAACGCTGCAAAAGGCGATCTAAAACCCGTGAAGCTAAAAGACGAATTTGCCGTCGGAGTCGTGATGGCTAGTAAAAATTATCCTTTTTCAAGCTCGCCTAGGGCCAAAATCAGCGTAAAAAACATGCCTGAAAACTCGCACATAGCATTTGCCGGCGTGAGCGAGCAGGGCGGCGAGATATATGCCGACGGCGGACGAGTGCTTGTGTGCGTGGGGCTTGGCAAAAGCATAAGACAAGCGCAACAAAAGGCCTATGAGCTTTGCGAAAACGTAGAATTTGACGGCGCGCAGTACAGAAAAGATATCGCCTGGCAAATGCTAAAAGGGCGCGAATGAGAAGGAGCGTCATAGACAAGCTCGAAAACGAAAATATCACGCTCGCCAGCGTCGGCAAAAGAGCCGTCGCATGGGGTATAGATAAATTTCTCATCTCGTTTTTGTTTTATGCCGTTTACTACGAGAAATTTGACGGACTAGACTACGAGCAGATCAGTGCGCTAGCGATGGAAATGATACCGCAGATAGTCTTGCTCGAGGTTATTTACCAGACGTTTTTTACGTGGTATTGCGGCGCTAGCATCGGTAAGGTCGCGATGAAGATCGTGTGCGTGGATATCGATCTGCTCGATAAGCCGGGTTTGCTAAATTCTCTCACCCGCTCTTTGGTACGCATTATCAGCGAAAACGCGTTTTTCCTAGGTTTTGCATGGGCGTTTTCAAATCCATTATTTCAAACGTGGCAAGATAAGGCCGCGAAAACGGTAGTTATAAATGTTTACTAGAATTTTCTTGACGCTTATTTTCGGGGCTTTTAGTTGCTATGCCGTTCAAAATTTCGAGCTTTTAGCCGATGACGTAAAGCGCGACAACGGCGTTGTTACGGCAGATAAAAACGTGCTTGTTTATTCGCAAGATTATTTGATGAGCGCAGATAGAGCTGTTTACGATCAGCAAAAAGAGATTTTGGAGCTTTTCGGTAACGTAAATTTGATAAGAAATAAGGACGAAATCTCGCGCTGCTCGTACGCGAAGATCGATCTAAATAGTAAAGATAGCAACTACGAGACGCTATTTATGATGAACCGCGACATGGAAGTGTGGATGCAAAGCGACGAGAGTAACAGTACGTCCGAATTTTACAGAGTAAACGGCGCGGTCGTGTCAAGCTGCAACGTCCAAGACCCGGACTGGAAGATCAAATTTAGCAGCGGCAAGTTAAACCGCGAGAATAAATTTTTACATCTATTTAACCCCGTATTTTACGTCGGAAACGTCCCCGTGTTTTATCTACCGTATTTTGGCTTTTCAACCGATACTCGCAGACGTACCGGGCTTTTGCCGCCGGAGTTTGGTTACGGTAAAAACGATGGATTTTACTACAAACAACCGATCTATATCGCCGAATACGACAGCTGGGACTTACAGTTTGATCCGCAAATTCGCACTAGACGCGGTACAGGCATATACGGTACGTTTAGATTTGCCGATTCGCCTTATTCTAGAGGCTCTGTGACACTTGGCGCATTTAGAGATACCGAGGGCTACCGACAAAGACAGATCGAGAAAAACTCGCTAAGACTCCCTCTGAAAAACAAAACGCATAAAGGCGCTGATGTAAAATATGAGCGCGATAGGCTCGTCAAGCACCTGATAAACGAGGATTTGCAGGAGGGCTTGTGGCTCGATGCGACGGCGCTAAACGATATAGACTATATAAATTTGAAAAAACGCGGCTCGGGTAGCGACGATAACCCTCTCGTGACCTCAAAACTAAACTATTTCTTAAGTAGCGACAAGCATTACTTCGGTGCATATGCTAGGTACTATACGGATACGTCAAAGATCGGTAGTCCGAACGAAAATAAAGACACGCTTCAAGAGTATCCGAGCTTTCAGTATCATAAATTTACCGACAACTTCATCTTGCCAAACGTGCTTTACTCTGTCGATCTTCACTCGCACAACTACACGAGAAAAATCGGCGTAAAAGCGACGCAGTACGAATTTAACCTGCCGGTTTCATTTCATCTACCTTTAGCGGACGATTATCTGAAATTCTCGTATTATCACTATTTATACGCTACCCACGTGGACTATGCAAAGAAAATGTACCGTCCGACCGGAGATGAGGACAAGAGCGCAAACTATATAGAAAACTATCATAAATTTTCTCTCCAGACAGATCTGGCTAAGGCTTACGAGAGCTTTTATCATAGTTTAAATTTGGGCGTAGATTACGTGGTTAAAGCATATAATGAAGGCGACTTGCCAGACAGATACGAGACGGCCGAAGATGACGGCAACGTATACGTATACGATATGCTCGGACGAAAATATCAGAGCTTCATCAACCCTCAACACACTAGAGATGAAATTTCGGCTAGAGCGACGCAGTATTTCTTTAACGAAGACGGAAGGAAATTTTTACGCCATACGATTTCGCAGGGTTATTACACCAAAGAAAACAAGCGCTCAAATTTGAAAAACATCATCGGCTGGTATCCGCTGGCGAATTTATCTTTTTACAACAGACTTGAGTATTCGTACGTGAATAAATACTTTGAAAAAGTCCAAAGCGGCGCGAGCTATACGCATGATAAATTCGGCGCTAGCCTCTGGCATACGATGCAAAGAAAAAATGCGCAGGAAAAGCAAAACTATCTACACCTAAACGGTTACGTCGAACTTCCGCATAACTATAGACTATTTAGCGGTACTCAGTATGACCTCGAGCGCGACTACAATAAGCAGTGGCAGCTAGGCATCTCTCACCGCAGAAAGTGCTGGAATTATACCTTTGTCTACGAAGAGGAGCTTGAGCCTACGACGACCACGAGCGGAACAGCCGCCAAAAAATCAAGAGGCGTTTACTTCTTTATAAATTTCTATCCGATGGGCGGCTTGCATTACGACTTTTCGGTAGGACAGACGACGCAGGGTAGTTAATGGGCAACTACGAAGACTTTATGTTTGAAAACCAGCTCGAAGCGGCCGAAAAGCTACTTGAAATTTTGCCCAAAAAAGAGCTGGTCGCGGGCGAGTATCTGATGATATGCAGCTCTATAGACTCGGTCATCATGGTCGATAGCATAGCTCGCGGGCTAAATTTGAGCTACGAGATTTTATTTTGCGAGCGCATTTTTGCGCCGAATAACCCGGAGTGTGAGATCGCGATGGTTAGCGAAAAGGATGACGTGGTGCTAAACGACGAGCTGATTAAGAGCTTTGGCATTAGTTACGATTTTGTTTATGGCGAGGCGGATCGCAAATACGACGAAAAAATCCTAAAAAACGTATATAAATTTAGAAAAGGAAATTTAATCGGCGATCTAAAGGATAGAAATATCCTGCTCGTCGATGAGGGCTGCGAGACGGGTCTTACAGCGCTAACCTGCCTAAAAACACTCATGCGCGAGCGAGTAAAATCAGTCACCTACGCCACGCCGCTCATCGCTACCGACGTCGCCGCAGCTATCGCGCCGCTGGTGGATGAAATTTACGCCGTGCACAAGATCGCAAATTTTATCGAGGTGGATTTTTACTACGAAAACAAAATCGAACCAAAACCGGAAACCGTGCTTTCCATATTAGAGGAGAGTCCGTTTTATATACCATTACAAAAACAAGGAGATATCAGGACATGCAGTATTCAATAGAAGTCAATAATCAAGTTGAAATTTACGATATAAACAAGGTTGCCAAGCAAGCTAGCGGCGCGGTGCTTTTGCGCGTGAAAAATACCGTCGTTTTAGCTACCGTCGCTCGCGAGGACACGCAAGTTAGCGAGGATTTTTTACCGCTAACGGTGCAATACATCGAAAAAACATACGCAGCAGGTAGGATTCCGGGCGGCTATGTAAAAAGAGAGACTAAACCGGGGGATTTTGAGACGCTAACTTCGCGCATCATCGACCGCTCGCTACGTCCGCTCTTTCCAAAGGGCTACGCATACCCGACGCAAATCGTCGTTATGGTGTTATCTTGCGATCCGGAGGTTGATTTGCAAGTTGTCGGTCTAAATGCCGCTTCGGTCGCGCTTTATCTTAGTGACATCCCCGTAAATGCGCCTGTTTGCGGCGTACGCGTGGGCTATATTGATAATAAATTCGTAATCAACCCTAGCAACTCCGAGTTAAAAACATCGGCGCTCGATCTTTACGTGGCCGGCGTTAAAGACGAACTTTTGATGATCGAGATGAGAAGTATCGCGACTGAAAAAGACGAAATAATGCCTATCGCGCTAGATCCTATGATGGATCCAAATTTAGGCGGCGGCGTGATAGCGATGCAGGATATGAACGAATTTAGCGAAGATCTCATCGTGGAGGCGATCGCGCAGGCCGGTAAAGCCATACTTCGCGCCTCAAACGCTTATGAAGAAGCATTTAGCCAGCATAAAAAAGAGGACGCACAGCTTGAGCTAAAACCGGAGATCGAAAACGAGAGCGTCGCCGTCTATCTAAACGAATTTTACAAAAACGACGTAAAAGCCGCGATAAATCAGATGGCTAAAAGCGAGCGCGCTAGCGAACTAACCAAGATCGCCAAGCAAATTTTGACCGATGAAGTAGCACAAAAAGAGGGCTGGGGGGAGGAGGTCGTCTCTAACGTCCTAGCTAAATTTAAGAAAAAAATCGTCCGAGAGCAGATCATAAACGAGGGCGTTCGCGCCGACGGCAGAGGGCTTAAGGAGGTTCGCCCGATCAGCATCGAAACAAATATCCTACCAAACGCTCACGGCAGCTGCCTCTTTACTCGTGGCCAGACGCAAGCTCTCGTGGTGGCGACTCTAGGCACCGATGGCGACGCGCAGATGTATGATATGCTAACGGAAAAAGGCGCCGTGACGGATAAATTTATGTTTAACTACAACTTCCCCGGCTTTAGCGTCGGTGAAGCTAGCCCGCTAAAGGCTCCGGGCAGACGCGAGCTAGGACACGGCAACCTCGCTAAACGCGCGCTTGCGCCTAGCATCGACGCAAATTCGCCTTATACGATCAGACTCGTGTCCGAAATTTTAGAAAGTAACGGCTCAAGCTCGATGGCTAGCGTTTGCGGCGGCTCTTTAGCGCTAAGGGCTGCGGGCGTCGATACGCCAAAACTAGTTGCGGGCGTTGCGATGGGACTAATTTTCGAGGGCGAAAAACACGCCGTGCTAACCGACATCATGGGGCTAGAGGATCACGACGGCGACATGGACTTTAAGGTCGCAGGTAGCAAAGACGGCATAACCGCGCTTCAGATGGATATAAAACTGGGCGGCATAAGCCTTGACGTGCTAAAAGAGGCGCTTTTGCAGGCGCGCGAGGGCAGGCTGCATATATTAAATTTGATGGAAAAAGCAAACGAAAATATCTCCGTAAACGAAGATATACTCCCTAAACTAGAGCTCTTTAGCGTGGATCCGGGCAAGATCGTAGATATCATCGGACAGGCTGGTAAAACGATAAAAGAGATCATAGAAAAATTTGACGTCGCTATCGATCTAGATCGCGAAAAAGGCGAAGTAAAGATCGCCGGCGCGCAAAAATCAAGCGTCGACGCGGCTAAAGACTACATCATCCAAATCGTCTCAAAAGATAACGGCAAGGGCTTTGGCGGCAAAAGAGGCGGCAGAGACGGCAAGCCTCACAAGACGCCCGAATTTAATATCGGAGACGAATTTGAGGGCGAGGTAAAAAGCGTGGTGGAATTTGGCGCCTTTATCGGGCTTCCGGGTGGCGTAGACGGACTTTTGCATATCTCAAAGATCAAAACGCCTCTAAAAGCCGGCGATAAGGTCAAAGTAAAAATCAGCGAGCAAAAAGGGCACAAAATTTCCCTTTCTCTAGCGCAATAAATTTAAAGGAGAACCGATGCAGTATAAAAAAATATTTTTCCCAATCGGTGCGGGCGACGACGTAAAAGAGCGTATCAGAGGGGCTTTGCTGGTCGCTAAGCATTTCAACAGCCACATCGAGATTTTGGCTTGCCAGCTAGATCCAGGCGTCGTTTATAACATGAAAATGACGCTTCGAGGCGGCGTGCTTTATGACGAGTTTTTAAAGGCGGCGAAAGCGGAGCTCGGCGTCGAGCACGAGCGCAACGAGACTATTTTTCATAAACTTTGCGAAGAGCTAGACGTGCAGATCAGCGACGAGCCGATCGAGGGCAAGACGACGGCTAAATTTACCACAAAAAGCGGCAAGCGAAGCGTGGTAGTCGAGCAGGAGTCTAAATTTTGCGATATGGTAGTTGCCGCAGTACCGCTTGACGGCAAGATCACGGGTACGTTTGAGGCGGCGGTGCTAAAAAGCGGTAAAACGGCTATCACGATACCAAGGCGCATAACGAGCTTTAAGGCTGACAATATCCTAGTTAGTTGGAACGGCTCGACGCAAAACTCGCGCGCCGTAAGTAGCTCGATTGAGCTACTAAAAAAAGCTAAAAAAGTGCATTGTATCACTTGTATGCCGCATTCCGGCGACGGTAGCGCAGAGGAAAATCTAAAAAAACTAGAAGAGTACCTAAAACTGCACGACATACAGGCGACTTACGAGGTAGTTAGCACGACTTCGGTGCCAGGCGAGGCGTTGCTAAGAAGCGCTAAAGAGGGCGGATTTGACCTGATCGTGGCGGGCAGATACGGCGAAAACGGCTTTTTAGAGATATTTTTGAGCGGTACTTCGAGATATTTCCTTAAAAATACGACGATACCGGTCTTTATGTAAGACAAAATTTGGAGCCGAATTTTCAAATTTGACGTTTGGCTTCAATGCAAATTTAGGCGACCGGGCTTCTTATGGGAGCTTGGTTGCTTTTTATTTTAGAATTAACTTCGGGCGCTTGCCGATTAAATTTGAGATTTTTTATTTCCCCTGTTTTTGCCATTGTTTTAAATTTAGATATAAATTATAGCGGATTAAATTTGTCTTGCAGGGCTGCTACTTTTGACGATTTTTAAAACTTAAATTATTGATTTGTTTTTTAGGTTATTTAAATTTGCAAACCGCTTTTTAAATTTGATCGTATAAAGAAGTGTGGCAGCTACTAAAACATCTAATAGACTTAAGTTCTTTAATGCATTATGCGCAACTGCAAGAGCACTTATACACATGGCCTATTTTACAGGGTTGCATTTTAGGCTAGCAGATCATTGATGGTTTTGAGAGTTTTTGTTGGAAGTTAATAAGAATTATGGTGCGACCTGCGGGGTCTGTGATTTAGCCAAATAAGCCAAAAAAATCGGGGCTTTAGCAAAAATAGGAAGCGTAAAAACCGACTTCCTAGGTTTTTAAGAATTTTAAAGAAAACGTAGCTTTTTGAGGTAGTTAATTAAGAAAGCTTAAGAGATTTCTGCTTATTTTTAGGTTTATAGTAAATCAAAAATAAACAACTTAAGGTTCTAAGCTTAAGAAATTAAAGTAACTACTACCCGCCGTTCTTGTTTTTGCATCATATCACAAAATTTTATTTTTTGCAAATTGGGCAAAAAAAATGCTATTCCACTACTTCGGGCAAGCGGAGCCGTTAAGTGAGAGTGGCGAGCTTAACGGCGTGAGCGTTAAAAAAATACAAATTTGTTTTTTTCTCTTTTTCACTTCTAGGCGTCGCCCTCTCTTTGGGAGAGGTCGCCGAATACACATCTATGGGGGCTCACCCCCATACCCCCTTGTCGGTTTAAGAAAATTTGATTTCTCTTACGCTTCCGTGATTTTTCTCGCCACTCTCAAAAAATCACTCTCGCTTGACCGAAGTATGGATTAGGGGTTTTGCCATATATATCTTTATTTTAATATATTAAGAAAACGCTAAAAATACTCGCAAACGCCGTATTTCCAGACGCGCGCGAGCAATCGAGTTTATATTTCTAGGTCATTTTTTGGAGACGATAAAGAGGGGCAATAGGTAAGAAGGCCGCTTTTTATTCCGGCGAAGCTTGTAAGAGGACGATCGCCTTTTACGATACCGTCCAAGCTCTCGACAAGGTGACGACCTCCCGGTTCGATATAGAGCTGTCCCGAACGCACGAGATCGGAAAGCATTTCAGCTTGACCAAGAAGAAACGCATTAGTAGTTTTCACATCCTCTTGATTCTTTCTCAGCTTTGCGATTTCGGCGTCTTTTTTTTCGATAGCGTCAGCAGTGGCTTTAAGATCATTTTGGAGATCTTGATTTTGCCCATATAGCACGTCAAAAGTTTTTAGCAATGAGGCATTTTCTTTTTGTAGGGCATCAACGTCTACGTCAGGCTTGCTTGAGGCGGCGCCCAAAAAGACTTGAGCGATCTTGTTATTTCGGAGATTTTTCGCTTGCGCGGCTTCCGCCTTATAACGCTCGACATCGTTCAAAATAGGGATATAGTTTTGTAGCTGCTCACGCACGGCGTAAGTAAGAGCGACGCTTTGGCAGATAAAAGCCGTAACCTTTTCCTTATCGAGTAACCCCAAAGCGTTTTTAAACTCCAAGACCCCAGCCTTAGCTTCTTTTAAAATTTTTCGAGAATGTTGAAGCTCCTCAATTCTCTTACCGATTTTAGCCATTTCGTCATCGATATTTACATTAGCAGGCGCTTTTTTTAGCTCAGCTAGTTCGTTCTTTAGTTGCTTGTTTTCTTGCTCTAGCGCAGAGTAGTCCTCACGTTTTGCCCCATCCTTTTGCAAGTCAGCGCGGGCTTGCTTGTTTGCAGTCTTAAGTTGTTCCTCTAGCTGTTTTATTCGCTCTTTTGCCGTTTTCAAAGTGTCTTTTGTAAGCTTCAGCTCTTGCTTCAGCGGCTCGGCGATTTTTATCGCTTGCTTGTATTGGCGAGGCGGAAGATGTTTGCGTCCCGTAATCCCTTTCGAGATGCCGCGCTCCATTCCGAGCACGGCCGCAATCCTTGTTTGGATTCGCGACATCATTGATGGATTAAATGTTTTTCGGTGCTGTGAAATCCCGCTCGAGTCAAGCGAAATAAATTCAAGGTGAAAATGGTTATTCTCAATCCACTCCCCTGCGTCATTTGGATGTCCTTCATCCCGGTGAAAGCACCCGTAAACGAGTCGATAGCCCATCTCATCCTCGATCACCTCGGCGACCTTTTCAAGGTCAGCCAGAGAATGCCACGCTCGGGCATTCACAACGGCCGACCAATATATCTTTTTTTCGTCGTACTTCGGGCGTCGTCCCGTGCGCGCATAATAGGCAGCGTCAGCGTCAGCCTTCATTTGTTTCGCTTTTTGTCGCGCTTCCTCGAAGCTACAAGTATACTCGTTTAAATGTGATAATTCAGCTCGGACGTTTTTTGCCAAAAATCCGCGCCGAAAATTATGCCAAAAACTCCCCGATGTAGTCAGGGCGATATTGAACGAGCTCTTAGCGTTGTTATCCATAGTTCCCATCCTTTTAATTGTATTTGTCTAGCAGCGCGCAATAATGGGGGCTTGTCCCTCTTATTGCATGTAGTGCGCACTACTTCAGTAGGGGGACAAGCCCCCACACTGAAAAGTCCGCCCGCAAGGGGAAAGGCAGAGGTTAAACGGCAGGCGCTTCGAACTTTTTCGCGATTGCTTCATATTGTGCCTTTTCAATGGCGATTGCGGCAAGCTCTTTTTGGGCTTTCTCGATAGCATTTTGCGCAGCCTTTTCGCGTTTTTCAATAGAGCTTAGTTTTGCTAAAATTTTTTTCAACTCTTGGACGAGCCGCGCATTTTTGCTAAGAGGTTTTTCATCCCTCGTTTCGCTTGTTTTTATATCCTGCGATTGAGCAGGTTTTTGGCTCTGCGTTTGAGCTAGAGCAACATTTGGGATTGGTTTTTGAAAATTTTGTTCCATTTGATGAAACTCCTTTTTAAAAAATTTTGATAAAGATCATATCAGGAAAGATGGTAATTTTTATTTAATTTTTCCGCCGATGTCGGCACTAGTTCGGAAGGCGCAAAAAGGCAAGGCTCGGTGACTTTTTGCGGCTCGCTTTCCTTTATTTTTTGCGGCGATTTTTCTGCAACCGCCGTGCGTTTTTTCGGAAAGAGTTCGCCGAGTTTTTGATACTTCTCATGCAGGCCGAGCTCCCAATATTCCTCCGTGTCCAAAAGCTCGTCAACTATTGCATCGCAGGCTCTGCCCGAGATGTCGCCCATTAACCCCCGCGCCCATAATTCGGTATGCCAAGTTTCAAAAATTTCAACCTTTACTTCGCCCCAAAGTTCACGATGCTTGTGATACTCATATAGCTGCTGAATATTGTCTGCGCCGTATTCCTGCGCGAGCTTTCGATCTGCGCGAGCTTGTTTTTGCCGCGCCCGTTGCCGTGCCTGATGTTGGTTATAGACAAAATTTAGATATGCTTTTGCACGAGTGGGGGATAAACTAGGCATTAAACCATTTTGGTAATTTGAAAAAAGAGTGCGAATTAGGCAAATCAGCCCGTTTTTATTGCGTTGTTTTTTTGCGGCAAGTTTTAGGGCTTTGACTTGTTTCGAATCCAAAAAAACCCGGCAGTTGCAGGCATGATATCGATCGCCATTTTTTGCCCGCAAATCTAGATCAAGAGGTTTTGTGTTTTCTTTTTTACTCGTCTTTTTGGGCTTGCGATTTCTTTTAATGCTCGACGGGAATATGACGACCTTTTCTAGAATATATGGCGCTCTGTTTTCAGGCGACATCGCAGAGGACGCTTTTGCACGGTTTTTCTTGACGCCAAAAGTAGCGTTCCATTGTTCCAATAGCGCATTCATAAACACATCGATTTCGATATATGTATTCGGATAGCGTTTGGCCATAGCGTAGTTTTGCATGCTGTGTAGAATTTTTCCTTCTTGAAGGTCTTTAATTCGATCGCATTTATAGACCCGCTTCTTGCCGTTTTCCCATTCGCTCGCGGTTTTCCTAAGTAACTTCGAAACATCATAGCCGATGAGTTGCGCCGTTGTTCGTCGCAAATGCCATTCGCCCGTGCCTTCTTTAAAGAGATACGAAGGCGACAGGACATCGACGGTTACAGCCTTGCGTGACAAGTGCCGTTCTAGAATGGCCGCAATTTTATAGAGATGCAAAGGCAAACAAAAGACCATCGCGTGAATGTGAGGTGTGCCGCCGCGATGAGCTTCGAATACGTAGCTTACAAAAAGTGGATATCGTCCTAGCTCTTTTTCTATAAGTGCTCTCAAATATTTTTCGAGAGCTCGAGCAGCTTCGACGGCACTCATGCGGCCGCAAGTGCCACGCTTTCTTATGCCTGAATTGTCTAGCGTGATTGCAATTCCTAAAGCGGTAAAGCCGATTTTTTCGAGAGTTTTTGAAACATCTATAGTTCGCAGGCGGACTTCTCGGCCGATACTAGAGCGAGCAAGAAGCTCATCGCTAATCACCTCGCCGTCATCTATGCTTAAAAATTTTCTATTTTCTAGCATACTGACCGCTCGCTTCCTGCGATAAATTAGGGACAAATAAGGAAATTTTGTTATAATTCACTTGTTCTTTTAGGCGAGAGGATAAAGTAACCTTTCGCCCGCCTTCTTTTTTCATAATGTCAATCCCCTATTTTTCAGATATACAAACCACCAAGATAAAACACGGCGAGTAGTAGCGATCGATTTCGATTTATTGTAACTTTTCTCTACGCCTCTTATCTTGTGTGATAGAGTGCGTGATATGTCGTAATCGCTTACCTCGCTTTCATCGACTTCATGAGCGAAAGTCGAAAGAATACTGCGGAACGAGTGAAACACGATACGACCTTTCGGATTTTCAGGCTCGTAGTCTTTTAGGGATTTTGAGAGTATCGCGTCAGAGAGAAGCCCCTTTCCCGCGCGACCCATAAAAAAGTGAGTGCCGACATCCATATTTTCAAGCCATTCGCCAAGTTCTTGAGGAATGCCGAGATACATATCGCCATTACTTGATACTTTCATCTCATCTTTGTTAAAAGCCAAATAGTAGCCGTTTTCGTCGAGTTTTAAATGCCTCTTTTGCAAAGTACGAATATTTCCCGCCCTTAACGCCGTGCAAAGGCCGAGAACTAGAGCGTTGCGAACATCGCGCGACCCTGCATAATCACAGCAATAGGCGATTAACGAGCGTAAGTCATTGTCGGTTTCGATATGCCCGAAGCCGTCGCTATCAGGTATGACGTAGATTTTAGAAAAATCGATATTGTCTAAAGGATTGTTAGCGATTTTTTGACGATTTTTAGCATAGGTGAAAAGCATTTTAGCCTCGACTAGAAAGTCCTTAAGTGCGGCAAATTTTTCAGCCTGATAGAGTTCGTCAGCGATTGTGAATATCGAGTCGGCCTTTATTCGAGCTATATCTTTGTCTTTTATCGGGGCGAATTTTTTATATATTTTTAGTTTTTTTGCAGTCGTACGCGGAGCCCAGCTTTTAGAACCCGAGGCTAGATACAGCTCAAAAACGGAGCCTAGGGTATTAAAGGCTTTTCCCTTTGGCGTAGCGCCTACGCTTAGCTCCTTCGCCATTTTTAGCGCGGTTTTGTAGCTGATATCTTTCGCGGAGCCTAAAAACTTAACGAGCTTGCCCTGTTCGCCGTAGTAGTAGTCCTTCTTGAGCTTGACTTTTTTACTCTTGCGGGCAGTCGTTTTTAGGATTTTCACCCAAAGCCCGCATTCGTCGAGCTTTTGACGGCTTTCTTTTTTGCCAATAGGGAGAGTATAAGACGAGATAGTTTCGTCAGGGTGAGCTTTAAAGCCGACAAAATCCGTAAGTTTGTCAAGTTGAGAGGTTAATCGCATGCGCGTCCTTTTTCTCTTAATTATAAGATTTCAGACGGGTAGCGCGAGTTTTCTAAAAAAATACTTCCTAACCGAGATAGGAAGCCGTCAAGGAAGTTTTAGGAAAGCAATTCGATAAATTTCGGATTACTTAGCTTTAATGCCTATTTTGCAAAAGCCGGATATCGGGATATTTTTTGGGAGAATTTGTCTAAATGGTGCGACCTGCGAGATTTGAACTCGCACACCCTTCGGCACTACCACCTCAAAGTAGCGTGTCTACCGTTCCACCAAGGTCGCACGTGGATTATAAAGAACAAAGAGCGGGACGAACCCGCCCGAGATTATAACATTGGGTTTGCGTAAAGAACGATTAGCGCGATAACTAGTGCGTAGATAACTTGCGCTTCGATCATCGCAAGAGCAACGAACATCGTCGTAGTTAGCTTGCTGCCTACGCCTGGATTTCTAGCTGTGCCTGAGATTGTCGCAGATGCGGTATTTCCCATACCGATAGCGCCGCCAAGAGCCGCTAGGCCTAGACCAACTGCTGCTGCAAGAACAGAGTAAGATTTTAGCATTTCGCCGCCGTCCGCAAACGCGAAGCTAGCAAAAGCCATCATTAAGAAAACAACTTTTTTCATAAAGTCTCCTTGTGAATTTAAGCCATTTCGGATCAGACCCCTACTTTGAAGCTTTGAGAGCGCATTTTATAAAAAATTAGCTTTGAGTTACTTAAAACCGAGAAAATTTTTCATAAATTTTCCGTTCGTCAAATTTGCCGCTGCGTAGTGCTACAAATTTACAAAAAATTTCAGCGATGTTTCATTTTTCTACGAATTTATTTAAAAATTAGAATTTTAAAAGCTTTTTTATGCTAGCCTCGCTTCTGAAATTTCAAATACTAAGGTTAAATTTGGCGCAGGATAAATTTTCAAAAATCGGCTTTATCTTAGCCGTCGCGGGCTCTGCGGTGGGGCTTGGAAATGCGTGGAAATTCCCGTATTTAGTCGGTCAAAACGGCGGTTCGGCCTTCGTGCTTTTGTATCTTTTTATGACGTTTTTTATCGGACTTGCGATATTTTTCGGCGAGATAGCTATCGGTAAGCTTTCTGAGTCTGACCCAGTAAACGCCTTTAAAAAGCTTGCTCCAAAGCGCAAAGAAACTTGGAAATTTGCGGGTTTTACGATGATAGGCGCGATCATTATCGCCTCTTTTTACACGGTTATCATCGGATGGATACTAAAATACGCAGTAATGGTAATAACAGAACTTCCAAAAGACGTCGAGGCTTCGGAGAAAATTTTCGGAAATTTCTACGCTAATGACGCCGCGTCTCAAATTTTTTACTTTACGATCGTGTTTTTTCTCTGTATTTTTATCGTATCAAAGGGCATAAAAAGCGGCATAGAGCGCGTAAACGTATGGATGATGCCGTCGCTTCTTATCTTGCTTATCATCATGCTTAGCTACTCGTTTACGATGGACGGCTTCGTTCAGTCGGCTAAATTTTTGCTGGTTCCCGATTTTTCAAAACTGGGCGTAAGCAGCATTTTAACCGCGCTTGGACTGGCATTTTTTACGCTATCTTTGGGCGTTGGCGTTATCATCGTTTACTCCGCGTCGCTGCCCGATAATACCAATCTGGTTAGCTCCTCGATCATAATTGTCGTGATAAACGTCGTGATGGGCATTTTGATGGGGCTTGTTATCTTTACTTTCGTGTTTGAGTTTGGAGCGACGCCTAGTCAGGGCGTGGGACTCGTGTTTATCTCGCTGCCTACGCTGTTTGCCAAGCTCGGAGCGCTCGGACACGTGCTTGCGTTTGCGTTTTTCTCGGCTCTGCTTTTTGCCGGCATTACCTCGGCCATCTCGATGCTAGAGCCGTTCACGCACTATCTTATCCGCGAATTTGGCTTTTCTCGTAAAAAAGCCCTCGCGCTAATCGGCGCTTTCATCTACTGCATGGGCATTTTGTGCATACTTTCAAGCATCGAAGGCGTTAAGGAAAATTTGGTATTTTTCGGCAAGAGCTTTTTTGACTGCCTTGATTTTCTTAGCTCAAACATCATCATGCCTATCGGCGGCATCACGGTGTCGATTTTCGTCGGGTTTGTCATCAAAAAAGACGCGCTTTACATACTTTTTGGGCCGTATATGAGTAGGGTCGTTTTTGAAATTTGGTATTTTATGATTAGATTCGTAGCTCCTATTAGCATCGTCATCATCACGATAAATGCGCTAAGAGGCTAACCGTGGCGAGCGATAAATTTTCTAAAATCGGATTTATATTATCCATCGTGGGTGCCGCGATCGGACTTGGCAATGCGTGGAAATTTCCATATATGGTCGGCGCAAACGGCGGCTCGGCGTTCGTGCTTTTGTATCTTGTTTTTGCCGTTGCGGTCGGGCTTAGCATATTTTTTGCCGAGATGGCGATGGGTAAAATTTCAAACGCCGATCCGGTTAACGCCTTTCGCTCGCTCGCTCCTAAAAACGGCAAATTTTGGGGGTACGCTGGCGTCATAATGATAACGGGCGTTTTGGTGGCGTCGTTTTATACGGTTATCATCGGCTGGGTTATTAGGTATTCGGTATTGTCGCTGGGCGAGCTTCCGCAGAGTATCGCGGTTTCGGGCGAAAATTTCGGCAAATTTATAAGCTCTGATATCTCGGGCCAAATTTTATACTTTAGCATCGCGTTCGCGGCCTACTTTTTCATCCTCTCAAAGGGCATAAAAGGCGGCATAGAGCGCATAAATTTATGGCTTTTGCCGACGCTTTTTTTGCTACTTATTTTTATGCTGATTTACTCGATGCAAATGGACGGATTTTCGCAGGCGGCGGAGTTTTTGCTAGTGCCTGATTTTTCTAAGATCACTAGCGAGGCGGTGTTTGTAGCTCTGGGGCTTGCGTTTTTTACGATGTGCGTTGGTATCGGCGCGATCGCTACGTATTCGGTAAGTCTAGACGATAAGACCAATCTTTTCACCTCTTCGCTCTACGTCGTGGCGCTAAACATCATCGTTAGCGTCGTCATCGGACTCATCGTTTTTACCTTTGTTTTTGAGTACGGCGAGCAGCCTAGCCAGGGCGTGGGGCTTGCGTTTATATCGCTGCCTACGCTGTTTGCTAAGCTAGGAGCGATGGGAAACGTCTTAAGTTTTACGTTTTTTACCGCGCTTATTTTTGCGGGGCTTACGTCGGCTATCTCGATGGTCGAGCCGCTCGTTTTTTATCTCATAAACGAGTTTAAGATCCCTCGCCTAGGCGCGATCGCGATCGTAGGCGTTTGCGTTTATTGCCTAGGCACGCTTTGCGCGCTTTCAAATATCGCCGAATTTAAAGACGCGCTCACGTTTTTCGGCAAGGGATTTTTCGACGTTTTAGACTATCTTAGCTCAAATATCATGCTTCCGCTTGGCGGTATCGTGATCGCGGTATTTGTCGGCTACGCGATGAAAAGACGCAGTCTAGAGGAGCTATTTTTGCCGTATATGGGTAGGGCGGTTTTTGAAATTTGGTATTTTTTACTACGATTCGTCGCGCCGATTTGCATTTTGGCGATAATGATAAGACAAATTTTGGGGAGTTAAATGGAACGAAATTTAAAAAAAGTAGAGAGGTTTTTCGATAAAGTCGGCAACGTCGTGGGCTACGTCTGTATACTAGTGATGTTTTTGATGATCGCGGACGTTTTTTTTAACGTCACGGCGAGATATTTTTTCAAATACGGCAACGTCGGCCTCCAAGAGCTTGAGTGGCACTTTTTTAGCATCATCATCCTGCTTGGCATGAGCTACGCGCTAAAAGACGACGCGCACGTGCGAGTGGATATATTTTACGAAAAGATGAGCGTAAAGAAAAGGGCGCTCATAAATATGGCGGGCGTCATCCTTTTTATCCTGCCGCTTGCGCTTTTGGTCGCGTGGCTGAGCTGGGACTACGTCGTGGAGGCGTACGAGAGCGGCGAAGGTAGCGCGGATCCGGGCGGTTTACCGTATCGCTGGGTCATCAAGGCCTTTATACCGTTTAGCTTCTGGCTACTTATATTTTTTAGCGTCGGATACTTTATAAAGTGGCTAAACGTCTATCTAGACGCCCGGTCAAATTTAAGCGAGGCGGGCAAATTTGACGCAAATTTAAGCAAAACCGCGCAACAAGGAGATGGAAAATGACCGGCATAGTAATGTTTTTAGCCGCGCTTTTTATGCTTGCTATCGGCTTTAGCGTCGCATTTACGTTTGGCGCGATAGCCGTCATTTTCGGACTCATCGGCGGTATGGTCGAGAGCTTTGGCGACGGTAACGGCTTTATGGGCGGGCTTGAGATATTTAAAGAGACCTTTAACTTCATGCCTTACCGCATCTACTCGATAATGGAAAATAAAATCCTCATCGCCGTGCCGCTTTTCGTTTTTATGGGCATTATTTTACAAAAGACCAAGCTAGCCGAGAGGTTGCTCGAGAGCATGGCGTTTTTATTCGGCGAGATTCGCGGCGGCGTTGCGATCAGCACCGTGCTAGTGGGCGCGCTATTAGCCGCATCTACGGGCGTTGTGGGCGCTAGCGTCGTAGCTATGGGCGTTATGAGCTTGCCCGTTATGCTAAAGTACAACTACAACAAGGCTCTAGGCTGCGGCACTATCTGCGCTTCGGGTACGCTTGGACAGATTATCCCGCCTTCGATCGTTCTTATTATCCTAGGCGACGTCTTTACGGTGCCCGTCGGCGATCTTTTCCGCGAGGCGATATATCCGGGTCTTGCGCTCGTGGGCGCTTATATAGCCTATATCCTCATCGTCTCTTACGTTAAAAAGGACTACGCACCGCCCGTCGTCATAGAGAGCGACGTGCCTAAATCAAAGCAAATTTTAAACGCTATCCTTGCGATTTTGCCGCCGTTGGTACTTGTCGTGCTGGTGCTCGGTTCGATATTTGAAGGCATAGCTACGCCGACGGAGAGCTCGGCGTTTGGCTGCGTGGGCGCGATCTTGCTTTCGGTTTTTTACAGGACTTTTTCGTTTAAAATGCTAAAAGAAGCGCTCGAAGAGAGCGTAAAAACCACGGCCGTCGTTTTTACTATCCTTATCGGCGCGACGGCGTTTTCGATGGTGTTTAGCTACACCGGCGGCGACGAGATCGTTGAGAAAGTGATGTCTAGTTTGCCTGGCGAAAAATGGGGCTTTATCATCTTAGCCATGATTACGATTTTTGCGCTAGGATTTTTTATAGACTTCGTCGAGATTTCGTATATCGTGCTACCGATCTTGGCGCCGATTGCCGTAAATTTAGGTATAAATCCGCTATATTTCGCTATCGTTATCGCGATGAACTTACAGACTTCGTTCCTCACGCCGCCGTTTGGTTTTAGCCTCTTTTACCTAAAAGGCGTGGCGCCGGCAGAGGTCAAGACCTCCGACATCTACCGCGGCGTGGTGCCTTTTATCGCGATACAAATTTTAGTTCTGATCATCTTTACGATTATCTTGCTAGGCTAAAATTTATCTTTGTAAGGCTATAATCTCTTAAATTCACCCAAAGGAGAGAAAATGAGAGAGATAGCCTTAGTTTCGGCGTTTGCCCTGATCGCGAGCGCCGAAAGCAACTTGATAGAAATCTACAAAAACGCCTCATTTATCCATCAAAATTTCACCAACCAAAAAAGCGAATTTAGCCTAAATTTGCCCGATTTCGTCGAGCTTGAGGACATTGACGTGGCCGCGTCGTGCGAGCTTCTAAGTCTAAATTTAAACGAAGCAAAGCCCGCAGAAAACGAGGCCTACGCTAAATTTAAGCAAAACGAAAAAGAGCTTGAGGAGCTAAACGACAAGCTAAACGCGCTAAACTCGAAAAATGCTTTTTTAAATAACTTCCCGGCATTTAAAGAGCAAAGCGTCGCAAATTTGGACGCCGACGGCGATAAATTTTACGAAGCGGTGCTAAAAAATCTAGCCCAAATTTCGCAAACCAAAAAGCAAATAGACGAGCTGAAAAAGAAAATGAACGCGGCTGAGGTTAAAAATTTTCAAAAGCTTGATTTGAAATTCGAATGCGACCCAAAACAGGTCAAGATCTCCTATCCCGTGGGCGTTAGCGTAAATTTAAAAAATAAAATCCATGCCGACGTCGCAAAAGGCAAGGTCGAAATCTCGCAAAATTTAACCGTAACAAATCCGCTGGGTATAGATTTAAACTCCCTTACGATCGCACTTTATCCGTTTTACTACTCGTCAAATTTGACGCCCGCACCGTTTTATCCGCGCTATGAGGGCAAGCCAAAGCCGCGAAACATGATGCCGCTAGCGGCTGCGCCGATGATGGAGGCGAGTGCCGATATGGCCGTGGCTAGGGCGCCCGCAAAGAAAAATAGCGTCAAAGACGTGCAAGCCAGCAACGATCAAAACGCGCTCGCAAACGCTTGGCGCATCGAGGGCGTGAGCCTAAAAGCGGACGAAACGGCGGACTTTGCCTACGACAAGCAGAGCTTGGATGCTAAATTTGACCTCGTGATCGACGGCTACGGCAGTGCGGGCGCGTTCGTTAGAGCCGCGTTTAAGCCCGAGCGAAGCATCGAGGGCGCGCAAAGCGAGTTTAAAATCGACGGCATAAATATCGGCAAAAGATACGTAGGCTACGCCGCCGGCGAGGAGGCGAAGGAGTTTTTCGGCAAAAACGAGCTTGTTAGCGTAAAAAAAGAAGCTAACGGCGAATATACGAAAGAGTCGTTTTTCGGCTCGAAAAACAAGATCTCGCGCGGATATAAATATAGCGTCAAAAACGGCTCAAAACTCGCATGGGACGTGGTTTTAGAGGAGCAAGCGCCAGTTAGCACGCACGAGAGCGTAAGCGTGAGCGTGAAAAACGACCCGAAAGAAAACGAGATCGGTAAAGACGGCAAAGTAACGTGGAAATTTGCGCTCAAACCAAATGAGAGCAAGGAGATAAATTTCTCCTATGAGCTAACTAAACCGAGCGAATAAGATTATAAATTTCTTGTCGCGGCTTGTCTTTTTGCCCTATACTTCGTTGCTTTTAAATTTGGCTAGGTCATTACCGACCAGGTACCCCCGTCGCCAAATTTAAAAGCGCCTTGTCTAGAACAAAAATACTTCGCCTTGACTCTTTGCGTTCAAATTTGAAGTCAAATTTGTAAATTTGAGCCGCCGAGACCCGCACCGCGAAAATGCTAAATATTAAACTTGCGGCGCGACAGCGCCAAATTTAAAACTGCGCATAGCGCAGCAACTTCTCACGTCGTAGGGGATAGGGGATCGTTAAGGGGGAAGGGAGCGACTTCGTAATTCAAGCCCCTTCCCCCTTAACAAAGAAACAAGATGATTCCAAAGAATTATTTCTGTTTAGAGAAATTTAAACGCATAGCGTCAAATTTAAAAACCAAATTTTTGAGTTTTCAAGATGCAAGTCTCAGCGCGTCAAATTTTATAAATTTAACTCCGCATTTATCCATAGAATTTAACCCGCAAAAAGCTAAAAACCAAACTCCGCGTAAAATTCGTTCAGGTAGTCCGAGTAGTAGGTGTTGCCGTTTCTAGCGTCAAATTTGCCCGCTATCTCTAGAGCTATCTTGTAGTCGTTCTCGCCCTTAAATGCGCTAACTGCGATGAAAAATCGCAGGTCGTTTAAATCGTCGTTGCCCTCAAGGATCGCCGCGGAGTGCTTGCGCGCCAAATTTAGAGCCGTCTCGCGCTCGTCTAGCCTAACGGCGATCTCGATGAGCGGGGCGATCTCGTTTATGACGCGAGGATTTGACTCGATCGTCGCTGCAGCCTTTGGTAAAAGGGCTTTTGCCTCTTCTATCTTGCCTGTTTTAATCATGCTAAAAAGTATCGGCGCGTAGGTCGTGTGAGGCACTTCGGCACAGGTTAGTTCGCCTGATAGTATCGGCGCGGCAAGCTCCAGCGCGGCCTCATGCTCGCCGGCAAAACACAGATACGCAATCTCGTCGCTAGCCTCGCACGCTTCGCAGTCGGCCATATCGTCTTTGGCGAGCTTTTTCCACAGCTCGTAGTTTGCCTTTGCTTCTCTAGCATCGCCCATGTCTATGTTTTGATTCATCAAGGCCTTGTAGTAGGCAGCCAGCGAGAGCTCCATGCGCTCGTGGTAAAATAGCATCGCCTCGTTTGCCTCGTCTATGAGCTCCTTTTCTATCACGGAGCTTTGAGCGACGCCCGAGACGATCCATTTAAATTTCCACAGGCAGTCCGTAAAGTCGCCAAAATTCGGGTATTCGCTCTCGTTTTCTTTTAAATTTTGCACGATATAGTCCGTGAGCCACATTAGCGCTCTGGTTCTTAAAAACGCGCCGAATTTTTCAAATTCATCGTTTAAAACAAAGTCGCAAATTTGCGCGGCAAACGCCAAATCCTGCGCCTCTACGGCGTCTCTTATCTCGTCAAACAAAAACTCTTCTTTATCGGCTAATCTATCAAATTCTTTTAGCTTTTTATAAAGCTCTTCTAGCGTGCGCTCTTGCATTTGCTCCCCTCGTTAAACATTTTTGTGATAATGCTTTGATTTTATTATATCCACTTAATCTAAAACTAGGTAAAATTAGCACGATTTTGAAATTTGACAAGGCGGCAAAATGGCGAAAAAATTTATAGACGTTATGGACACTACCTTTAGAGACGGCTTTCAGTCGGTTTTCGGCGCGCGCGTGGCGATGGCTGATTTTTTGCCTGCGGTTAGCGCGGCTAAAGAGGCTGGTATAACGCACTTTGAGTTTGGCGGCGGGGCGCGGTTTCAGAGCCTTTATTTTTACTTAAACGAAGACGCGTTTGCGATGATGGATAAATTTCGCGAAACGGTCGGGCCCGAGGCAAACCTGCAAACTCTAAGCCGCGGCGTAAATACCGTGACGCTAGATACGGGCAGCCGCGAGCTAGTCGATCTGCACGCAAAGCTCTTTAAAAAGCACGGCACGACCACGATACGAAACTTCGACGCGTTAAACGACGTGGAAAATTTAAAATACTCGGGCGAGCGTATCGCTCATCACGGCTTAAAGCACGAAGTGGTCGTCACGATGATGGATCTGCCTGCAGGCTGTTCGGGCGCGCACGACGTGGCGTTTTACGAGCGGATTTTGCGCGAAATTTTAGACGCGGGCATCCCGTATCACAGCGTTTGTTTCAAAGACGCCAGCGGCACCTCTAGCCCGCAAAAAGTATATGAGACCATCAAAATGGCTCGCAAACTCCTCCCGCAAAATACCCACATCAGACTCCATACCCACGAAACCGCAGGCGTTAGCGTCGCATGCTATATGGCCGCTCTAGAAGCCGGCGCAGACGGCATCGATCTAGCCGCAAGCCCGGTTAGCGGCGGCACCAGCCAGCCAGATATCCTAACGATGCTGCATGCCGTTAAGGGCAAAAACTACGATCTGGGCGGACTTGACGTGGAGAAAATTCTAAAATATGAAAGCGTGCTCGGTGAATGCTTGAAAGATTATTTCCTGCCGCCTGAGGCCGTGCAGGTTAGCCCGCTCATCCCGTTTAGCCCGATGCCAGGCGGCGCGCTAACGGCAAACACTCAAATGATGCGCGATAATAATATCTTGGATAAATTCCCCGAAGTCATCCTTGCTATGCGCGAAGTCGTACAAAAGGGTGGCTACGGCACGAGCGTGACGCCGGTGAGTCAGTTTTATTTCCAGCAGGCGTTTAACAACGTGATGTTTGGCCCATGGAAAAAGATCGCCGAGGGCTACGGCAAAATGGTGCTAGGCTACTTCGGCAAAACGCCCGTAGAGCCCGATAAGAGCGTAGTTAAGCTAGCTAGCGAGCAGTTAAGCTTAAAACCAACCAAAGAACACGCCATGGATATCGCGGATAAAGACGAGAGCAAGTCGCTTAAATTTACGCGCGAGCTGCTTAAAAAAGAGGGTATCGAGCCTAGCGAGGAAAATATCTTTATCGCCGCGGCGTGCAAAGAAAAAGGCATCGCGTTTCTAAAAGGCGAAGGTAAGGTAAATATCCGAAAAAAATCGACAAATGCGTGCGAAACGAGCACGCCGACCACTCGCGCGAAAACACCGATAAACGAAAAATACAGCGTCACCGTAAACGGCAAGAAATTTGACGTCGAGGTCGCGGACGCAGACGGCAAAGCCGAGATAAAAAGCGTAAAACCCGCAAGCGTAGCGCACATGCCGCCTCCGGAGCTCTCGCCGGCTAAAACGACCGGCGGCAGCGGCGAACCGGTGAAAAGCACGCTTCCGGGAAACGTGTTTAAAATCCTGGTCGCAGTGGGCGATAGCGTGAAAAAGGGACAAAGGATGTTCGTGCTAGAGGCCATGAAGATGGAAATAGACGTAAACGCTCCAAAAGACGGGCTGGTAACGTCTATCGAGGTACAGCAAGGACAAACCGTAGCAAACGGTCAAATTTTAGCGAAAATTTAATCCAAAAAAGGAAGAAAAATGGTAAACGAAATAGAAAAATTAGGTCTTAAGGATATCAAAAAAATCAACCACAACCTAAGCTACGACGAGCTTTTCGAGCTTGAAAAGGCTATGGGTGAGGGACGCGTATCAAGCAACGGCACCTTTATGGTCGATACCGGAATTTTCACGGGTCGAAGCCCAAAAGATAAGTACTTCGTAAAGCAAGACCCGAGCCAAAAATACATCGCTTGGGGCAAGGTAAACCAACCTATCTCAAAAGAGCTTTTTGACAAGCTTTTAGCCAAAGCAAAAGCTCAGCTAAGCGGCAAGGAAATCTTTATCCAAGACGCATTTTGCGGCGCGAGCGAAAAGAGCAAAAAATCGGTTCGTTTCGTAACCGAAGTTGCGTGGCAGGCGCATTTTGTTAAAAATATGTTCATCCGTCCAAGCGAAGCCGAGCTAGCTAAATTTAGCCCTGATTTCGTGGTTTTCAACGCGTGCAAATGCAAAAACGAAGAGTGCAAAGAGCAGGGGCTGAACTCCGACGTTTTCGTTATCTTTAACGTCGAGGAAAACGTCGCGGTTATCGGCGGCACGTGGTACGGCGGCGAGATGAAAAAGGGAATTTTCTCGATGATGAACTACTGGCTGCCGCTTGAAGGCAAGCTAAGCATGCACTGCTCGGCAAACGTGGGCAAAGAGGGCGACACGGCGCTATTTTTCGGTCTAAGCGGCACGGGTAAAACGACGCTATCGACCGATCCAAACCGCAAGCTGATCGGCGATGATGAGCACGGCTGGGACGACGAGGGGATATTTAACTTCGAGGGCGGCTGCTACGCGAAGTGCATAAATTTAGATCCGAGCAGCGAGCCTGAAATTTACGCCGCTATCAAACGCGACGCGCTGCTTGAAAACGTGGTCGCGGATGAGGCGGGCGTCGTGGACTACAAAGACGGCAGCAAGACCGAAAACACCCGCGTCAGCTACCCGATCTATCACATCGATAACTACGAGCCAAGCTCTGCGGGCGGCCATCCGAAAAACATAATCTTCCTAACCGCCGACGCATTCGGCGTTTTGCCGCCGGTCGCAAAGCTTACTAAAGAGCAGGCGATGTATTATTTCCTAAGCGGCTATACGGCAAAAGTCGCAGGCACCGAGCGCGGTATCACCGAGCCCGTGGCGACCTTTAGCGCGTGCTTTGGCGAGCCGTTTATGCCGCTACATCCGACCGTTTACGCTAAGCTACTAGGCGAAAAGATCGACAAGCACAATGTCAGCGTCTATCTCGTAAACACAGGCTGGAGCGGCGGCGCGTACGGCGTAGGCAAGCGAATGAGCATCAAAGCCACGCGCGCGTGCATAAACGCCATCCTTGACGGCAGCATCAAAAAGTGCGAATTTGAAAATTTCGAGAAATTTAACCTCGCGATCCCAAAAGAGCTAGCAGGCGTCGAGACGAAGCTGCTAAACCCGATCAATACATGGGAAAATAAGGACGAATACGTCGCGACTCGCGATAAACTAGCGGGTATGTTTGAGGCGAATTTCAAACGCTACGAGGACGTAAAAGAGGGCGTAGAATACGCAAAAGCAGGCCCTAAGGCTTAAATTTAAAGGGCGCGGGATTGAAATTTTACTCTGTAAAACGCGGGCTTAAATTCGGCCTTTTAGCCTGCGCCTTTTTTCTCTCTGGTTGCGATATCTTTGGCGGGCAGGGCCAAAGCTCCGGGCTAAAGTCCGCCAAGCAGCCAGAGTTTTCTTTCGTTCCGGACTCCGATGCAGTAGCGTATCTAAACGAATATCGCCGCGGCTCCGGACTCTCCGGTCTAAAACCAAATCAAATTTTAAGCCAAGCCGCCAAAAATCACGCCGAGTATAGCGCCCAAAACGAATACATGGGCCACGACGAGACGGCCGGACGGGCTAAATTTAGCGGCGCGACTCCGGCCGACAGAGCTCTAGCCGCGGGCTACAAATCAACTCTAGTGCTTGAAAACATAGCTTATAAAAGCGACTTTAAAGAGGCGGTGGACGGACTATTTTCGGCGATTTATCACCGATTTGCGTTTTTAAATTTAAGCGTCGATGAGGTCGGCTACGCGCTCGCGTCCAAGGATAAATTTAACGCCTTCGTCTTTGAGATGGGCAACTCTAGGCTTAACGCCTTTTGCGCTAGGGGTGCGAGCGATACGGGCGCGGGGCGGTTTTATACCAACGTCTGCGCCGATAAAAATCTAAAAATAAAAGACGCCAAATTTAATAATTTCACCGGCTCTAGCAAGCCTTTCGTCAAATTTCCCGACGCTACTGCAGTGACGCCCTATTTTAGCGGCGAGATCCCGGACCCCTTCCCCGAGTGCAAGATCACGGCAAATCCCGTCAGTATCGAGTTTAACGCAAACGCGGGCGAGGTAAAATTTAAGGATTTTGAGATATTTAAAGACGGGCGAAAGATCCAAAATTTGCACGTCATCACGAGCGCCAACGATATAAACTCCAAATTTTCGTCCAAGCAGTTTGTGGCCTTTTCGCGTGAGGTTTTTGACTTCGGCGCGCAGTATGAGGCGGTTTTTAGCTACGAGCAAGCAGGCGCGCGAAATCAAAGCGCCCAAAACGCGGGCGCGCAGGTAAAGCAGATAAAATGGAGCTTTAAAACCAAAACTCCGCAAAATCCATATTTCGACGCGCGCGACGGCGACGTGCTGGGCGTGGATGCGGATAAGACCTACGAGATATTTTTTCGCCCCAAAGACTGCAACGACCTCATGACGCGCTACTCCTACAAAGCCTCGGGCTTTATGACGCCTACGGTCGCACAAAGCGGCACGAACACGCTAAGCGTGAAGCTAAAAGGCATGGCGGGCGATACGCTAAGTATCGTAGCGGGCGGCATGAGCGTCAAGGTGCGGCTCAAAACCAGCTCGCCCGAAGCCGTGCGCGAGAGGAGGGCGTTTTACGTGAAGGCGGGAGTGATGATCGCCAGCGTGATAGTAATTTTTGCGCTAATCGGCAGAAAGATGAGGCGGTAAATTTACGCCGCACTGTTTTTCGGATCGGGTTATCAAATTTGAGCTTTGGGCAGCAAATTTTACTTTGTAAATTTGACGACCGTCCGCCTGCAGACATTGTTTTGATTAAATTTGATAATGCTTAAGGCGCGATAATTTGGCTTTTTGCTAAACGGCGCGTTTTGTTTGAGTTTTTGCCGTCTGCCGCTCGCCTAAAGCTTATAACTACGCACGGTTATGCTGGTAAACGTTATACGTCATTAAATTTGACGACTCATTTTCCTGCAAGATCGTAAAGCGTATATTTTAAATTTCGTCCCCGTTTATCTCATCCGCAAGTTTTAAAATTTTATCCCGCACCGCCTCAGGGGCGTAGATATCCATCCACTCTATCCCATTTGATGCGCTAAAAAGCACGGCGATCCGCCCCTCGCTCATCGCGCGCTTGGCAAGCTTGGTCGCCGCGGGGCTGTTGCCCATATTTGGCGTTTCGTCTATGCTTATCTCGGCGCAGCGGCGCAAAATAGGCGCTAGATCAAACTCTCCCTCGAGCAAAATAATAACCGAGCCTCGCCTAAAGCTGGAAGCGTTCCAAAAGATCTCGGCGCCTTTTACGCATTCGCGCGAGAGATCGAGGCGAAATTTACTCCGCTCGCGCACGAGAAAACTAAACTCGCTCAAGTTTAGCGGGTGCTCCACGCTACCGAAAGCTCCCACGATGCTATCTTTGCGCCCGTTATAGACGTAGGCGGCGAGCGCATTTTGCAGTAGCGGCGCGATGATATGATCGTGCGCGCTCGTGTGATCGTCATCTCTGGCGCGGCCTGCGATCTTTACGAAAAACGGTTTGAAATACTCCATAAACGCTCCTTAAGCTTATAAAATTTGCTCGCTTTCGTTTTTAAATTTAGCGCTCGCGGCGGTTAAATTTAGCTTGCGGCGGCAACCGTATTTTTCGGCCTGTTTCGGGCGCCATCGTTTTTAAATTTTAAAATTTTACGCAGGTTTTAGCAGGCAAAATTTTAAGCGCCGTTTTTCTAAAATTTTAACGCGCCCCCAGGATGCTGCACGCCTAAATTTACCGCCCTAAAATTTCAAATTTATCGCCGTGCACCGCGATCGCCTCGGTATTATTTATCGGCGCCAAATTTAACTTGCCGCCGTAAATTTTTAAAATTTCAGCCGCGCTTTGCACGAAGGGCTCCTCGCCGTAGTGTACTACTGGATAGAATTTAACAAGATCTAGCCCGGTTTGCGCTGATACTAATTCACTACCACTCGCATCATCCATCATGGCTGCGTAATCCACGCTGGGGGCTACGATCATCGCGCCCGCCGACTCGCCCACATACACGAGCTCGCCGCTTCGGACGCGATCTGCGATGAGGCCAGCAAGATCCTTCTTTTTAAGCTCGCGCAAAAGATAAAATGTGTTGCCGCCGCTTACGTAAAGCACCCGCGCTGCGCCGATCTTTGCCTTCGCTTCGGCCTCGCTAGCCTTAGAAATATCCAAAATTTGAACTTCAAAGCCCATTTTGGCAAACGCCTCTTTCGCCTCGTCCACGTAGTCTCGGTACTCCTCTACGTTTGCCGCAGTCGGGATAAAAAGCACCTCTTTAGCGCGGATATTTTGTCTCGCATAGTCCTCAAAAAGCGTCGCCGCACCCGCAAAATAGGAGCATAAAAACATCTCTATCATCGTTTTTCCTTTCAAAAGGCCGAAATTTTGCGCTATTTTAGCTTAAATTTTATAAAATCACCGAAAATTTAAACGAAGGAGCGAGCGTGAAAAAAATGTGGGAGGGGCGCTTTAGCGAGGCGAGTTCGGCGCTTTTGGAGGAGTTTAACGCCTCGATCGGCTTTGATAGGGCGCTTTGGCAGGAGGATATCGCAGGCAGCAAGGCGCACGCTCGGATGCTCGGCGCTTGCGGGATTTTGAAGCCTGAGGAGAGCGAAAAGATCGTCGCGGGGCTTGACGCCGTGTTTGAGGAGATAAAAAGCGGTAAATTTGAGTTTAAAACCGCTGACGAGGATATCCACATGGCGGTCGAAAAACGCCTAAGCGAGCTCATCGGAAGCGATCTTGGCGGCAGGCTGCACACCGCGCGCAGCAGAAACGATCAGGTCGCGCTTGATTTTCGCCTCTACGTGCTTAAAAGCGGTGCCGAGATCGCCGAAAAAATCCGCGAACTAATAGAGGCTCTGCGAGATATAGCTAGCGAGCACGCGGACACGCTGATGCCGGGCTACACGCACCTTCAGCATGCCCAGCCCGTGAGCCTTGCCTATCATTTGCTAGCTTACGCGTTTATGTTTTGCCGCGACTACGAGCGCTTTGCTAGCTCGCGCGAGCGAAACAACCTCTGTCCGCTCGGCTCGGCTGCACTTGCGGGCACTCCGCATCCTATAAACCGCGAGCTGGTCGCGCAGCAGCTAGGCTTTGCGGGAGTGACGCCAAACGCGATGGATAGCGTCAGCGATCGCGATTTCGCGCTGGAGATTTTGTTTAACGTAAGCGTGCTGATGACGCATGCGTCGCGCCTGTGCGAGGAGCTAATCTTGTGGAGCTCGCAGGAGTTCGGCTTTGTCACGATCAGCGACGCGTACAGCACGGGCAGCTCGATCATGCCGCAGAAAAAAAACCCAGATGTCGCCGAGCTAATACGGGGCAAAACGGGGCGCGTAAACGGCAATCTCGTCGCGCTGCTAACGGTGATGAAGGGCTTGCCGCTAGCCTACAACAAAGACATGCAGGAGGATAAGGAGGGCGTTTTTGATAGCGTCGCCACCGCACTTGCGAGCCTTGAAATTTTAAAACAGATGCTAAAAACGGCTAAATTTAACGAGCAAAATATGCTAGCAATGACGCGCCGCGGGCACCTCACGGCGACCGATCTGGCGGACTATCTCGTGCGGGAGAAAAACGTGCCGTTTCGCCGGGCGCACTTCATCACGGGCAAGGCCGTGGCGTATGCGGAAAATTTGGGCTTAGATTTGAGCGAGCTAAATGCGCAGCAGCTTGCAAGCGTGGATGAAAGCTTGGACGCGGGTGCGGTTAAATTTCTTGATCTAAACGCTTCTAAGCAGGCACGCAAGTCGCAAGGAGGCACGGCAAATGAGAGCGTGAAAGCGCAGATTGAAATTTTAAACGAGTGGCTGAAAGGCTAAATTTAAGGAGTCAAATTTGACTGCTCGACTTAGCAAAAGCGGCGGTCTTTTTAGAGATTTAGCGAGCTTGCCGTGCTTGCGGCCGGCTCGCTAAGTCAAATTTACGCTCAAATTTCGAGCGTAAATTTAAAATTTAAAACGTACTTTGCGGATCGGTCGCGGTATCTACCCAGCCCAGCTTTGCTCCGGCTAGCAGGTGAAAATGTAGATGCATAACCTCTTGGCCGCCGTTTTCGCCGCAGTTTGTAACCAGGCGGTATCCGCTCTTATCCACGCCCATCAGCACCGCGACCTCTTGGATAAATTTCGTCATCTCGCCCATCAGCACTCCGTCCATCTCCTGGAAATTTTCAAAGTGTTTTTTTGGGATGATCAAAATATGAATCGGAGCCTTTGGATTTATGTCGTTAAAGGCTAGAAATTTGTCGTTTTCTAGTACTTTGTTGCAAGGTATTTCGCCTGCTACGATTTTTTCGAATATCGTCATGATTTTCTCCTGGTTAAAATTTGGCTTAATTATAACAAGTAAAAGTTAAAATTTCCCGCCTTTTAGGCAGATTTTATCAAATTTTGACTACAATCTATCCTAAAATTCAGTAAAGGTAAAAACTTGCAAGAGTATAGAGAAAGTATCGCAAAATGCGGAAATTTGGCGGATTTAGACAAGATTCGCGTCGCGCTACTGGGCAAAAAGGGCGCGATCACGTCTGAGTTTGCTAAGCTTAAGGATATGGACGAAGCGGCCAAGAAGGAATTTGCGGCAAATTTAAACAAGCTAAGAGACGAATTTGAATCGCTTTTAGCGGCTAAAAAAACCGAGCTTGAAAGCGGCGAGATAAAAGCCAAGATGAAGGCTGAGGCCATCGATATAACGCTATTTAACGAGCCCTCAAGCGCGGGCGCACTGCATCCCGTGATGGCTACGATGGATAAGATCATCGAGTACTTTATGATGCAAAATTTCTCGCTCGAGACTGGGCCGCTCATAGAGGATGACTTCCATAACTTTGAGGCGCTAAATTTGCCTAAATATCACCCTGCGCGCGATATGCAAGACACGTTTTATTTTAAGGATTTTAGACTCCTTCGCACGCACACTAGCCCCGTACAGGTGCGCACGATGATGAGTAAAAAGCCTCCGATACGCATGATAGCGCCAGGAACGGTGTTTCGCCGCGACATGGATCTAACGCACACGCCGATGTTTCATCAGGTAGAAGGCCTCGTGGTCGAGGAGGGCGGTGCTGTTAGCTTTGCAAATTTAAAATCAATGCTTGAAAATTTCTTAAAATACATGTTCGGCGACGTTAAAGTACGCTTTCGCCCTAGCTTTTTCCCGTTTACCGAGCCTAGCGCGGAGGTCGATATCAGTTGTATTTTCTGTCACGGCGAGGGATGTCGCGTATGCAAGCAAACGGGCTGGCTCGAGGTGCTAGGATGCGGCGTGGTCGATCCGAACGTCTTTAAGGCCGTCGGCTACAAAAACGTAAGCGGATACGCATTTGGACTGGGGGTCGAGAGATTTGCGATGCTGCTTCATCAAATTCCTGATTTGCGCTCGCTTTTCGAGGGAGATTTAAGATTATTGGAGCAGTTTAAATGATAATTTCAAGAAATTGGCTAAACGAATGGCTGGATATCTCGAGCGTAACGAGCGAAACGCTGTTAAAGACGCTAAATTCGATCGGGCTTGAGGTTGATAGCTTTAAAGAGATAAGGGTACCTAAAAACATCGTCGTAGGCTACGTAAAAAGCAAGATAAAACACGAAAACGCCGAGAAACTAAGCGTTTGTCAAGTAGACGTAGGTGGCGAGACGCTACAACAAATCGTCTGCGGCGCGAAAAACGTCGAGGCCGGACAGTTTGTGCCGGTGGCGCTATCAGGCGCCGTTATGCCAAGCGGACTAGAGATAAAGAGGGCAAAACTGCGCGGCGTCGAGTCAAACGGTATGATTTGCTCATCCGTGGAGCTAGGCCTCGTAAAAACAAACGACGGCATAATGCCGCTAGATGAAAGTATCGGCGAGCTAAAACTGGGTAAGGAAATTTGCGAATATCCGCTACTAAACGACGACATCATCGAGATCGAGCTAACGCCAAACCGCGGCGACTGCCTAAGCGTCTACGGCGTAGCGAGGGATCTATCGGCTGCGCTTGATCTACCGCTAAAAGACGCTGCCAGATACGAAGAGGGCGAAAATTTGCTCGGTATCGGGCGTATCTTGGCTATCCACGCCGAGGAAAATTTACAAAGCAGCTTTCAGTATAGAGCATTTGAGATAAAAGAGTATTTTGACGAAAATTTGCTGATGAAGATCCGTTTGGCTCTGATCGAGTGCGATAAGCAAAACCGCATCGAGCGCTTGCTAGACTACGCTACGCACTCAACCGGCGTGCTTTTTAGCGCATATGACTATGCCAAGCTCAAAAAGGACGACGAGCGTGCGGTTTTTGATCTGCAAAAGGGCGCAAATTTAGCGACTGAAATTTTAGCCGGCGGCGAGCTTTTGGGCGTTGGCGGCGTGTATCAGACCGATGCGGCGAGGCTTGACGAAAATAGCAAACTAATCATAATAGAGGCTAGCTACACCGATCCCCAAGTGATCGCGACTACGGTCTACGAGGATAAGCAAATGCCTAGGCAAGCGCAAGCTTATCGCTCGCTAAGAGGCAGCGAGCCAAACGTCGGCTTTGGCGCTGATTTTTTATTTAAGCAGCTAGTCGCGTTAAAATCGGTCGCGCTTTATGCGGGCTCTCAGCAAAGCGTGATGACGCGCGAACCGAAGGTCGTGAGCTTTACGATGAATGAAATGCAAAAAATGATCGGTCAAGAAGTCGCTCAAAATGATGTCGTAAGGATACTTAAAAAGCTTGGGTTTAGCGTAACTTTTAATGCCGAAAAAGAGGGCGCGAACGTGAAAGTGCCGTTATTTCGCCACGATATCGTAAATGCGCAGGACATCTGCGAAGAGATCGTGCGAATGGTCGGTATCGATAATATCGCCTCAAAGCCGCTAAATTTCAGCGAAGCTAACCGTATAAACGATACTTTTACTGACTACAAAAATGCGCTAAATTTGCGTAAAAAAGCCGCCGCGGCCGGATTTTTTGAGAGCGTGCATTATGTATTTGACGACGCCGGCGAGCTAGCGGCGCTCGGTTTTGCGCCTTGTAAGGCTGAAATAGCCAACCCGATAAATAGTGAGCTTAACACGTTAAGGCCGACGCTTGCAAATCACCTGCTAAAGTCAGCCGAGCGAAACGTAAAAAATCAGCGAAAATCGGTCAAAATTTTTGAATTCGGTAGCGTATTTAGCCAGAACGGAGAACAAAGCGAGAGATTTGGCTTCGTAGCTAGCGGACTGACAAAAGAACCTAGCCTCCTAAACGGCGCAAAGCCAGCCGATATCGACTTTTTGGGCTTTGCTACGGCGGTTAGAAACACGATCGGCGAATTTGAGCTAAAAGCGTGCGACGACGTAAAATATCTAAGCGAATTTGAACAAGCGAAAATCTATCAAAAGGGCGTTTGTGTTGGCTATATCGGCCGCGTGGACGTGCGAGTCGAAGCCGCGCGCGACCTACCGCGAACCTATCTTTGCGAGATAGAGTTTGAAAAGCTTAAATTTGACGGCGCGGTCGTCAAAGCCTACTCGAAATTCCCTGCTATTAGCAGAGACCTAAGCCTAATCGTGCCTAAAACCATGAAATTTGAAGCGATAAAAGAGTGTATAAATGCGCTAAAAATCGAGTGTCTAAAAGAATTTTCTCCGGTTGATATATATTCGGACGATAAGCTCGGAGACGACGTGAGCCTCAGCGTCAAATTTAACTTCCAAGATATACAAAAAACGCTCGAGGACGAGGAAGTAGCTGCGATAATGGATAAAATTTTGGACGCTTTAAAGCAAAATTTAAATATCGGACTAAGATGAAAGTTTACGCATTAAGAACGCCGATAAGCGCGAGCCTGGAAAACATCGCGGCGGATAAATCTATCTCGCATAGATGCGCGATATTTTCGCTTTTAAGCGATAAACCAAGCCGCGTGAAAAACTATCTAAAGGCCGAAGATACGCTAAATACGCTAGAAATCGTAAAAAATCTCGGCGCGCGTATCGAGGAAAAAGAGGGCGAGCTAATCATAACTCCGAGCGCAAATTTAAAAGAGCCTAGCGTTGTTTTGGAGTGCGGAAACTCGGGTACGGCAATGAGGCTTTTTATGGGATTTTTGGCTGCTAGCGAGGGCTTTTTCGTGCTAAGCGGAGACGAGTTTTTAAACCGTCGTCCGATGGCGCGAGTGGCTAAACCGCTAATCAGCGTTGGAGCCAAAATAGACGGCGCAAACGGCGGGGATCACGCGCCTTTGGCGATCCGCGGCAAGAAGCTGGAGTATTTTAAATTTGATAGTAAAATCGCCTCTGCACAGGTAAAATCGGCACTGATTTTGGCGGGGCTAAAGTCGAGCGGCTGCGAGCTTAGCGAACCTGAGCTTAGTCGCGATCACACCGAGCGCATGCTAAAAGGTATGGGTGCGAGCCTGCAAATTTTACCGCACGGCGTCAAGGTTGAGTCGATGAGCGCGCCGCTAAAACCGCTTGAAATTTGCGTACCAAACGACCCTAGCTCGGCATTTTTCTTTGCCGTAGCCGCAGCGATAATCCCAAATTCCCACATCGTGCTAAAAAATATGTTGCTAAATAAAACGCGCGTGGAGGCCTTTAAAATTTTAGCCAAAATGGGCGCGCAAGTAACGTTTAAAGAGATTTCGAACACATACGAAAGCATCGGCGAGATCGAGATAAAACACGCGCCGCTAAAGGCCGTGGACGTGAGTGAAAATATCTCGTGGCTAATCGACGAAGTACCGGCGCTTGCCATCGCATTTGCAAATGCGCAGGGCATAAGTAGCGTGAGAAACGCAAAAGAGCTTCGCGTAAAAGAGAGCGACCGCATCGCGATCATGGTGCAAGGGCTGCGAAAATGCGGGCTTGAAGTCGAAGAATTTGAAGACGGCTTTAGTGTAAAAGGCGGCGAGGCAAACTGCGCTATCATCGACAGTAACGGCGATCACCGTATCGCGATGAGCTTTGCGGTGCTTGGGTTAAAATGCGGAATGGTTATAGAAAAGAGCGAATTTATCGCGACTTCGTTTCCGAATTTTAGCGGGATTTTAAGACAACTGGGAGCTAGCGTTGAGGATTGAGCTTGCTAGCAGTTACGGATTTTGTTTTGGCGTAAAGCGCGCTATAAAAATCGCCGAAAACGCCAAAGATGCCGTAACTATCGGCCCTATCATACATAACAACGACGAGATAAACCGTCTAAATAAAAATTTTAACGTTAAAACGCTCGAAGGCATAAACGAAATCGACGGCGAAAAAAAGGCGATCATACGCACGCACGGTATCACAAAGGGCGACCTGGCCGAGCTAAAAAAAAGCGATATAAAAGTGATCGACGCGACGTGCCCATTTGTCACCAAGCCGCAGCAAATTTGCGAGAAAATGAGCAAAGAGGGCTACGACATCGTGATTTTCGGCGATGAAAAACATCCCGAGATAAAGGGCGTGAAATCATATGCCGTCGGTAAGGTATTCGTCGTGTTAGAAGAAAGCGAGCTAGAGGGCGTAAAACTAGCGCAAAAGGTAGCCGTCATCAGCCAAACGACGCGCAAGGTCGAAAAATTTATGCAAATCGTAAATTATTTGATGCTACGCGTAAAAGAAGTGCGCGTTTTTAACACGATTTGCAATGCTACTTTTGAAAACCAAGAAGCGGTTAAAAACTTAGCCGTTAGAGCCGACGTAATGGTCGTAATCGGCGGCAAAAACAGCTCAAATACAAAGCAGCTCTATCTCATCTCAAAAACCGCCTGCGAGGATAGCTATCTCGTGGAAAACGAATCCGAGCTTGAGAAAGCGTGGTTTGAGGGAAAAAGTCTTTGCGGAGTGAGTGCCGGGGCTTCTACGCCTGATTGGATTATCCAAAAAGTTGTCGATAAACTAGAGAGCTTTCAAATTTAATAAATACTCATTACTTTTTTAAACAAAATTTCAAATTTACCCCTGAAATTTCGTAAGTTAATCTACTAATAAGTTAATATTAAGTAAAATTGGGTCTAATTGTGTTAAAAGCAAAATATATACAAAAGGAACAAGATGGCTGCGGTGAACAAAAAAGTTCAGCTTAGTAAGGCAAACGACGGTATCGAAGACGACGATTTTGCCGCGATGTTAGAGGAGTCTTTTAAAAAGACTGAAGAAGATAGCGACGGAATAATCGTCGATATTAAAGGCGACGAGGTTTTTGTAAACGTCGGTAAAAAATCGGAGGGAATTTTAAATATTTCCGAGATCCAAGACGAAAACGGAGAGCTTAAATTTAAAGCTGGCGATACGATAAAAGTCGTAATAACCGGCTCAAAAGGCGGTAAACCTATCGTTTCTCACAAAAAAGCGCTTAGAAAAGAAAAAGTTAAAGCTTACATAGATTCATATAATGAAGAAAATCAAGACGTATTCGACGTAAAAATAATCGGTAAAAATAAAGGCGGTTTTGTTGCTCAAAATAGCGAGGGTATCGAGTTTTTCTTGCCTCGCTCGCAAGGCGGCTTTAAGGACGCAAACGCGGTAGTAGGAAAGTCGTTTAAAGTAAAAGTCATAAAGATAGACAAAGACGAGCAAAGCATCATCGTATCGAGAAAAAAACTACTCGACGAAGATAGAAAGAAAAAAAGAGAGGCGATATCCGCAGTCGCTGAAAATACGGACGTAATAGAGGGCGTGGTTAAGAAAATTACTACCTACGGCATGTTTGTGGATGTAGGCGGTGTAGACGGACTCGTGCACTACAGCGAGATAAGCTATAAAGGACCTGTAAATCCTGGCTCTATCTACAAAGAGGGCGATAAGGTTTTAGTAAAAGTTATCAAATACGATAATGAGAAGAAGCACCTGTCTCTATCTATCAAGGCTGCGACTCCTGATCCTTGGGAAGAGATAAAAGACGGTCTTGAGGTGGGCGATACTATCAAGGTAACCGTTAGCAACATAGAGCCTTACGGCGCTTTTGTCGATCTTGGCAATGATATAGAGGGGTTCTTGCACATTTCTGAAATTTCTTGGGATAAAAATATCAAAAATCCAAAAGATCACATCAGCGAGGGCGAGGAGCTTGACGTCGAGGTTATCGAGATAGATGCAAAAGATCGCCGCTTAAGAGTGAGCCTAAAAAACCTACTCAAAAAACCGTTTGACGAATTTAAGGCCAAATTTAAAGAAGGCGACATTACTAAAGGCGTAGTTACTAGCGTGACGAACTTTGGGGCATTTGTTAGAATCGGCGGAGTAGAGGGTTTGCTTCACAACGAAGACGCTTCTTGGGATAGAAACGACAAGTGTAAAGATTTATTTAAAGTAGGCGATGAGATCGAGGTAAAAATAATCAAAATCGACTCTAACGAGCAAAAAATTTCGCTTAGCCAAAAAGATCTAAAACAAAGTCCTGTACAAGCCTATGCTAAAAAATTTAGCGTAGGCGACATCGTAACGGGTAAAATTCGCGATATTAAAGATTTCGGCGTATTTGTAGAGCTTGGCGATAACGTCGATGCGCTCATCCGCAAAGAAGACCTCGGTAGTGTAAGCGCTGAAAGTCTAAACATAAACGATAATATTGAAGCTGCGATAGCCTTTATCGATGAGAAGAAAAATAGAATTCGCCTAAGCGTAAGACGCCTTGCAAGACAAAAAGAGCGCGAGGTGTTAAACGAGATAAATAGCGACGATAAGGTTACTTTGGGCGACATTATCAAAGAGCAGCTATCGTAAATAAATGAAGCGATATCTGCTCTGGGGCGCGATGGCTTTTGTGCTGATTTTCGTCTGTATATGCGGCGCTTTGCTGTATAAGTATGCGGATGTAAATTTAAAAGCGCCCGCGCCTGCGGAGCTAAAGATATCGGAAAATAATGAGGAGCGAAATTTGTCCGGCAACCTAGCTTCTTGGGTCGGCGAAATGGCAAATTTAGCTCCTAGAAAATATGCTTTGGCAAGCAACGAGATATTTGTAGAATTTAAAGACGACTCAAAATCCGTCATAAAAACAGCCTATCAGCTAATGATTGATAAAAACGATATCTATTCGATGTTTTGCCTTACTCAAACATTAAAAAACATACCCGTAGATTTTAGCGTAGTAAAAGAAAATTCGCAAAATTTAATTTACATCAACACGCAAGATAACGGCGTTTTAAACCGCGTTATAAACGAACTTAAAGCGTATGATATACGCTCAACCTTCAAGGAGATCAAGCTATGAAAACGATAATAGTGTGCGACGCAATACATAAAGTCGGCTTTGAAATTTTAAATCGCGAAGAGGATATAAAAGTAATCGATGCGGTAAGTATGCCTAAAGACAAGCTTTTGGAGATTTTAGGCGAGGCTGACGTGGCCATCACGCGAAGCTCGACCGAGGTCGGCGAGGCATTTTTAAATGCAGCCAAAAATCTAAAAGCTCTCGTGCGCGCGGGCGTGGGCGTCGACAACGTAGATATCGACGGCTGCTCAAAACGCGGCATTATCGCGATGAACGTCCCTACGGCAAACACGATCGCCGCGGTAGAGCTAACGATGGCTCATATGCTAGCCGCCGCCCGCTCTTTTCCGTACGCTCACAACGATCTAAAAATCGACCGAATTTGGAAACGCGAGAAATGGTACGGCGTCGAGCTTTTTAACAAGACTCTAGGTGTCATCGGCTTTGGTAACATCGGCTCTCGCGTGGCTACTAGGGCTGCGGCTTTCGGTATGCAAATCGTTGCCTACGATCCGTATATAGATCCCTCGAAAGTAACCGATATGGGCGGCGTTTATACGCGAAATTTTGACGATATCTTTGCGTGCGATTTCATCACCATACACACTCCTAAAAATAAAGAAACCGTAAACATGATCGGCGAGGCGGAGATCGCAAAGATGAAGGACGGCGTGCGCCTCATAAACTGCGCTCGCGGCGGCCTTTACAACGAAGAGGCGCTATATAACGGCCTAAAAAGCGGCAAGATAGCGTTTGCGGGCATCGACGTGTTTGAGAAGGAACCGGCGACGGATCATCCGCTACTTGAGCTAAATAACGTCAGCGTCACGCCGCATCTTGGCGCAAATACGTTGGAATCTCAGGCTAATATCGCTATCGCCGCAGCCGAGCAGGCTATCTCGGCGGCTCGCGGCATCAGCTATCCTAGCGCGCTAAATTTACCGATAAAAACGGAGGACCTGCCGCCTTTCGTAGAGCCTTATATCGAGCTTACGAGCAAGATGGCCTTTCTCGCCGCGCAGATCAACAAAAAAGCTATCAAAGCTATCCGTATCGAGACGCACGGCCCTATCAGCGAGTACGCTAACTCTATGCTTACCTTTGCGATCGTGGGCGCTTTAAAAGAGAGTTTGGGCGATACGATAAACTACGTAAACGCTAAATTTTTGTGCGACGAAAAGGGTATCACGACGGAGAGCAGCGTCGGCGGCAATAGTATTTTCAAAAATAAAATCACCGTTCGTATCACGACCGAAAACGACGTCGTGACGATCGGCGGAACGGTATTTGGCGAAAATCAGCAACGCATCGTGACGATAAACGGCTTTAAGACCGACTTTAAGCCTAAAGGTAAGATGATTATCTTTAAAAACAACGACGTTCCGGGTGTTATCGCTAAAATTTCGTCTATCCTCGCCGAAGAAAAGATCAATATCGCCGATTTCCGACTAGGACGCGACGATCACGGTATGGCGCTCGCGGTCGTGTTGGTCGATGAAAAGATAACCAAAGAAACGCTGGCTAAGCTAAACGATCTTGACGTTTGCGTATGGGCAAAATACGCAGTTGTCTAAATTTAAGCCCTAATTCGGGCTTAAATTTAAGGAGGGCTTAAATATGAAATTTTTACTTTTTATACCGATTTTGCTTTTGCTTACGGGTTGCGAGAGTCAGGTGCAAAAGCAAACTACGAAAAATTTCGAGAAAATTCTGACCGAAAAAAAGAAATTTCAAAAGATACAAAAAGACGATCCTAGCGTAAGCGAACAGATGAAGAGAGAAATCCACTCGCAGTCCGAGCGAAGCAAGGAAAAAGGCGAGTTCAAATTTAAGCCTTAAATTTGAGGTTTGCTTCGGCGAGCGCGGTCAAATTTGCCGCCTCGCCGCTTCTTAAACTAAACTAAAAGCTTTTTTGATATAATCACCCTTTAAAACCACAAGGAGAAAAAATGGCAACCTATTCTATGGGCGACCTAAAAAAAGGACTAAAGATCGAGCTAGACGGCGTTCCGTATAAAGTCGTCGAGTATCAGCACGTAAAACCGGGCAAGGGAGCGGCTTTCGTTCGCGCGAAAATCAAATCTTTCATCGACGGCAAAGTGCTTGAAAAGACGTTCCACGCTGGTGACAAATGCGATCAGCCGAATTTGGAAGAAAAAGAGATGCAGTATCTTTACGACGACGGCGAGTTCTGCCAGTTTATGGATACTGCGACCTACGAGCAAGTAGCGATCAGCGACGAGGACGTGGGTGATGTCAAAAAATGGATGATAGACGGTATGATGGTTGAGATTTTGTTTCACAACGGCAAGGCTATCGGCGTAGAAGTACCGCAGGTCGTCGAGCTAAAGATCGTCGAGACTCCGCCGAATTTCAAAGGCGACACCCAAGGCGGTAAAAAGCCTGCTACGCTTGAGAGCGGCGCGGTCGTGCAGATACCTTTCCACGTGCTTGAAGGCGAGGTCATCCGCGTAGATACCGTCCGCGGCGAATACATCGAGCGCGCAAATAAATAACCGCAGTCGTCAAATTTGATGAAAGCAAAATTTGACGAGCTTATAGCCCAAGTAAAGCCGCTGTTTAAAGATAACGGCTTTACCAAAAACGGGCTAAATTTCTACAAAAATACTCCCGAATTTATCTATGTCGTAAATTTTCAAAAAAGTAGCGGCAATACCGCATCTGAAACTAGATTTTACGTAAATTGCGGCATTTACGGCGCTTTTATAGACGCTGCGACTGGCAAAGAATTTATCTCAAAACCCAAAGAATACGAATGCCATTTTAGGGATAGAATTTCATCTATCATAGACTCCAAAACGGCTTACTATGAAATCAACGAAAATACCTACACGGCAGCGCTTTGCGAAAATTTAGCGAGCGATTTAAGAGCGATATTTAGTTTTTTTGAGGAGATAAAAACCGAACGAAATTTGATTGATTTGATGCTGGAGCGAAACGGCCTAGCGGTGATTGACCAGCTTTTTGAATATCTACTCATAAAGCGTGAACAAGAAATTTTGATCCGCCAAGCGTTAAATTTGTTTCAAAAATACGGAAACGAAACTAGATGGAAAATTTTTGAGAGGCGTATAAACGATTTGCTGAAAAATATGAAAAAAACGAGATAAAATTTGAAGAAATAAAAGCCAAGGCCTAAGCCTTAGCTTAGACTTTAGGCTGATTTTTTAACGCTATCGACCAAAGCAACGATCTCTTCGTGATTTGGCAGGGCGTTTACGTCCGTACCGATGAGATCTTTTTTAGAAAAGACTACTTTTCCGTCTACTTCAACTATGAAGTTTCCGCCGCTACCGACGATTTTGCTAATATTAGCACCTGGAATTTGACTTAAAAATTCTTCTTCTACACGAGAAGCTACCGGTCTATAGTTTCAAGAATTGCAATATGTAATCTTTACTTCCATTTTCCTTCCTTTCGAATTTAAAGTGGCGCGATTATAGCGCAAATTTAGCAAACGAGAGTATAATAATCCGAAAATTTAAGGAGAAAATTATGAAAAAAGTTGCCGTGATTTTTGCCGACGGGTTTGAGGAGATAGAGGGCGTTAGCATCGTGGACGTGCTTAGACGAGGCGGCGTGGAGGCCCATATAGTAGGCCTTGACAAGCTACCTATCACGGGTGCTCACGGAGTGAAATTCGTCTGCGACATGACGCTTTATGACCTCGAAATCGAGGAGTACGATATGCTGGTTTTGCCGGGCGGGTATACGGGCGTCACGAATATCTCAGGTAATCTAAAAATGAGAGAGACGATCAAAAAGTTTGATAAAAAAGGCAAATTCGTCGCCGCCATTTGCGCCGCGCCGATAGCTCTTGGAGTGGCGGAGATCATGAGGGGCGAGTATACATGCTATCCTAGCTGTGAGGCTAGCGTCGAGGGCGGAACGTACGTGAGCGATAAAAACGTCGTGCAAAGCGGAAATATCATCACTTCAAAAGGCCCCGCCACCGCGATGGAGTTTGCTTTGGAGCTGGTTAAGGTTTTAAACGGCGAGCAAGTTTATAACGAAGTGAAAAACGGACTCTTGTTTGTTAAATAACGATTTGATGGTTCAAATTTAACGAAGGCCGCGCGTTTTGCTTTTATCGAAGGCGCGGCTTAAATTTAAACAAAGCGTGCAAACGTTAAATTTGCGGCCGTGAAATTATGTAAACTGCCGATAAAATCGCGCTTCTTGGCTCAATTATAAATTTATTTGCGCTGATCGGCCGACGTTTCACGACCAAAATGCTTTAAATTTACGGCAAAATTTACCTAGTCAAAAACCGCCAAATAAAAAATAAATTTTTAAAAGCGTTTCTTGAGGTTTAAATTTACAAAAAATTATAAAAATATCAATTTTTATCTAGCTTTTTTATTTAAATTCAGGTATCATCTCTTAACCGATTTATCGGGAATTTGATTTAAGGAAACGTTACTGTGAATATTTACGTCGGTAACTTGTCATATCGCATGACTGAGGCAGAGCTTAAGGATACATTTGCGCCTTTTGGCGAAGTAAAACGCGCGAAAATCGTCAAAGATCGCGACACGAATCGCTCAAAAGGATTCGGATTCGTCGAGATAGAAAACGATGCAGACGCGCTAAAAGCGATCGAAGCGCTAAACAACAAGGAAGTAGGCGGCAGAGCTCTAAGAGTAAACGAATCTAAACCTAAAGAATAATCCGGCCGTCAAATCTGACGGCTTTTAACTAATTTTTAAATTTAAGCTTTTTAACCAAATTTCACTCCAAATGAACCAAAAAATCACCTCTCGTATCGCTCCGACGCCAAGCGGCTTTTTGCACGCGGGCAATGTTTACAACTTCTTGCTGACCTATCTTTTTACTCGTGCGTTTGACGGGATTTTGTACTTAAGGATCGACGACTACGACCTGCCGCGCTACCGCAGGCAATACGTGGAAAATATCTTTCGCGTGCTTGATATGTTGGGCATTGATTTTGACGGCGGTCCCGGCGGAGTGGAGGAATTTGAGAGTAAATTTAGCTCCAAATTTCGCCTTGATGCCTACCAAAACGCGCTAAAAAAGCTCGAGCAAAAAGGCGTTTGCTATGCTTGCGAGTGCTCGCACTCGATGAAAAATTCGTTTAAAAACGGCATTTACGCGCGGGTTTGCGCGGAGAAAAATCTTAAATTTAAAAAAGACGAAACGACCATGCGGCTAAGCACCATCGACGGGGCGGAAATTTTAGTCGGGCAAAATTTGATAAATTTTGATGCTTTGGGGTGCGGCTCCAGCGGAGAGATGAGCCTGGCGGGCGGGCTTTGCGGTAATGAGCAAGCAGCGCAAGACGGCGTGGCAAACGGTTTAAAAAAATCGGCAAATTTGCTCGGCTCGGACAGAGGGAAACCTGGCGATAAGAAATTTAACCTAAATGAGGTAGAAAATTCGGAAGAACGCATTTTAAATTCGGCAAATTTGGGCGCCCTAAATTTGACGGACGAGACTGTGTTTGAAACGGAAAAATTCGCGCAAACCCAGAGCATAAATTTGGCGCAAATTTTGGGCGATTTCGTCGTTTGGAAAAAGGACGATACGCCCGCGTATAATCTCGCTAGCCTCGTGGATGACGAGATCTTAGGCATAAATTTGCTCGTGCGAGGCGAGGATCTGCTCGCGTGCTCGGCGGCGCAAAAGTACATGGCGCAGATACTGGACTACGATTTTGCGGGCGCAAATTTCATCCATCACGGCTTGCTAGCGCATGGCGGCAAAAAGCTATCCAAAAGCTCGAGCGCACCGGCGGTAAGCGTAGCGGACGGTGCCAAAATCCACTATAAATTTGCTGCCCTTAAACTCGGCCTTGACGCATCAAAATGCGAAAGCCTATCCAATTTGCTTGAGATGTTTAAAGAGAAATTTGTTTGATAGAATTTTAAACGATAAATTTGACGATATGGAGCATCCGGCTTAAAAATGGTCCGCTAGAAATAATATTTTTTGATTTTATCCATTTCGATATCGCTTTTTTGTTCAAAATACTCCTTTACTTCTATATAAGTTTTCTTATCGATTATGTATAAAAGATAGTTTTTGTTTGCTACTAGCCCAGTCAAGTAACCAGAATATTGAAGCTGTTGATCGCTTTGGGGCAAGCCGTTAATCACAATTGCTGAAAATATTGAAAACCCCTTTAATCTGCCAGAAAAAACGATATGAAAAAATAGCTTAAATAAAATATTAAGCGCAATAGGAATAACAATAAAATACCAAAGGCCTATGCACAAAATCAAAATACACATGAGTATAAAAATAATCTCTATAATGCGCGAAGAGGGCATCAGCCAAAAACTCTTAGATAAATTTAGATCGCAGGACGCTAATTTTCTTTCGATTTTATCATTTTTGTAAAAGCAAATAAAATTTGAGGTAAATTTCACCTCAAATCTATTTTTTATCACGCAAACGTAATACGAGATGATGATATATAGCAGTCCTTGCACGATAAAGTATCCCAAAATAATGTTATTTACTAAAATCTGACGAGGCGTTTTGTCAAATTCAGGCCAAAAATAATCAAGTCCGAGCATTACAACGACCGTTGCGAAAATACAAAACGGAAGTAAATTTGCAACAAAAAACCTCTCGTAGTTTTTGATAACTATCGGCTCTTTATCGTAATCCCTCTCAAATTTATCCGAGCCTAAATTCGTGAAATTTAAGTCTTTTTTGTCTGCCGTATTCAAATTTTACTCCCGCTACCTGCTAAATTTACCCGAATTTTAGCAAAATTTACGTCCGTCCGCGAGATTGCGTCAAATTTGCCGCTCAAATTTAAGCCGAATTTTGAGTCGTAAATTTAGATCAAATACGCGTCGCCGACTGCAAATTTTACGCCGCCGGCCCAAAAATCCGAGCGTCAAATTCGGGTTAAAATTTGACGGCAAAGCCTGAGCAAATTTTTGTAAAAATTCCAGTCTAAATTTTACGAAAAACTCGCTCAAGCAGCCTATTTCCCGCGCTTGCCTAAATTTAGGCCGGGCCGAATTTATCCGCCTAAAAGCAAAGTTTCTGTAAAATCAAAAGCATTAAAAAGGACGAAAAATGAGCGATTTTACAGATTTTACGCATCTGCACCTGCACACGGAGTATTCGCTGCTAGACGGAGCCAACCGTATCAAAGAGCTAGCTAAGACGCTAAAAAAACAAGGCGTCAAAGCCGCAGCCATCACCGACCACGGCAATATGTTCGGCGCTATAGACTTTTATAAAACGATGAAAAATGAAGGCATAAAGCCGCTAATCGGCATCGAAGCCTACATCCACAACGGCGAGGAGCTGGGAGATAAAAGCACCAAGCAGCGCTTCCACCTCTGCCTCATCGCAAAAAACGAAATCGGCTACAAAAACCTGATGTATCTGAGCTCCATGAGCTATATCGAGGGGTTTTATTATTATCCGCGTATCAACAAAAAGATACTAAAAGAGCACAGCGAAGGCATCATCTGCTCCTCGGCGTGCCTGCAAGGCGAGGTGAACTGGAACCTCAACCAAAGCGAGCGAAATTTGCGTTTCGGCGCAGGCGGATATGAGGCGGCGAAAGAAGCCGCGCTGTGGTATAAAGATGTCTTTGGCGATGATTTTTACCTAGAAATCATGCGCCACGGCATCGGCGATCAGCGTAGGATAGACGATGAAATCCTGCGCCTAGCAAAAGAGCTAAATATCAAGGTCATCGCAACTAACGACACGCACTATACGTTTAAGCAAAGAGCCGACGCGCACGAGGTTTTCATGTGTATCGCGATGAACAAACTGCTCGACGATCCAAACCGCCTGCGCCACAGCGTGCATGAGTTTTACGTAAAGACGCCCGCGCAGATGAGCGAGCTTTTCGCCGATATCCCCGAAGCCGTCACAAATACGCAAGAAATCGTAGATAAATGCGACCTCACTATCAAGCTAGGCGACGCTACGCCGCCAAATTTTAAATTTACGCTCGAATACGCCGCCGAGCGAAATTTGAGCTTGCCCGAGCCTGATAAACGCTACAGCATACCAAACGACAGCGTGCTATTTGAGCACGAGTGCAGGCAGGGGCTAGAAGATAGGCTTAAATTCGTCCCCGCAGAGCGCCACGAGGAGTATAGGACGCGTCTGCAGCGCGAGATAGATATCATAAACAAGATGAACTTCCCGGGCTATATGATGATCGTTTGGGACTTTATAAATGAAGCTAAAAAGCGCGGCGTGCCGGTAGGCCCGGGACGCGGCTCGGCGGCGGGCAGCCTAGTAGCCTATAGTCTAAAGATCACGGATCTGGATCCGCTGCCCTATAACCTGCTTTTCGAGCGTTTTTTGAACCCGGAGCGCGTGAGCATGCCCGATATCGACGTGGACTTTTGTCAAAACCGCCGCGGCGAGATCATCGACTACGTCATCGAAAAGTACGGCAAATTTAACGTGGCTCAAGTCATAACCTTCGGTAAGCTGCTGGCAAAAGGCGTCATCCGAGACGTCGCGCGAGTATGCGACATGCCCTATGCCGAGGCCGACGCTATGGCTAAGCTCATCCCTGACGAGCTAGGCATCACGCTAGAACAGGCCTTTGAAAAAGAGCCAAAGATCGGCGAGCTGATAGCGACAAACTCAAATGCAAATAGAATTTGGAAATTCGCCCTTGACCTCGAAGGTCTAAACCGAAACGCCGGCATGCACGCGGCGGGCGTGGTCATCTCAAACGAGGAGCTGTGGAACAAAACCCCGCTTTTTCGTCAGCCAAACGCCGAGGAGGATCACTTCGTCACGCAGTATAGCCTAAAGTACCTAGAGGACGTCGACCTCATCAAATTTGACTTCCTGGGGCTAAAGACTCTAACCGTGATAGATAACGCCGTAAAGCTCGTAAAAAAGAGATTTGGCAAGGAAATCATCTGGGAGCAGGTCAATAAAAACGACCCCAAAACCTACGAGACGATTAGTAGCGGCCAGACGCTGGGACTGTTTCAGATAGAGAGCGAAGGTATGCAAAAAGTCGGAGCCGATATGCGCCCCGACTGCTTCGAGGATATCATCGCGATGATCTCGCTTTACCGTCCGGGTCCGATGGATCTTATTCCTGATTTTATCAAGCGCAAGCACGGCCTGGAGCCTATCACGTACATTTTCCCCGAGCTTCAGCCGATACTAGAGCCCACATACGGCGTTATCGTATATCAAGAGCAAGTTATGCAAATCGTGCAGACTATCGGCGGCTTTTCTTTGGGGGGCGCGGATCTCGTGCGCCGCGCGATGGGTAAAAAGATAAAAGAGGAGATGGATAGGCTAAAGGGCAAATTTATCGAAGGCGCCGAGGCGCAGGGGCTAGACGGCAAAAAGGCCGACGAGCTGTTTGAGCTTATTTTGCACTTTGCTTCGTACGGATTTAACAAATCCCACGCCGCGGCCTACACCTACGTGACCTTTCAGACGGCCTATATGAAGACTTACTATCCGGCCGAATTTATGGCGGCTCTCATCACGAGCGAGGAGACCAACGCCGATAAGATTTCGCGCTACATCGACGAGTGTAAGCGCCTAGATATCGCTATCCTGCCGCCGTCGGTCAATAAATCTGCCAAAGAATTCTCAGTCGTTAGCGAAGGAGGCAAGGACGCCATCATCTATGGCCTAGGCGCGATAAAAGGCGTCGGAGGCGCGGCGATCGAAAATATCCTAGAGGAGCAGGCCAAGGGCGAGTTTAAGGATATCGACGACTTCGTCTCGCGCGTGGATAACTTTAAGGTAAATAAAAAAGTCTTTGAAAGCCTGATAAAATCGGGCTCGTTTGATAGTTTCGGCCTAACGCGCAAGATGATGCTAAATAACCTAGATAACATCGTAGAGGCGTGCAAAAATGCCGCAACTATCAAGAAAAACGCGGCCGAGAGCCTCTTTGGCGACGATGAGAGTATGGGCACGGTTAAAACTAGTCTCGTGCGCGACGACTCCGAGCTAGAACTAAAAACCAAGCTCAAATTTGAGCTAGAAAGCGTGGGTATCTACCTCTCGGGCCACCCGCTAGACGAGTACCGCGAGCAAATCTCAAAGATAAAATACACGCTAAGCGATAAATTTGACGAGCTACCAGAAAATGGCGAGATGCTGCTCGTGGGCAAGATAGAGGACCTAACGACCAGGATCAGCAAGAAAAACGGCAAAAAAATGGGCACGATCGAGATGCTTGACTTTCACGGCACGGTCGAGATCGCGGTCTTTGACAGAGGTCTTGGCGCGGTCGAGTCGATGAGTGCGGACGAGCGCGATCTGCCGCATGCGTTTAAGGTTCGCTACTCCAAAGACGGGCAGTTCATGCGCATAAATTTGGATAAAATTTTGACGCTAGATGAGGCTATGGGTATGGACTTTTCGCATCCGCTCGAAAAATACAAAGAGCAAATCGAACAGATAAAACACACGCCTAGCAAAGACTTTGGCAAGATAGATAAGACCAGCGAGATCTTAGTCGTCGGCAAGATCAGAGAGGTCGCCAGCATCACGAGCAAAAAGAGCGGCAAAGAGTTTATGATGCTAAGCATCATGGATCTTTTTAGCACGTTTAAGGTTGCGGCGTTTGACTCCGAAAAGGGGCTCATCGATAGCCTAAGCGACGAGCAAAAGAACGCTCCGCTAGCCTTTAAGGTGCGCTACAGCCGCGACGATCAGGGCGCTCGCATAAACCTCATCGACGTCGTGAGCCTAGAGGATGCGCGCGATATGAATTTCCAAAGCAGAAGCTTTAAACAGCGCAAGGAAAGTAGCGGCGGCAGCTACCAAAACGGCCAGACGTCTAGCGAAAACAGAGTCAAAAGAGAGCTTGAGGATCTGGTTTTGGAGCTAAATTTGGACGAAACGGGCAAGGATCTCATCACGCAAATTTACCGTGCCGCCATCGGCGAACACCGCGCCGCAGCCGATAAAAACAACAAACGCCTGATCATCCGTATCAAAGACGCGCAGGAAGGCCGCGCGCTGGTATATACGACGGAGTTTATCGTGGGTGAGGGTTTTGAGGAGAGGGCGCTAGGCTTAAGGCAGGCTGTTTAGATTTGAGAATTTACGGCTCGTCTTTTTGGTTTATACTTCGCTGCTTTTAAATTTAGCTTGGTCATTACCCGCACGGTAGCTCCCGTCGTAAAATTTAAAAGCGGCTTGTCTCGCGAGCGCTTTTTGAATTTAAATTTGACGACGCAAGATTAATCAAATTTGACTGATTTATCGGCAAGCTTTGGGCTTAAATTTAAAGAAAACACGCGAGAAAGCGTGCTAAAAGAGCTAATGAGGCTTAAAAAAGCATACTAAGACTCGTGGTAAATCGCAAAAAAAGCAAAAGCCGGACGTAAAAGTCTAGCCGTTTTCTTATAAATTTGGCTTCCAAAGCCGTCTTTTTGCTTTCAAATGATACAATTCTGATTTCAATTATTACATTTTGTCTTTAAATTTGACGGGAGCTCTTATGAAAAAACTGGTTTGGCTAAATCCTATTGTAAAAAACATCTACGACTTTGCGGCGCTTAAAGAAATTTTACAAAACAAAGGTTTTAGCGTAGTAGAGTGCGAAAAAGACCACGTCCAAAGCGTAAAAAACGCATACAAAAATGGCCTTACACAAAGCGAGCTCATCTTTGATAGTCGCTGTCCGAGGGCTGTAAATTTCGTCAGAGCAAATTTTAAAGAGCAAGCCGCTCTCATCTCAAATTTAAATCCCATTTTAATAGAAAGCGCCATCGAGCTTAGCTCAAAGCTAAAAGAGGACGAGCGGCTTTATGTGACGACGCCCTGCGAGGACTTGGCTGAGCTTGGCAGGAGGCTAAATTTAGCGCGAACCACATTTTTGACGTGGAAAAGCTTTAGGGAGCAAAACGCTATAAATTTAAAGATGCGCAGTATCGAGCAAAGTCCGGTACCGCCGGGCTTTTTCACAAATTTGGGCGTAAAAACTCTAAGCCTTGGTAGCAAAGAGAAGATAGAAAATGCCCTTTCATATAAATTTAGCGAGCTTAAAAACTACCGGATCATCGAGCTTTTGTACTGCGAAAACGGCTGTCACAACGGAGATGGGCTGTGAGGGAGATTTTTAAAAAGAGCATTTTGATCTTAGCGATCTTTGCCCTCTGGCAGGTCGTTTGCGAGCTAGAAATTTTCACGCCGTATATCTTGCCAAGTCCGGCAGCGACGCTAAAGACGATGTATAGCATGAGCCTAAGCGGCGAGCTTGCCACGCATACGATCACCAGCTTTAAGCGCATATTTGTAGGATATGCTCTTTCTTTTGCCCTAGCGCTCGTGCTTGGCGGTATAGCGACACTTTTGCCAAAGATCAGCGTTTATTACGAGTGGATACTAGAGTTTTTTAGAAACATCCCTCCGCTTAGTTTAATAGCCATTTTGGTGCTTTGGTTTGGTATAAACGAGACGCCAAAGATCATTATTATCGTCTTAGCCTCGTTTTTCCCGATGTTTCTAAGTATCCAAAAGGGGCTAACGAGCTGTGACGTGAAGCTCATCGAGGTTGGCAAAATTTTTGGCTTTAGCAAATTTGAAATTTTTTACAAGATCATCTTAAAAAGCGCGCTAAAAGATATCTTTGTCGGCATGCGAATAGGCTTTGGCTACGCCATGCGCGCGATCATCGGAGCTGAAATGATAGCGGCTTCAAGCGGGCTGGGCTACCTCATACTTGACGCTGAGGAGCTTTCGCGTGCGGATAGGATATTTGTAGGCATTTTTACGATCGGCATTTGCGGCGTGCTCATAGATAGGCTCTTTTTGCTTTTGATAGCGAAATTTAGCCTTTTGCGAGGTGAGAAATGATAGAAATTTCAAATTTATCCAAGCATTTTTATATCGGTGAGAAGCGTATCGACGTTTTGAGAGAGCTAAATTTAAATATAAAAAAAGATAAGATCACCGTCATACTTGGTAGAAGCGGATGTGGCAAAACGACGCTTTTAAGGCTTGTTGCTGGCCTTGAGAGCATTAGCCTTGGCGAGATAAAATTTAAAGAGCCAGCAAAGATCGGCTTTGTATTTCAGGAGGCCCGCCTTATGCCATTTCTAAACGTCTATGAAAACATCGTTTTTCCGCTTAAAAAGCAGGAGATAGAGGCTGCAAAGATCGATAGTTTGATATCTATGATAGGGCTTAGCGACTTTAAATTTGCCGCCGTTTCGCAGCTATCCGGCGGCATGAGCTCGCGCGTTTCGCTTGCAAGGGTGCTTGCGTACGAGGCAAATTTGATCCTCATGGATGAGCCGTTTGCTGCGCTTGATGCATTTACGAGAGCTAGCATGCAGGCTGAAATTTTAAAAATACAAGCCGGCAAAACTATCCTTTTCGTCACGCACAACATAGACGAGGCGCTGTTTTTGGCTGATGAGATCATCTTGCTTGAAAAGGGCGGGATAAAATCAAACTACGATCTATCAAATTCAGCAAGGCCAAGAGATCTGCTAAGCGAGGAGCTAATAGCCGTAAAACGCAAAATTTTGAGTGAAATTTAGAATAAAAAATGATAACTAAAACTAAAATGAAGCAAAAAATTATATAATTTATAAAATTTTTAAAGGAGCAATATGAGAAAGTTTTTCAAGGTTTTGTGTGCGGCCTCTTTGTTTTGTCTAGTCGCAAACGCAAGCGAAGGCTTAGATAAGATCGGCATGACCTACGTCAAATCGCCGCTAAATGTCCCATCGATCGTCGATAAATTTAAAGGCTTTTACGCGAAGTCTTTTGGCGTGCCGGTCGAGTACTCCGAGATCACCTCGGGCGCTAAACAAACGCAAGCGCTCGCTTCAAATTCGCTCCAGTTTCTAAACTGCGTGGGCGGAACTTCGGTCATACTTGCAGCGGCAAATAAGGCTGATATAAAGATCATAAGTGCCTATTCAAGGGCGCCAGAGGCATTTGTGATATTTTCTAAGGACCAAAACATAAAGTCGCCAAAAGATCTAAAAGGTAAAAAAGTAGCAGGTCCAAAGGGCACGATCTTAAACGAGCTTTTGGTTAGATACCTAGCGCTTGGAGGGCTTAGCATAAATGACGTAGAGTTCATCTCTATGGGCATTCCGGCTGCGCAAGCCGCAGTTGAAAACGGCAGCGTCGATGCAGCGCTTCTTGCAGGACCTGCTGCTTATAACGCTCAAAAATCAGGCCTAAATGTGGTCACAACCGGCAAAGGCGTCATCACTCCGGTCATCGTCACCGCAACAAGCGGCGAGTTTTATAAAAAGCATAAAGAGGTAGTTGAGAAATTTAAAAAGGCTCAGGACGAAATTTTAGACTACATCAAGGCAAACGAGGACGAGGCGCTTAAATTTACGGCCGAAGAGACTGGGCTAAGCATAGAGGCGGTAAAGAGCATGTACCCTCAGTACGACTTTAGCTCAAAGATCACGGCTGATGATATAAAAGCCCTTGAAGCTACGCAAGAATTTATGCTTGAAAGTAAGATGATCGAGCAAAAAATAGATATAAAATCACTTCTACTAAACTAAATTTAAAGGGCAAATTTGCCCTTTAATTATCCTCGGCGCCTTGTAAAAATCTCCAAATTTGCATTATAATAACGGCAAAATTTAGAGGTATAAAAGTACCCGTTTTAGATTGGTAAGGCAAGGCAATGAAGCTAAAACTGATAAAAAGATACGCTGCAGATGAGTTTAGCTACGAAATTTTGAAAAATAAATTTAAGATAAAAGCCCTGCGCGAACCGATCGGCGTAGGCGCTAGCCTGGTAAGGGCGCTAAGAAAATAAATTTAAGGAATAAAATGAAAAATTTGATTGTGTTGATACTTTTTGCTATCGCGGCTATGGCAGGCGAGCCTAAAAAAGGCGAACTCAGCCCCGAAAAAGAGGCGTTTTTAAGCGCTAGATACGAGGAGCTCAAAAAATCGTGCGCCCAAAAGGACGCGAGAGCTTGCAAGCGCGTGATCTTGTTTTACCAAAAACAGACCAAAAAGCAGAACGAAAAAGACATTCGCGAAGCGATGCAAATTTTGCTTGATGCGTGCAAGGATGGTAAATTTGACGCATGCGCGGCGGCGGGCGAAATGCATATAAATAATAAAGATTTCGTTGCCGCAAGGGAGATTTTGAGCCCGGCTTGCGATAGCGGCTATCAGGATGCTTGCGTGCAGTACGGCAAGAGCTTTGAGGCTGACGGCGCGCCCGGCAAGGACGAAAAACGCGCGAAAAAACTATATGAAACCGCATGCGAAAAGGGCTCGGCGCTAGGGTGCGAGCATCTGGGGCTAGCGATCGGTAGCAGCGCGCCGGAGCAGGCGGTCGGCTATATGCGCAAGGCGTGCGAGATGGACGCTTGGCGATGTTTTAGATTCGGCACGATGGCGATGCCTTATGGGGCCAAGGAAGGGGTAATGGCGCTTGTTAGAAGCTGCCACGAAACGGATATGCTCGCTGGCTGCATCATGCTGGCTAAATACCACGAAAAAGAGCTGCGCGAGATCGCGGGCGAGGCTGAGGTGAAGCGGCTATACGCTCGCCTTTGCGAGTTGGTGCCGCACGGGGAGCACTGCCAAAAAGCGCAGTAAATTTAGTTAAATTTGCGGCTTTTGGATTTGAGATAGGGTGGGCAGCACGGCGAGGCCAGGGTAAATTTGAAGTCAAATTTAAAAGCGCCCGCTAAGGCGGCTCAAAACAGCGGGCAAATTTAACAAAAACCAGGTCAAAGGAGTAAAAATGGCTATCATTAAAGTCGATTTACAAAAATCATACCGCATCCTAAACCCGGGCGCGACCACGCTCGTATCGGCAAAACACGGCGACGACGTCAATGCGATGGCGATAACGTGGGCGCAGGCGCTTGATTATGACAAGGTTACCATCGTGCCGCACAATGGCTCGTACACGAGGACGCTCATCGAAAAGAGCGGGTATTTCGCCGTGCAGATCCCCACGGCAGCGCAGGCGGAGCTGGTTAGCGAGCTGGGCGCCGAAAACAACTCGCGCTTTGATAACGCGGACAAGATGAAAAACGTGGAAATTTTTTATCAAGATGACTCCCGCGTGCCGCTGATCGCGGGCTGCGCGGCATGGCTCGTTTGCAAGCGCATCCCCGAGCCTCACAACGAGCAGTGCTACGATCTTTTCATCGGCGAGGTCGTCGCGGCGTATGCGGACGAGCGGATATTTGACGGCGGACACTGGCTGTTTGAAAAGATCCCTGACGAGCTAAAGACGCTTCACTACGTCGCCGGCGGTCGGTACTATCTGGACGGCAAAGCGGTAGATACCAAGCGCACGCCCGTAAGCGACGAATAAACCGCCTCACAAAACGCAGGCAAATTTGTAAATTTAAGATGAGTTCACGCGTGAATGCGCGGCGGGCTTTAGTAAAATTTCAAACTGAAAAAACCAAGAAAGGATAGAAAATGAAAAAATATATCGTCATCACCGGCGCGAGTTCTGGTATCGGAGCAGCTACGGCAAAGGCGTTTGCTGGGTGCGGAGAAAATTTGATCCTAATCGCGCGCAGAGCGGAGCTTCTGCAAAGCTTAAAGGACGAGATCGCTAAAATTTCGCCTGAATCAGACGCCCTCGTTAAAATTTGCGACCTTGCGCGCAGCGAGAACGTCTTAGCGCTTTGGGACGAGCTAAAAAGCTACGAGCTAAAGGCGCTCATAAACAATGCGGGCTTCGGGGATTACGGCGCGGTCGGCGAGCGCGATCTATCCAAAATCTCGCAGATGCTGGAGCTTAATATCATCTCGCTCACGCTGCTAAGCCACCTCTTCGTGCGCGATTACAAGTATAAACCCACTCAGCTCATCAATATCTCCTCCGCTGGCGGCTACAGCATGGTGCCAAACGCCGTCACCTACTGCGCGAGCAAGTTTTTCGTAAGCGCCTTTACTGAGGGCTTGCACCGCGAGCTGGCGCAGGATAAAGAGGCCAAAATGCAGGCTAAAGTTCTAGCGCCCGCCGCGACTAGGACGGAATTCGGCCCCGTAGCGACGGATGACGCGGGCTACGACTACGACGCGGCTTTTAAGCGCTATCATTCAAGCGAGGAGATGGCGGAATTTCTGCTTGCGCTTTACGATAGCGACGCGTGCGTGGGCGCGGTGGATCGAAACAGCTTCGAGTTTAGCTTGGGGGCTGCGCGATTTGACTACGCGGGCAAACGCTAAATTTATGCATTATGCGTCGCGCGACGAAGTGTGAAATTTGAGTAACGTAATATCGGAGCTAAATTTGACCTCAAAGCGCGCTAAAATTTAAAGAAATTTAAGGAGCGAAAATGGGTAAAACGGCTTTGGTCGTGGGAGCTACGGGAGCGGTTGGGCGCGAGATCGTTCGCGGGCTTTGCGAAAATGAAAACTACGACAAAATCATCGTTTGGACGCGCAGGGAGCTAAAATTTAGCCACGAAAAGCTAGAGACGCAGATCGTAAATTTTTGCGACGTAAAAAACATGCCGCCGCGCGAGATAGACGAGATATTTTGCGCGCTTGGCACGACGATGAAGCAAGCCGGCAGCCGCGGGCAGTTTTATAAAGTGGACGTGAGCTACCCAGTAAATATCGCAAAATGGGGCATCGCCTCGGGCGCGCGCCGTTTTGCGCTCATTTCGTCGCAGGGTGCGGACGAGCGGTCAAGATTTTTTTATCTGCGCGCAAAGGGCAAGGCGGAGAAAAAGATCGCCGCGCTAAAATACGAGAGCGTGCAAATCGCGCGGCTACCTGCGATAAAAAGCGAGCGCGAGCAGGTGCGTATGGGCGAGCTCTTTACGATTTGGCTGTTTGGGTTTTTGCCGAAGTTTATCTTAACGAACTACCGCCCGATGAGCGCGAAAGATATCGCGGCCGCCGTCATCGCCGCCGCACAGACGGAGGCTAAAGGCGTGCAAATTTATCATCCAAGAGAGTTTATTTAGAAGCAAAAGCGTAAAGGTCGTTTTGGCTTTAAGCTTTTAAAAACGCCGAAAAATGCGCCCGCTATTTTAAAATAAAAAATCGGCTGAATTTTGCAAGGCGCGCAGACCTATTTAAATTTGACCCTTGAGCGCGGTTTGGGTATTTGCTCGGTCGCGGCCAAAAGTCGGGTGTGTCAAAAAAGAGGCTCGCGTTTATGTTGGGCTATTTGCCTGGCTGCGGCCAAAAGCGCTGGTAGGACGACTTTTTGCGCCGCAAGCCGCCTAACAGGTAGCGCAAGCCTGCGCGCAGTTTTGTTTTGCTCGTGCAAAAATCAAAATGCCTATTTAAAGACTATCCCAGATGCGGTAAAATCCATTTGCTCCGGTTCTACGTTTAGTAATGATTTAAAAACCAGCCTGCCTATGGCTTTTAGCTCCGTCTCATGCGCCGGATTTGGATGCTGCTGTAACTCCTGCTGCATTGCCATTAGCAAAAACCCAAGCCCCATAGATATCTGATACGAGTTCATCATTTCCGTAGCTTTTCCCTCAAACAGCTCCGGTTTTTTGCGCAAAAACTCGGCGATCTGTAAAAATGCGGGCTTTACGGCTTCATCTGGCATCGGATGATTAAAATACGCCGCGTAAGCGCCTCCTAGCAGCGCCACGATGCCGGTCGCCACGTTTTCTTTGGGTATGCCGTATAGCTGCTCGACGCTACCGTCTAGCTTGTCTATGCCCTCCACGATTAAGCGCCGCCCCTCATCTCGCTGCGCCGCAGGAAAAAGCGCCGCCAGCCGTTCAACGCCGTCCGCGTATATATTCAAAAAACCATCCCCCGCTCTCACCAGCGCGCCCGTATAGAGTATATCGGTCTTAACGTCTTTGACATAGGCGGAATCATCGGGCGGATTTAAATTCTTCTTCGCCTGATTCATAGCACGGTTATACGCATCCTGCCGCAACCACTGCTCGTTAAAATCGATATAATCGATAACATAAAGCGCCTGCGCGCCGCTAAAACACATCACTGCTCCAAGCGCCGCCGCGCCGACTCGAATTTTGCCTAAAATTTTCATAAAACGCCTCCGAAAATAAAATTTCATGCGGCAGCTCCGCATTGCCGGTATTATACCTAAAATAATGCGGCTGCTATATTTTTTATTTGATTGCCTCTACGCCGCCACGCAGACGGAGGCTAAAGGCGTGCAAATTTATCATCCTAGAGCTTTTGTGCAAACGCACGGCAAGTAGCCAAATTTCGCGCTTAGGCTCAAATTTGACGCCGCTAGCAGTCTAAATTTACTAGCCGCTCCGCTCGCAAAATCGGCGCTAAAATTTAATACCTCGTACGACCTGCGCGCCAAGACCCGTTTGCATATGCCGCAAAAACATCGCGTGATAAAAGTCCCCCTCGTGCCCCGGCGCGTCGTAGGTGGCGACGAGGTTTGCCGGTACTAGGACTTTGCGCCTGATGTTTGACTCGTTTGCGCTAAGCTTTAGGTGCGAGACTAGTTGATAGACGCATAGATCTGTGCAGTCGCCGAGCACTACGAAGGTGTCTATGTGCGGATTTTGCGCGATAAACGCGTTAAATTCGGCGCAGTAGGCCGCGCTCAGGGAGTTTTTGCGAAAGATTTTTATCTCGTCAAAAAACGGTAGATCGCGCAGCTGCGGTATCGTCTTTGCGCCCTCGGTGCCTTTGATAGCGTGCGGCGGAAATGCGTCAAATTCCGCGCAGTTTGCCTCGTGGCTATCCTCAAGTAGCACGAGATTTCTAGCGCCCGCCGCGTAAGCCGCGCTAAAAGCCTGCGCTATGGCGTCCGCGATCGCGCCCACTCGTGGGCTAGCTAGCGGTCCGGTGCTACAAAATCCCTCTATCATATCCACGCTGATAAAGGCGGTGTTTGCCGCGTCGCCCGCTAAAATTTCGCTAAGTTTAATCTCCTTTAGCTCCTCAAACCACTTCGCCAAATCCTCTAAGATTTTCGCATCAAATTTCATTTTCTCTCCTTGTTTTGATTGTTTTTGAGTTTGTTGTTCGGCTAGCCGAAGCAAATTTCAAACCGCGAGCCGCCCTAAATTTCGCGTTCAAATTTAAACTCCGCCTAGAGCATCAAATTTTATCAAATTTACCGCCTAACCGCGCGTCTTTGCGGGCAAATTTACGCAAAAGCTCTTTGGCTCAAGCTCGATCTCGATACTGCCGCCGTGGGCTTGGACTATTTGCAGGCACAGGTGCAGACCAAGGCCGTTGCCCTTTAGCTTGCTCGTTTTAAACGGCTCAAAGACCATGGCTTGGTTTTTGATCGGCACGCCGCTATCGGTCACGGCAAATTTATGCTCGCCCTCGCGCTGCTCGTAGTCCACGCGCACCCAGCCCTCGTCGTCCTCGTTTTCCTCGACCGCATCGATCGCGTTAAACAGCATATTTTGAAACACCATCGCCAGCAGATCGCGGTCGCCCACATAGGGCAGGTCGGGGAAATTTAGGCTAAATTTGATCTCCTTGCCGTATGTGTAGCACTCTATGGCCACCTCGCACTCGCTTTTTAGCTCGGCTAGGTTAAATTCGCGCGCGTTTATCGTTAGGCCTTTGGTAAAAAGCAAGGTGGCCTTGATGATTCGCTCGACGCGCCAGATCGCCTTTTGCATCTGCTCGACGACGGGGCGAGCGCGCTCGTCGGCCTTTTTTATCAGCGTGGATGCTAGCAGCGAGATCGAGCCAACGGGGTTGCGTATCTCGTGGGCGAGGTGGGCTGCGACCTGACCCATCGAAGCTAGGCGCTCGGTGCGTTTTTCGGTCGTTATGTCGGTTGCGGAGATGATTTTTTTACCCTCTTTTTGGGCGATCTTGATGAGATAAATTTGCCCCGCAGCGCTTATCTCGCCTTCATTTTGCGGGATAAATTTTAAAATTTGCCCGAGTTTTAGGGCTTCTGAGTTTTGTAAAAATATCTCGCCCGCCTCGTCCAAAACCCAGATCGCATTGGGCAAAATTTCCACGATATCTTTGATAAAGCCTTGCAAATTCGCATACGACGCGGTCAGGTTTTTATACTCGCGCTCTATCAGATAGGTCTGCTCGATCAGGCTTTTTAGTCCGTCTTGGACGCTGGTTTTGTCGATCTGGGTCATAAAAGCTCCTCGAAATTTTCTAAATCAAAAAGTAAAATTTGGTCGTTTTTTAGGCGGCTTACTTCGTTGCTAAAGCCGCTTTTGGAAAATAGCGCGACGGCGTCCGGCACGAAGCCTAGTCGCTCGCATTTTTTAAGGAGTAAATTTACCACGTTTTTGCAAATTTTATGCTCTTTAAATTTAGCTTCTCCGACGATGATGCGTCCGCCTAGGCTCAAAAATATATCTATCTCGATATTTTTCGCCCACAGGCTGCGCACCCGCGCAGGCTCCGTGCCTAGTCTAAACGCCAAAAGCTCGCGGCAAAGCAGCTCAAAGCCAAAGCCCGCGTACGAGTCGAACTCGCGTCTGATAATCTCCATCAAAGCGCCTTTTTCGCCGTTTTTTAAAAGGGCTAAATTTGGCTCGATGAAATAAAACCAAAACCTAGTAAAATTGTCGTTAAAGACCACTTTATCCTGCGCCTTATCGCGCTCGGGCAGCTTTTTGGCTTTTTGATATTTGCTTTTTACGCGCGGTTTTTCCAGCGTCTTTTCGATGCTGACTACGCCTGAGTTTATCGCGGCGGCGTAAATTTTTAGGATGAGGGGGCGGGGCAGAAATTTATTTAGAGCGTATTTTTTGCGGTCGTTTTTAGCAAGCTTGCAAAGGGCAAATTTAAGCTCGTTTTCAAAAGGCGCGTCAAAGCTAAATTTGAGAGACAGATCTTCAAATTTATCTAAAATTTCTTTCTCTATCGCCTCGAAAATATCGTAATAATTCGCTTCAAATTTTAGCGCGTCAAAGACTAGATGAAAGTAAATAAGCTGCAAGACATCAAGGTGCTTAAAGCGCGCGTAGCTTGATTTTAAGGCGTAGATTTTTGCTCCTTTTTAGCCCATTTTAGCACAACTTTGGTTATAATCTCTTTTTTTATAAGGAAAAATTTTGGTTAGCATCGACGAAATCAGGAAAAATATTATTTTAAAAAAAGGCGTGCGCTACTTTGACTATACGGCCTCGGGCCTAGCCTACGCGCCTATCGAGCGTAAGATCGCAAAATACCTAAAAACCTACGCCAACACGCACTCAGAAAGCGCCTCAAACGCGCTAAAGACGCAAAAACGCTACGAAAAAGCAAGGCAGAGCCTAAAAGACGCTCTTGGGCTTGACGATCGATTTTATCTGATCTCTGCTGGTTGCGGCGCGACGGGAGCGATAAAGAAATTTCAGGAAATCATGGGGCTTTACCTGCCGCCTATGAGCGCGAACCGCCTGGGCGAAGAGGCGGTAAAAGGCGCAAATTTGCCCCTCGTTATCGTCTCGCCATACGAGCACCATTCAAACGAGGTCAGCCTGCGCGAGGGGCTGTGCGAGGTCGTGCGCATACCGCTAAGCAAGAGCGGGGAGATAAATTTCGGCAGGCTAGATCAACTGCTCAAAATCAACTCAAAGCGCGAGATCATCGGCTGTTTTAGCGCGGCCTCAAACGTCACGGGGATAATCAGCGACTACAAAAAAATCTACGTGATGATGAAGCGATACGGCGCGACGGTGGCCTTTGACGCGGCTAGCTTTAGCTCGCACGACAACCTCGACGCCGACTACTTCGACGCGCTATTTCTCTCGCCGCATAAACTTTTAGGAGGCGTAGGCAGCTGCGGACTGCTCGCGATAAGAAAAGAACTCGTAAAATCAGACAAACCGACCTTTGCCGCGGGCGGGACGGTTAGCTACGTGAGCCGCAGCTCGCATTTTTTTGCGCCAAGCGTAGAGCGTACCGAGGAGGGCGGCACCCAGCACGTGATGGGGCTGATCAGAGCGTCGCTAGCATACAGACTGCGAAACGAGGTCGGCCTAGACGTCATAAAAAGCCGCGAGGATGAGCTAGCGAAGCTATTTTGCGAGGGGCTGGATAAGATCCCCGAGATCGTGAGCTACTGCCCGCGCGGAGTGCCTAGACTGCCGATTTTCGCGTTTAATGTAAAAGGCGTTTCGCCTTATGATTTCGCCGAAGCGCTGAGTGAGGACTACGGCGTGCAGACCCGTGCTGGGTGCGCCTGCGCCGGTCCGTACGGACACGATCTGCTCGGACTAAAAGACGATCAGAAATTTGATCAAAAGCCCGGCTGGGTGCGCGTGAGCTTGCACTACTCCCACACGCAAAAAGACGTCGCATACCTGCTAAAGGCCATCAAAAAAACTATTAAAAAATTTAAAACCAAAAAAGGATAAGAAATGAATAAAATTTTAGCCGCAGCCTTGTTTGCCCTTTGCGCCGTTTGCGCGCAGGCAAAGCCGTTTAGCCCTGAGCAGTACGCAAAAGTACTGCGCGAGTACAACTCCGTGGCGGGCGAGAACAACTACTTTGAAAGCGGCAAATTTAAAGAGGAATTTGAGCTCCGCAAAAAATACTGCGACGAGGGCCTAAGAGACGCCTGTGGGGATCTGGGGCTACTCTACGTTACGGGTCTAGGCGCGCCAAGAGATAGCAAAAGAGCGGGCGAACTACTAGGGTACGCTGCTAAAAACGACGAGTTTAAAGCCATATCGGAGTACTACGAAGCCGCACTTGATATAGCTCGCGCGGCGGAAAAGTACCCGGACGACAAGGTCGCGCAGCACCTAGGAGCCGAGTTTAAAAACTCGCTAGAGCAGTGCAAAGCCTACAAGGGCGACCGCCACGTGTGCTTCCGCGCGCTGGTGATCAGCGGTATGCTACCAAAGGGCGAGGGCGGCCTGGGACTATCGCAAGCTGAGTTTGCCAAGACGTGGGAGGATATCGTCGTGAGCGACGTCGAGCGCAACGGCATGGACGAATCGAAAGTAAATGCGCTGGCAAACGAGCTAGACGGGCTGGCGACGCGGTAAATTTGCGGGCTTTTGCGGCGTAAATTTGCTTTTTCGGCTAGGCGATCCGTCAAATTTGACCGTCCGCGCTTTTGTCTTTTTGCGGGCGGCTTTGCGTCTCATGTAAATTTAGATTACTCGGCTCAAATTTGACGCGTCGGTAATTGCTAGGCTTAAATTTGGGTCGATTTTTGGGTAAATTTATCAAGCGGCGCAGAATTTGCTTTTGCTCAAATTTGACCGCTTTTTGCGGATAAATTTAGCTCGCTCCTGATGGCATTTTGCGGCTTGCGAGCTTTTGCTCGGCGGCTTTTACGGCTATCTTTACGGCGTAAATTTGCTAAATTCTGCTAGCGCCCGGGCAAAATCGGTCGTCAGGTTTAAAGCCTTTGCTTGCGCTTTTTTGCGCGGTCAAATTTACGCGCCCGCGCGGGTTTTGCCCTGCTCAAATTTGACGTATTTTTACGCCCGGCTCAAATTTGCGCGGCGTTAATTTTTACGAATTTACAAAAACTCTGGAGAAAATTTAGATGCGAAATTCGCGCGAGTTTCAGGTCTTAGCGGGCGAGGTAAAAAACGTGAGGTGGAGTGCGGCGACGGATGACTGCGTTTTTGAGATCGCGGGCGCGAAATTTAACGCCAAAATTTCTAAAGATCGCCTCGTGCCTCGCGAAAACGACCGCTTAGCCATCGCCTATGACGAGCAAAACGAAGTTTGGAATTTTAAAAATTTAACCTCAAATAAGTGGCTCAAAAACTACGCTTGGCGCGCGCATTTGATGATTTTTGAGGAGGCGATGATGGAGTTTTTGCCCAATAGCGTTTTTGGTGCTATTATGATTATACCGATAGTTTGGCTAGCTCGCCACCTTTCGGATTTTGGATACTTAGTCATCATGTTTGCGTTTATTATTTGCCTATTTTTATCGCTGCCTTTGATGTGCCTAGATGGCAAAACTCAAACAGACAAGGCAAACGCGTATCTGGCTTTGCGAAAATTTTTAAAAGAATCGAATTTGTAGTTCGCCGTCAAATTCGCCGCTAAAAAACGCGGCAAATTCGGCGCCTATTTTTAAATTTGACGAGCAAACGAGCGATCAAATTTATAGGCGCGCAAATTTATATCGCTCAAATTTCGGGCGCGAAAACGTAAAATTTAAAGAGGATTTAGCTTGCAAGAAACGCAAAACGGTTTAAAACTGCTCGGTGGCCGCGTAAATTCGCTTGAGTGCGTCTATAAAGACAAAAGCGGATTTGATTATAGCTTTAGCTTGGAGGATCAATTTTTAAACGTTCGCTCGCTGCAAAGCCCGCTCCTGCCGGTAAATGACGGCGACGAAACGCTAGTCGTTTGCGATAAAAAGGGGCGGGTTTTGGGGCTAAAAAACCGCTCTTTAAACTCCGCGGCCTGGTACGCCTACGAACCTAGCTCCTTTTTTGCGGCTCTGTTTTTCGTGCTGTTTTTGCTGTTTGGCGCGGCCGGCGTTTGGGCGATTTTCTCGGGCTTTGACGGAGGGCAGCCGCTTTTTAGCACTTTGCTGCTTGTTTTTGGTTTCGGCTCTCTTGCCTTTGCTTGGTTTAAATATCACCGCGAGGCGTCTTTGGGCTTACGCGTTAGATCGATGCTCGGCGCCGCAAAAGAGCCCAAGGCAAACGGCGAGGTTAGCGGTATGGTGCGCAATCTAAGGATTTTTGAGATGAAAGAGAAAAGCTATTTTAGCGTCACGGTCGGCGATACGTTTTTGTGGGGTAGTAGCCCTAAAAAGCGCGCCCTGGAGCTAGCAAACGGCGACGAAGCGAGCGTGAAATACGAAAATTTCAAGGTTTTGGAAATACGAAATCTCAGTAAAAATCTGACGGCGAAAAAATCTCAAGGCTTTTTCGAGAGGGGCGTTAGTTTTATCGCGGATATCGCGATCAGCCTTTGCGCGGGACTTGTTTTGCTCTATGCTGGGACGATGGATTTTTGGTTTTCGCCTTTTGCGGGGATTGCCGGCTTGATAATCTTGCTCGGCGGATTTGGATTTAACGTGTTTTATAAAAAAGATTAGCCTTTGGCGCGGCTTGGCAAATTTGACGCTCAAATTTAGCGTGTCAAATTTGAGCAAGGCAAGCAGACTCGTCAAATTTTAAGCCTTACAAAAACGCTCGCAAATTTTTGCCGAGCGCTAAATCGCAGAGATAGCGGCGATAAAGCTTAAATTTAGCGTGACCTCCGTGATTTATAGTGAGGCAAATTTACGCGTAGCAAGGCTAAAATGCGCCAATCAAATTTAGCCCAAATTTTGCAAAAACTCCGCGTATTCTCTAGCTCCGCGCTCTAAATCGTCCTGGCTTGATACGGTAGTCCACGCCCGGGTCTCCTCGGCACCGTAAAATGCAAAAAAGTCGCGGTAATCGGCGTGAAAATAGTATTTAAACGCAAGCTCAAACGGCGTAAGAACCTCGCGCAAGCTAAAATGATAGCGTCCTTGCGGGCAGTAGTCGCTCTTTTTGATGCCCGCAGTCACGGCTAGCGCGACCTTGCGCCCCGCTATGCCGTCCGAACCGCGTCCATAGGCAAAACCGTGCGTCATCACCGCGTCGATCCACGATTTTAAAATCGGAGGGCAGGAGAAGTTGTGAAGCGGAAATTGCAAAACGAGCGCGTCGTGGGCTCTGATGAGCTCTTGCTCGCGCGCGGCGTCGATATCGCCACTCCCGTAAACCTGCGTCAAATCATGAACGCTAAAGTGCTGCGGCTCTTTGAGAGCCTCTTGTAGCAGGCGTTTGTTTATGACCGAGTTTTGGATGTCAGGGTGGGCTAAGATGATTAGAGTTTTCATTTTTATCCTTTTTAGTCAAGCGAATTTTATCAATTTCGGCTTAAATTTGAGCGGAGCATTGCGCAGTTTAGCGACGCAAATTTGACGTAAATTTAGCGCATTTTTACAAAAACGCTTGCAAATTTCGCAAATTTTCTTTTATGGATGCGGGCCGGTAAAGCGCTGAGATAACGGCGATATAGTCTGGATTTAGCGCGGCGATTTGAGCGATATTTGCTGCATTTATGCCGCCGATCACGCAAATGGGGATTCGTAAAATTTCCTTCGCGCGCATTATCGTTTCAAATTTGCAAAGCGGAGCGTGCGGTTTGGTCGGGCTTGCAAACAGGGCGCCAAATGCCGCGTAAGAAGCACCCTCATCCTGCACTTTCAGGGCTAAATTTAGATCGTCATAGCAGCTAACGCCGATGAAAGCGTCCTCGCCTAGGATCTTGCGAGCGGCCTTTACCCCGCCGTCGTCTTTGCCGATGTGCACGGCGTTCGCGCCTATTTTGGCGGCAAATTTTACATCGTCGTTTACGATAAATCTCGCTCCGTAGCGCTCGCAAAGCTCTTTTAGAGCGGTCGCTACGCGCTCGTTTTTGGGCTCAATCTTGGTGCGGTACTGTAAAAACTTCACTCCGCACTCTAGCAGCTCGCGAGTTTGCTCTAGCACGCTATTTTCAGGCGTTAGGACGTCGTCCGTGATAGCGTAAATTTCAGACATTTTCGCCCGCGGCTTTGTGATCTAACAGCCGCACGCCGAAATTTGAGCCGTGGGCGTTTTTGATCGCGTTTGCGACAAAGGCTTTGGCGCGTCTGATCGCCGTTATCTCGTCTGCCCCGCATGCTAGAGCGCAGGCGATGGCCGTGGCGAAACTGCAGCCCGCGCCGTGCATGATCGTAGGTTGCTCGAGCGGTTCGCCGAATTTAACTATCTCGCCGCTTTTTTTATAAAGCGTGTCCTCGCAAATCTCGCTCGTTTGCGTGCGTTTTAGCACGACGTCGCAGGGTAGATCCGCGCCTAAATTTAACCTCTCGCCGTCAAAATTTAACCCCAAAATGCGCGCTTCGTCTAAATTCGGCGTCGCGATGCGAGCGAGGCTTAAAAGCTCTTTTAGCGCGTTTATGGCGCCCTCTTGCAGCAGCTTGGCGCCGGATTTCGCCACGCAGACGGGGTCTATCACGGCGCTTATGCCTCTGTTTTGCTCTAGCCAGGCTTTGACGCAGGCTATGAGCTGTTCGTTAAAGAGCATGCCGATCTTTACGGCGTCAAATTTTAGCTCGGCGCAGACTGCTTCTAGCTGCGCGTTTAAAAACTCGGGCGTTACGGGCATCACCGCACTCACTCCGCTCGTGTTTTGCGCGGTTAGAGCCGTGATTGCAGTCGCGCTGTAGCAGCCGTAGGCCTCGCAGGTTTTTATATCGGCTTGTATGCCTGCGCCCCCGATGCTGTCGCTGCCAGCGATGATTAAGATATTTTTTTTAGGATTTTTCATTGTTTTGCCTTGAGCGGTTATGTTAAATTTATCTTTGAGCGAATTTATTTGTCGCCAAAATCCTTGCCGAACTCGACGCCTAGCTCCTTTAAATTTACGGGGCCGTTTCCTTGCGACTCCATCGGCGACGGCCGAGTTTGCGGCTGCGTTTGCGCAGGTTGCAAGCCTAAAGAGTTTTGCTTGGTTTGATCGTTTTTGGTGGCGTTATTTTCGGTTTTTTTAGGTTTTTTCTTCGGTTCTTCTAGCTTTTTGCCGGTTAGGCACTCGTAAATTTCCGCGTGATTTTTCTTTGCCCAGTCCTCTTTGACCTCGATTTTTTGGTACTCTTTGCTAGTAGGCGAGGCGAGGCCGTTTTTGACTAGGGTTTTGTTTAGGATTTTGCTTTCGTCGCTTACTTCGCATAGCCATCTATCGCCTAGATTTTTTAGCGTGAGCACGTAGTAGTTGCGCTCAGGACGAAATATCTTTTTGATCTCTTTGTCGTAGGATTTGCCGAAAATTTCCAGCTCTTTTTTATCTTTTATGCATTTTGAGCCGTCGTAAAATTTAACGTTTGCAAGCTTGCAAGGGGCGATCACGGCGGCGTTTAGTCTAAAGACAAAGGTATCGTAGTCTAAAATTTTTTCTAGAAAAAGGACCTCTTTGACGACTTTTTCGCGTTTGGATTTGGTCGTTTGGGTGATTTGCATGTCGGTAAACTGAGCAGCCAAATTTACCGACAGCAAGGCTAAAGCGCAAATTTTAAGCAGAGTAAAAAATGCGCTTTTTTTCATTATTTCAGATCGTATTTTTCTAGCAGTTTGTCGTAACTGCCGTCTTTTTTCATCTCTTCAAGCGCGGCGTTTATTTTAGCGATTAGATCGGCTTGCTTGCCTTTGTCAAACGCCATAGAAAAGCCTTCGCTACCGTCGTTTTCTTTGTAAAATTCTTCAAGCTCGGGATTTTTCTTTAAAAAGCCGTAACCGATCGAGCTATCAAGCACGACCGCGTCTATCTTGCCTTTTTTTAGTCCCATGATTAGCGGAACCGGATCCTCGGCAGGCACGACTTTAGCGCCTGCGATAGCGTTGGCGGCGATCTCTTGGACGGTGCCTTGTTGTACGCCCACTCTTTTGCCGTTTAAGGCGTCTTTGCTCGCGATAGCGTCGTTACCTTTAGCGCGCAAGTAGATGTTTTCCGTCGCATAGTAAGCCTGAGTGAAATCAATAGATTTTCGTCTATCGTCGGTTGCGCTCATCGCGCTTGCTACGGCGTCGATCTTGCCCGTTTTTAGAGCTGGGATTAGGCCGTCAAAGCTCATATTTACGATCTTGTACTCAAAGCCCGCGCGTTTAGCGAGCTCGGCTACTAGATCCATGTCAAAGCCGGTGATCTTGTTTTGCTCGTCCACGTACTCAAACGGCGGATAGTTTGCGGCGGTACCGATCTTTAGCTCGGCGGCGCCAAGCGTAGCTAGAGCCGCTAAAAGCAGCGCAAAAATCTTTTTCATTTTCTCTCCTTTAAATTTGGTTTTAAATTTAATCCCGCAACCAGGTGCGGGCTCGCAAATTTACTTCAGGCCGTATTTTTCCATCATCTTGTCAAATTCGCCGCTCTTTTTGAGCTCCTCTATCGCGACGTCTATCTTGCCGATTAGCTCTAGGTGCTTGCCCTTGTCAAATGCGACCGCAAAGCCCTCGGTGCCGTCGGGAAGCTTTAAAAACTCTTCTAAATCCGAGTTTTGCTTTAGATACTCGTAGCCGATCGGACTATCTGTTAGCACGACGTCTATTTTGCCCGCTTTTAGCGACAAAATCGCAGCCGCTACGGTCTCTGCAGGTACGGCTAGGTCGCCGCAGATAGATTTAGCCGCGGTCTCTTGCAATGTGCCTATTTGCGCGCTTATTTTTTTGAGATGCATATTGGTCGCATTTACGTCGGTGCCTTTTTTGCGGATAAAAAGATTATCCGAAAAATAATAAGGCTTGGTAAAATCGACCGATTTTCTTCTCTCCTCGGTCGCGCTCATACCGCTTAGCGCGGCGTCTATCTTGCCCGTTTTTAGAGCCGGGATCAGTCCGTCAAAGCTCATGTTTTGTACATCGAATTTGACGCCGATTTTCTTACCGACGGCCTCTATCATATCGATTTCAAAGCCTACGATCTTGTTGTGCTCGTCGATATACTCAAACGGCGGATAGTCCGCGCTCGAGCCCACTCTTATCGTCTGTTGTACCGCTACGGGGGCTGCCTCGTTTTTTACTGCGGCGTCTTTGCTCGCTTTTTCATTTGAGCTTTGACCGCAGCCTGAAAGCATCAAAGCGGCGGCTACGAAAACGAAAAGTTTTTTAAATTTGCCGGCGGACAAAGCCGCAACGATGTTTTGTGACATTTTGACCTCCTTTTAGTGGTTTAAAATTTTACCTAGAAAATCCTGCAAACGCTGATTGCTAGGGTTTTCAAATACGTTTTTAGGCGTGTCGTCCACGGCTATTTTACCGCCGTGCATAAAAAATATCCTATTTGCCACGTTTTTAGCAAAGCCCATCTCGTGGGTGACTACTAGCATCGTGATGCCTTTTGCCGCGACGTCCTTCATGATGTCTAGCACCTCGCCGATCATCTCGGGATCTAGCGCGCTGGTAGGCTCGTCAAAGAGTATAACCTCGGGATTCATCGCGAGGCTTCTAGCTATCGCTATACGCTGTTTTTGGCCGCCTGAGAGCTTGTGCGGGAAGGCGTATTTTTTATCGCTTAGACCCACGCTTTTTAGTAGCTCGTCGGCTCTTTTTTCTGCGCTTTCTTTATCCAAAATCCCCGCTTTTATCGGAGCTAGGGTTAAATTTTGCAAGACGTTTTTATTTGCAAAAAGATTAAAGTGCTGAAAAACCATGCTCACTTTTTGACGGATTTTGTTTATATCCGTTTTTTTATCCGTTATATCCTCGCCGTTTATTTTGATGTGCCCGCCGCTTGGCTCTTCTAAGCGGTTTATGCAGCGCAAAAACGTGCTCTTTCCGCCGCCGCTAGGGCCTATGATAGCGATGATTTCGCCTTGTTTGATATCTACGCTGATATCGTCTAGGACGCGTAAATCGCCGTAATTTTTACTCAAATTTCTAATCTCAATCATGGCGATTTAGTCTCCTCTCTAAAATTTTAACCAAAAACGTAAAGAACTTCACGCTGACGTAGTAAACTATGCCCGTGAAAATGACGGGCTCCGGGCTATAAAATACCGCTTGCAGGCTTTTGCTTTGCATCGTGATATCTATAACGCTGATATAGCCTACGACCGAAGTTTCTTTAAACAGCGAGATAAATTCGTTCGCAAGCGCAGGCAAGATGTTTTTGGTCGCTTGCGGAAACACCACCTCTCGCATCGAGACGTAGTAGTTTAGGCCCATTGCCCTTGCGGCTTCCATTTGCCCTTTATCGACGCTATTTATGCCGCTACGCACGATCTCTGCGACGTATGCGGAGCTGTTTAGTCCAAGCGCGATCAAAGCGACGTAAAAGTTATCGCTCCAAGTCGCAAAAATCACGACCGAAAATATAAGCAGCTGCAAAATAATCGGCGTTCCGCGCAGGATATCTACGTACTCGTCGATGAGAAAGCTTAAAATTTTGATATTTAAAAATTTTAAAAACGCCAAAATAAAGCCCAAAGTCACGCCGATAGCAGTGCCGCCTATGGTGAGTCCCAGCGTCACGCCGTAGCTTTTAAGGTAGGCTAGACGTTGCGCCTCGTTTAACTCCGTCGGATAAAAATAGTAAACGCCCGCGGAGACGATGACGACGAAAAACAGCGCCCTGAAAAATTTTTCGTTTAGCATTTCTTAAACCTTAAAAGTGTAATGAGGGTTAATAATACGAAAAAAAATATAAATTTAACCTTTTTTACGCGAAAAAATTATCTTTTAAACAAATTTATCATATTATCGTAACTCAAATTTAAAACCCGAGGGAAATTTATGGATTACGCTCGCTATATCGCCATCGCGCTGTATTTTGGATTTTTGCTTTTCGTGGGGCGATACTCGTATAACAAAAACGCCAATATGGGCGAATACCTGCTCGACAATCGCCGCCTAGGGCCGGTCGTAACCGCACTAAGCGCCGGAGCTAGTGATATGAGCGGCTGGATGCTGCTTGGCGTGCCGGGCGCGCTATATGCCACGGGGCTTGCTACGATTTGGATGGTTTTGGGGCTCGTTATAGGAGCGTATTGCAACTACCTGTTTTTAGCAAAGCGCCTACGCGTCTATACCGAGGTTGCCAGCGACAGTATCACGATCCCTGATTTTTTACAAAATCGCTTCAAGGACGAGACTAAAATTTTACGTATAGTCTCAGGGCTTTTGATTTTGATATTTTTCACGCTATATGTGAGTAGCGGGATAATCGCGGGCGGCAAGAGCTTTGAGAGCTTTTTTGGATTAGATTTTAAATTCGGCGCGATATTTACGCTGGCTATCGTCGTTTTTTACACGTTTTTCGGCGGTTTTCGCGCGGTTTGCATCACGGACGCGTTTCAGGGCACGCTGATGTTTTTGGTTTTAGTCGCCGTGCCGATAGTGGCGTTTTGTAATCTAAATTTGCCTGACGGCGCTACATTTTGGAGTGAGGTGGCAAAATACGGCAAAAACCACCTAAACGTCTTTTACGGCCAGACTTTTTTAAGCATCTTGGGGCTCATGGCGTGGGGGCTTGGATATTTCGGGCAGCCGCACATCATAGTTAGATTTATGGCGATACGAAGCTCAAAGGAGCTAGCCCAGGCGCGTCGTATCGGTATCGGCTGGATGGCGATAGGGCTTGCCGGAGCTATGATGAGCGGGCTTATCGGCTTTGTGTATTACAGCGAGTTAAATTTACCTCTAGCAGACCCCGAGAAGGTATTTTTGCAGCTTGGCGAGACGCTGTTTCATCCGTTTTTCGTGGGTATCATCATCTCGGCCGTACTTTCGGCTATCATGAGTACGATCTCTAGCCAGCTTTTGGTTAGCGCAAGCTCGGTGACGCAGGACTTCGTGTTTGCCTTTTATAAAAAAGAAATCTCGCAAAAAGCTCAGGTTGCAGCTGGTAGATACGCTGTCGTGGTCGTCGCGCTAGTGGCTACCGCGCTTGCTTTTAGCTTTAACGAAAGCGTGCTAAACGTCGTTGGCTACGCGTGGGCGGGGTTTGGTGCGAGTTTTGGGCCGGTGCTGCTTTTTAGCCTTTATTGGCGCAGGATGAGCGCGCTAGCGGCGCTTCTAGGCATGATAACGGGCGGAGCGACGGTGATAGCTTGGATAGCGCTTGGGCTAAATTCTTACGTTTACGAGATATTGCCTGGCTTTGCGGTTTCTTGCGTCGTGATTTATCTAACCAGCCTTTACGGCGACGCGATAGACAAGATGAGCAACGAGCCAAACTCGGCCACCGTGCAGGACGAATTTGAAAAAATGAAAACGAGGCTGTAAATGCAAAGTAGCGTAAAATGCGGCAACTGCGGCGCCGAGGTCGATGTAAATTTGGCTCTTAAAACCGAGCTTGAGCTTGAAATGAAGCAAAAAATGGCGGCAGCTAGGCGAGATTTCGACAAAGAGATCGAGACTAAAAGGGCCGAATACAAGGCGCATTTGGACGCTTTAAGCGCGAAGGAAAAAGAATTCGACGCTAAATTTGCCGCAGCCTTGAACGCAAAAAAAACAGAGCTTGAAAACGAAATAAAAGCAAAGCTCGAGGGCGAAAATTTAAACATAGTAAATGCCCTAAAAAACGAGCTTGAAGCCAAGTCAAAGCAGATAAACGAGCTAAATTTAAAGACGCTCGAAATAGAAAAGCTAAAACGCGAAAAGAGCGAGTTTGAAAGCGCGCTGATGGCTAAAACCGAGGCCGAGCTAAGCAAGCGCCTAAACGAGGAAAAAGAGCGGCTAGGCAAGGCTTTGGCCGAGCAAAACGAGCTAAAATTTAAGCAAAAAGACGAGCAGCTAGAGGCGCTAAAAAAACAGCTAAACGAGGCGCAAAGGCGCATAGAGCAGGGCAGCGAGCAGCTGCAAGGCGAGACGCAAGAGCTCGCCATCGAGGCGTGGCTGCGGGAGAAGTTCGTATTTGACGTCATAGATGAGGTCAAAAAGGGCGCAAACGGCGCGGACGTGATGCAGATCGTAAACACCCGCGAGGCGCAAAACTGCGGCAAAATCTACTACGAGAGCAAACGCACGAAAAATTTCTCAAACGAATGGATAGAGAAATTTAAGACCGATATGCGCTCATCGGGCGCCGACGTCGGGGTGCTAGTTAGCGAGGCGCGGCCGCGGGAGCTAGAGCGCATGGGGCTGGTTGACGGCGTATGGGTGTGCAACTACGAGGAGTTTAAGGCGCTTTGTTTCGTGCTAAGGCAGGGCGTCGTGGAGCTAAATTTTGCTAGGAACTCCGCGCAAAATCGCTCAAACAAGATGGAGATGCTCTACTCGTATCTAGTTAGCAACGAGTTTAAGATGCGGATCGAGGCTATCGTGGAGGGCTTTTCTGCGATGAGCGAGGAGCTGGAGCGCGAGAAAAACGCGATGAAACGAATCTGGAAGAGCCGCGAAAAACAGATCGAAAAGGTGCGCGACAACGCGATCGAGATGTTTGGCTCGATAAAGGGGATCGCTGGAAATGCGATAGGGGAGATAAGGACGCTGGAGCTGGGGTTTGATGCGGGCGATTTTGATTCCCCGTAAAGGATTTAGGTTTTAAAATTTAAATCCGTTTCGGTTACGTATTTTATATACGCGCCCTCACGGGTTAAAATTTTAAAGTTAAACTACGCCTATTCTATCTGGAACACTTGTTTCATATCTTCCTAAATTTGTAAATTTTATCTGCCGAGACCCGTATCTTTAAGGCGCTAAATTTGGTTTTCAAATTTGATGCTATGTGTTAAATTTCTTAAAAACAAAAATGATTGTCTAAAGTTATCTTGCTTCTTTGTTAAGGGGGGGCTTGAATTACGCTCTGTTTTGCAGCTCTCAAAGAGAGTGCAAGCACAAGGCGAGGTAAAGCCGAAGCAAAAGAGCTCCCTTCCCCCCTTAACAATCCTCTATCCCCTACGATGTGAGAGGTGGCGACATAGCTTTGCTGACGCAAAGCGTCGCTGGATTTTTAAATTCGCAAATTTGCGTCTGCTATAAATCAAAAAGATGTTTAGTGCGTAAGCGCCAAATCTAGACCTGCACGCAGTGCAGCAACTTCTAACGTGCAGTGGGGCTGGAGAGGGCTTCTGCGTCGCTGCGCTAGCAGCTGCGGAGCAGACGGGAAAGGGTCTGCCTTCGGCAGTTGCGAGTGCCTAGCACGACGCAAAGGAAGGCGACGCTCTACTTTCGCTTCGCTCGTAGCTGTAAACAGAGCGTAAGTAGGTCTGCTCGCAGTTACGAGCCGCAGGTGAAGTAAAGCCCCTTCCTCTCCCAAAGAAAGGAAAAAGTGGATATAAAAATGGGGCTCTTTTGCGTCGTTGCGCTCACAACTGCGAAGCGAAGCGTAGTTTAAAACCCCTCAACATAAAAGCAAAACAGCATCAAATTTAGCTAACTCAAATTTTACGTTTTCAAGTTGCGGGGCCAGGCGAGTAAAATTTTTCAAATTTAGCCTCAAATTTAGCTTGCATCGACCTGAATTTTATACTTGCCGCAGCGGGTGCAACGAAACAGATAGCCCGCCATATCGCCGCCCGCGACGAGATAGCTCTGCACGTCCTCTACCGCAAATTCGCCGCGCAGGGCGTATTCCTCAAAAACTTCTTTTGCGATGCCCATCTCCTGCAGCTCTTTCGTGCCTACGTCGCCCAAAAACTCGCAGTAATCGTCGCAGCAAACAAGCCAACGCTCCCCCTGCCAGCTAAAATACCCAGGCGTCCTTTTAAACAGCTCCTCGGTTTTAGCCTGCGCGTCCGCAACGCCCGGCAGTAGAGGATCCGCGTCTTGGATGAAGCTGGCGTCAAATTTCGCCGCAGCCGCGCCGCTAGCGATGCAGTGAGGGCAAAGGTAGTTCACGTCCGCCACGCAGTAAATGCTGCCGCAATAACACGCGTCCGTCGCCTGTTTGCAGCACTCGCAAACCACGCTTACGCCCTCTTTAAACACGCCCGTTTTAAAGGGATTTGGGTGGTAGCGAAAATGAGGCATTGCCTTTAGCTTTTTGCTTTGGCGCGCCGCCTCGCTAGCGGTTTGAGGGCGCTTTATCGCGCCAGCATCGCCGTCTGCGCCTTACTGCTTCAGATAGCCGAGCTTTTTGAGCTGCTTTTTGTCCTTCGGATCGCAAATTTTGCCGAGCAGTTCGCAGGCGCTCTTTTTAAGCCCTAGTAGCTCGTAAACGTCCACCAGTACGAGCTTTGTCTCTTTTTCATCGCATTTTTCAAGCTCCTCTTTGAACTCATACAGCGCCAAAATGCTGGCCGCTCCGCCGTCAGAATCCCAAAACGCCTTTTGAAGAGCGATATATCTTTGTCTAAGCTTATCCATCTTTTTCCCTCAAATTTGCGGTTGCGTGCGGGATTATCTTTAAATTTTACTGAGCGGACATGCTATTTTTGGATCAAATTTTACTCAGCGCAGATTGCTTTGAGTTTTGCCAAATCCAAAATCAAACTATGCGAAAAGGCGTCTATCACGACTCCGGCGTATTTACCTTCGGCGCCATCTAGCATAGCGGCATAGTCTTTTAGGCGCAGGTTTATCGCCTCCTGTTCGGCGTCGTTTCGCCATCTCATCATCTCGCCCCTACTAGAAAACGCCGGGAAATAGCTAAGTCCGCTCTCCTCGTCTTCTAGTAGGACAAATTTGATATTTGAGCCTTCTTCTTCGTAAACTGCGCTACCGTCGGGCTTTGCTAAGGCTTGGTTTATGAGTACGGGCGCCAAAAACTCTGTCTTTTTTAGCGCTGCGATTAGCGCCTTTTCGCTCTGCTCGCCGCCGCCTAGTAAAAATGCGTCTATAAAATCGTTTAAATTTTCGTTCATCTTTTGCCTTGGATTAAATTTGGCGTATTATACATTTTTGCGTTTTAAATCAAAATTTAGCAGTAAATAAGCTTTGCGTTGCTATAATCACAACCTCACTTCAACTGGCGGGTTCATAGCTCAGTTGGTTAGAGCATCCGGCTCATAACCGGATGGTCCCAGGTTCGAGTCCTGGTGAACCCACCATCCATTCACATTATTTTTCAAATTTTAAAAGTCAATTTTATCATTAGACATAATCTAAAGCAATATTATAAGTCAAATTTGAGTCGATTCTTAAAATTTAGCAGTCAAATTTGACTTCAAAATCAAGCAAAGGCGAAATTTGATCCGCCTATTTTTTGGTTTGTTTTAGCAGATTCATCTTCATCTCGTAGTAGTCCACACTCATATCGACGTAGTGTTTGTGCGGGTTTTCAAAGCGCTGTTCCTCTTGCCAAATTTCATTTTCGAGCTGCTCTTTTACGTGCTCTCTGATTTGCGCTAAATTTGCCTTTTCGCCCACGCGTTTGCCGTCTTTTACGACTAGATTTTGCAGCTGTTTTGCCGTGCAGCCCTCAAAATACAGCTCCTTCCACGGTTTTTCGGGATCTATGTAGCGGTAGGGTTTGGAAAGATCTGGCGTTTCGTCCGCGTTTGCGATGAGGTCGGCTATGGCTTGGCCGTTTTGGTAGATGCGCCAGACCTTTTTTATGCCCGGATTTGTCATCTTTTCTACTGCTTCTGATAGCTTGATGCGAGGGTTAAATTTGCCGCCATTCTCGACTGCGACAAGCTTATAAACCCCGCTAAAAATCGGATCGCTCTTAGAGGTTATCAGCCGTTCGCCCACGCCAAAGCCGTCTATCTGCCCGCCTTGAGCCAAGATTGAGGCGATGGTGTATTCATCCAGGCTGTTTGAGACCGTGATCTTGCAGTCCTGCAGCCCTGCGTCATCTAGCATCGAGCGCGTTTTTTTGGATAGATACGCTAGGTCGCCGGAGTCTAGCCTGACCGCTTTTAGGCGCTTACCGAGCGGTTCTAGCACCTCTTTTGCCGTTTTTATCGCGTTTGGCACGCCGCTATGCAGCACGTCGTAGGTATCTACGAGCAGTGAAGCGGAGTCGGGATAGAGCAGGGCGTAGCGCTTAAAGGCTTCAAATTCGTCGCCGAAATACATCACCCAGCTGTGCGCCATTGTGCCGGTCGTCGGTATACCGAAAGCCTTAGCCGCCAGCACCGTCGCCGTGCCGTCCGCGCCGCCGATATAGGCAGCTCTGGCGCCATATACGGCGGCGTCTAGGTTGTGAGCGCGCCTAGCACCGAAGTCAAACACGTTCCTGCCGTCCGCGGCCTTTACTATACGCCTAGCCTTGGTCGCGATGAGGCTTTGGTGGTTTATCTGCGATAGGATCGCGGTTTCTATGAGCTGCGCGTCAATAGGCGAGGCTACGACGGTCATAAAAGGCTCTTGCGGATAGATGATCGTACCCTCGGCAAATGCGTATATATCGCCTCTAAAGCGAAATTTACGCAGGTAATCCAAAAAATCCTCGCTAAATAAATTTAACGAGCGCAGGTAGCTCACGTCGCTCTTGTCAAAGTGTAAATTTTCTACATACTCTATGATCTGCTCAAGTCCCGCAAATATCGCAAAACCGCCGCCGTCGGGCACCTTGCGGTAAAAAACGTCAAACGCCACGCGCGGTTGATCCCCGCTTTTAAAATACCCCTCCGCCATCGTAAGCTCGTAAAGATCCATCACCATGCTGACATTTCTCGCGTCAAACTGCGTCATTTTTGCCCTTTCTCGTTAAAATTTGATAATGATATAACCCTGCGGCTTGCGAGACGCTGAAATTCGGCGGAACGGTTTTTAACAAATATATTATTTAATCTCATAATATTATCACTTTTTATCGGTTTTTAAGCTCGTTTAGCATATAGTTTTAAAGTTTTTATTTAAAGAAAATTTTTTATATTATCTTTATATTTTAAATTACTTTTTTGAGTTTTAACAATGACGAAATCTGTAAATTTAGGAGGATTTTATGAAGCAGGCTTTGCTTTTAAGCAGTTCGAGCTACAAAGATACGGGCTATCTTAGACACTGTAAAAACTGGATATACGACTTTTTAAAAGAGTGCGGAGTTTGGGACGAGCAGGTGCTTTTCATCCCGTACGCCGGAGTTCGCCGCACAAACGACGAGTACGAGCAAAAGGTCATCGACTGCCTAGAATACAAAAATATCGCGTCCATCCATAACTTTAGCGATCCAAAGCGCGCCGTAGCCGAAGCTAAAGCCATCTGTATCGGCGGCGGAAATACCTTTGCGCTGCTTTACTATCTTTATAAATTTGATCTAGTCGAAGCTATCAAGAAAAGAGTGGAGGCGGGAGTGCCGTATTTTGGCTGGAGCGCGGGCGCAAATGTCGCCGGAAGCACGATGATGACGACAAACGACATGCCTATCATCATGCCAAAAAGCTTTGACGCGTTAAATATATTCCCGCATCAGATAAATCCGCATTTTATCAGCGGCAAGATCGCCGGACACAACGGCGAAAGCAGGGAGGAGAGGCTGGAGGAGTTTTTGATAGTAAATCAAAAAAGCCTGATCTACGCGCTGCCTGAAGGCACGGCTCTAAGGATAAAGGGCGAAAACGCGGCCGTGATGGGCATGGAAAATAGCCCCGTCTTAAAAATGGCGTATCAAAAAGAAACCGAGCTCATAAAGGTTGGAGATAGCTTTAAATTTTAGCTGTTTTCGGTTCGCGGCTCAAATTTGAAACGGCTTTAGAAAAGCTTTCAAATTTGGATTTGGTATCGATCGGCGACAAAAATAAAAAGATTAAATTTGACTCGAAAGTAGCGTGCAAAACCCAAGCGGCGCAAATTTGATCTAAATTTGAAATAAGTATAAAACACAAAACGAAAGGGGACAAAATGGCTACTGCTAAGCTAATCTGTGCGGTCATAGGCTTGATCGCCGTCGTGTTTTTATTGGTCAAAAAAAGAGAGACCAAAACCGTGCTCATCGGCGTGGGACTCGTGCTCTGCGTCATCTGTCTAAATCCGCTCGGAGCGCTTGAGAGCTTTACGAAGTCGATGACTTCGGCCGGCCTTATCAAGGCGATATGCGCCAGCATGGGCTTTGCCTACGTTATGAAGGTGACTAAGTGCGACCAGCACCTAGTTTTGCTACTTACCAAGCCGATGAAAAATATCGGATTTTTGCTGATTCCGGCTACTTTCGTGCTGACTTATTTTATCAACATCGCGATACCGTCGGCTGCGGGCTGCTCGGCTGCGGTGGGAGCTACGATGATACCGCTCTTGATGGCGTCGGGCGTACGTCCTGCGATGGCGGGAGCGGCTGTGTTTGCTGGTACGTTTGGCGGCGTGCTAAGCCCCGGCTCGGCGCATAATATCTTCGTAACCGATATGGTAAAAAAGACAAATGAAGCCTACACCGTCCAAGACGTCATCGGCGTTCAGTTTCCAAACGCCGTCGCCGCAGGCATCGTAGTTTTGATCGTGATTAGCTTGACGGCGATTATCTTTAAAGATTATCAAAAAGGACAGGATTTCTCGTCTAAATCTACAAGCAACGCGGGCGAAGCGACGCAGACGAAGGTAAATTTACTCTTTGCTCTAGCGCCTCTCATCCCGCTAGTTATCCTCATCGTCGGCGGTACAGGCCTAAATAAAATCTCGTGGCTAGCATGGACGAAGATGGGCGTGGCCGAGGCTATGATCCTTGGTGCTATCATCGCGGTTTTCATCACGTGGACGAGCCCGGAAAAGATCACCAAAGAGTTTTTTAACGGTATGGGCAGCGCCTACGCCGAGGTTATGGGTATCATCATCGCGGCTGGCGTTTTCGTCGCGGGTCTAAAGGCGTGCGGCGCGATCGACGCGGTCACCGAGTGGCTAAAACACTCTCAGGAGTTCGTGCGCTACGGCGGCACTTTCGTGCCGTATCTCATGGGTACGGTTACGGGTTCTGGGGATGCGGCTACTATGGCGTTTAACCAAGCTATCACCGTTCACGCCGCGGATCTTGGCTTCACGCAAGATAAACTAGGCATGGCCGCTGCTATCTCAGGCGCGCTAGGCCGCTCGTCGTCTCCTATCGCGGGTGCAGCGATCGTGTGCGCGGGCCTAGCTATGGTTAGCCCGGTCGAGATAGCTAAGCGAACGGCTCCGGCGATGGCGATAGCCGTGTGCGTTATAGCGTTTTTTATGCTCTAAATTTACGGAGCTAAATTTGATAAAGTCGGCGCTTTGCCGACTTTGCGTTTGCCGGGGCGATGCCAGTCGTCCTGGCTCATGATTTGGGTTTTGCGAGAGATTTTTATACGTGCAGCTTGCCGCTAAAATTTAAGGCTAAAACGGCAAATTTTACTATTAAATTTACCGAGTCAAATTTGCCGCGCAAAGGCCGTAAAATTATCTTTGGATAAATTCTTTATAGCGGTCGCAGGCTAGCTCCGGCTCCATATCGCACGCTTTTTTGAGGTATTTTTCGGCCGCGTTTGTATCCTCTTTGACGCCGCGTCCTTGCGCGTATAGGTTGCCTAGGTTGTAGCATCCGCCGCCGTTACCCATATCGCAAGCTTTGGCGTAAAATTCGCTAGCCTTTGCGTAGTCTTGCCTGGCGCCGCGCCCGTTTGCGTAGGCAAAGCCCAAATTTGAGCAGCCCGCCTCATCGCCCATATCGCACGCCTTTGTGTAAAGCTGGGCAGCTTTTTTGCTATCCTGCGCTACGCCGCTTCCGTTGTCGTATAAAAAGCCCAAATTTGAGCAGCCTGCGCCGTTACCTAGCTCGCACGCCTTTGAGTAGAGCTCCGCCGCTTTTTGATAGTCTTGCACGGTTCCATCTCGCCCGTTATCGTATAAAACTCCAAGCTCGTAGTAGCTTGCTCCTTTTTCATCGTCGCACTCCTTTTGCAGCGCGTTTATGTCGGCGCCGACAGCCAAAACCGAAGCAGCGATCAGCGGCAAAAATATCTTTTTCATCAAATTTGCTCCTATTTAAATTTGCTTTCGCATTTTACGCAAAGCGAGCTTAAATTCGGGCGACTCGGTCAAATTTACGGTTCAAATTTGACGTAAATTTGAGCTAGCGCCGTGAAGAGATGGGTCTCGTAAACGTAGATAAAGGCAGTCGGCGGGGCGATTGCGACTTGCAAATTTGAGAGCGAAGTCGCCCTCAAATTTGATCCGGTTTATTTCTCTGCTATGATTTTTACGATCTCGCAGACGACGTTGCTGGCCGCGCGTAGCGATTTTACCGGCAGGTACTCGTAGATGGAGTGAAAGTTGTGCGCGCCGGTAAAAAGATTCGGACACGGTACGCCCTTTTCCGAGATGACCGCGCCGTCGTATCCGCCTCGCATCGGGATCACTTTTGGCTCGATATTTAGGCGTGCGTAGGCCTGCTTGGCCGCGACGACGGGCAGGCTGTTTTCGCCGTCCGCTAGGTAGTTAAATACGTTTTTGTAGCGGTCTTTTAGGCTGATTTGAATTCTGTGCGCGCCGTAAATTTTAGCAAACGAGTCGGAGAGATCTTGCAAAAACGCCATGCGCTGCGCGTATTTCGCCTCGTTAAATTCGCGAACGTCGAGCTTTAGCACGGTCTTTGCGCTGTTGCCAGATAGCTCTTTGACCCAGTAGTAGCCTTCGACGCCGTCGGTGTACTCGGGCGCTTCGCCGCCCGGTAGCATCGAGATAAATTTGTGCGCGAGTAGCAATGAATTTACTAGCTTGCCCTTGGCGTTCATCGGGTGCGCGGACTGCCCGACGAAGGTCACGACCGCGTCGCCGGCGTTCCAGTTTTGATAAATCAGCTCGCCGATACCGCAGCAATCAAGACAATAGGCAAAATCAGCCTTTATCTCCGAGACGTCAAGCGCCTTGGCTCCGCGCAGACCTTGTTCCTCGTCGGGTAAAAAGCCAAACGTCACGTCGCCGTGCTCGATCTGCGGGTTTTGTATGAAAAACTGCGCTGCGTTTACGATGGCGGCGATAGCGGCCTTGTCGTCCGCGCCTAGCAGGCTGGTACCGTCGGTTACGATGAGATCGTCTCCGACGTAGTTGGCAAGCTCTGGAAATTCGCTAAGTTTGAGCATTATGCCTAGCTCTTTATTTAGTGTGACGTCGCCACCCTCGTAGCGCACGATTTGCGCTTTCGTGTCGTTTTTTTGCTCCGCGCTCGTATCAAGGTGCGCGAAAAATGCCACGGACGGCAGCTTTTTAGAGGAATTTGACGGCAAAACGGCCGTAGTTATGGCGTTTTCTCGTCTTTTTATATTTTGCAAGCCAAGCTCTTTTAGCTCGCTTTCTATCAGCTTTGCCAGATCGTGCTCGGTTGGGTTTGAAGGCATGATGCCCGCCGCGCCCGCTTCGCGGTTTGTCGTGGTGTTGATCTTCGTATAGCGTAAAAACCTGTCGACTATGTCCATGTTCGCTCCTAAATTTGAGATAAAATTTATGAAATTATACTATCTTTTAATTAATCTTAAAATAAAATTTTAATATTTTTTGGCAAGTTTAAAATTTAATCGGTATAATTCGCAAACTAAATTTAAAGGAGCAAAAATGCGAAATTTACGTTACGTAGGCGATTTTTCGGACTTTCATCAGGTTTTTTCGGCGACGCTGGGCAAGATGGCGACCGTGCAAAACAGATTTGCTGATATCGTCGGCAGCCTCGACTGGAACGTGGATTTTGACAGCTGCGAGATATCTTTCGGCGATCAAATCTATAAGATCCGGTTTATCGGCAGCGAGTCAAACGCGAGCGGCACGTGGCTGTGGGGACACGCGAACGTAAATAACTTCGGCGAGGAGGCGACGCGGTTTTCGGCGGAGGTGTTGCGCACGGGGCTGGAGTGGGGTTTGCAGGCTTTTAGCGAGCCTAGCTTTGAGCTAGATGATACTTTAACGGACATACGCTATGTATCGCCGCGTGCGGAGCCGTGGGCGAAAATTTATGCTACTACGGCTGCAGGCACGATAAGGGCTGCGCGTTTGTAGCGATCACCGATGCGCCGGCATCGCTTTTTGAGCCTCTTGGCGCACACGAGTTTGTTAAAATCGCAAGCGGCTGCATACAAAATCACGACGTAGATCATAAAATTTTTATCAAAAGCTTTTTGGAATTTAACGGAGTCAAATTTGATGAAAACGTCGAAAAGGGCGGATTTTTTAAGAAAGCCAAAGACGAGATCGTAGCCAAATTTGACAAAGAGCTTTTGATCAAATTTGACGACAAGGGTAGGATTTCGGGATTTAAATACGAATTTTAAATTTGGGTAGTTTGAGCAAGGCGATGAGCTAAAAGCCCACCGCCTTAAATTTACGAATGGAAGTGAAACTCGTCCGGGTGATCGAGTGCGTAGCGGAATTTCTCCATATCTACTTTTTTATCCCAGATCGAGATGATTAGGCAGCCTACGGCGTTACCGCAGAGGTTTCCGACTGCGCGCATCTCGGACATAAATTTATCCACGCCGAGCAGCACCGCAACCGTAACGACCGGGATACCTGCGCTAGGAAGCGCGGCAAGCGTACCGGCAAGTATGATAAATCCAGAGCCCGTGACGCCGACGGCACCCTTGCTCGTTACCATCAAGATGACTAGAATTTGTATCAGGTGCTCGACCGTTAGCGGGATACCGAAGGCTTGAGCTAGGAAAATAACGCTAAGCGATAGATAGATGTTCGTGCAGTCAAGGTTAAACGAGTATCCAGTCGGTATGATGAGTCCGACCGCGCCCCTGTGGATGCCCGCGGCTTCGAGCTTTTGCATGAGCGGAGCTAGCGCGGTCTCCGAGGAGCTCGTCGCAAACACGATCAGGACTTCTTTTGCAATGAAGCGCATAAATTTAAAGATATTGACCTTCGCAAAATAGCAAATAACGCCCAAAACTACGAAGATAAAAAACAAGCTCGCAAAAGCCATAACGAAAAGTAGCTCAAGCATACCCAAAAGCGAGTTAATGCCGAATTTACCGATCAAAAACGCCATCGCAGAAAATGCCGCAACCGGGCTAAATAGCATCAAAATCGTAAGCAGTTTTAGCACCCAGTGCTGAACGATTTCAAGCGGTCTTAGGATCTTCTTTTTGTAGTCGTGCTTTAAAAACGAGATCGCAACAGCCGTAACGATTGCCAAAAATAGCACTTGAAGCGTGTTTGATTTGATAAACGGATCAAGCAGATGCACGTAAGGGAAGATACCGTCAACCGGTACAGCGCCGCGTAAAATGTGAAGCGTATGCGCTAAAACCCCGCTGTTTGCGTCGATATTTGAGGCTTGGCTCGTAAATTTCTCTACGCTGGAGGCGTCAAGCTGCGTGTAGTCAAGGTGCATATCGTGACCCGGCTTTAGCGTCTCGCCAAAGATTATTCCCACGGCAAGAGCTATGGTGCTAACGACCTCAAAGTAGATAAAACCTTTAAGTCCGATGGAGCCTAGCTCCTTCATACTCTCAAGTCCGATGATACCTGAGACTATCGTGAGGAAAATGATCGGTCCGATGAGAGCTTTTAAAGCTTTTATAAAGTAGTCGATGCCAGGCTTGCTCGCGATGCCTAGATCGGGGAAGATCATGCCGACCGCGATACCTGCGACGATGCCGAAAACCACCCAAAACGCTAGGTTGGTAAACATTCTAATAAGAAAAGGTTTTTGCGGTTTTACCGCGTTTGAAACGCTTGGGTTCAAGAGGTGTCCTTTAAAAATTATTAAAAAGTTATTTTAACAAATAAATTTATATAAAAAGATAAAATCGCGGCGATTTTTGGTCAAATTTTACCCGCCGCCGCAAATTTCATCAAATTTTACAAACTCTCTAAAATTTCGATCGAGTTTATCTTATCGCCTTGTCTAACGCTATCTAGAGTCTTTAGGCTAGGCTCGTCCACGATCTGTCCAAACACCGTATGCACGCCGTCAAGGTGCGGCTGCGCGCTGTGACAGACGAAAAACTGACTGCCGCCCGTATCGCGTCCGGCGTGCGCCATAGATAGCGCTCCGCGTTTATGCTTGTGTTTTTGACCTACGCACTCGCATTTGATGCGCCAGCCCGGCCCCCCGATGCCCGTGCCGTGCGGGCAGCCGCCCTGGATCACGAAATTTGGGATCACGCGGTGGAAATTTAACCCGTCGTAAAAGCCGCTTTTAGCTAGCTGAGCAAAATTCGTCACCGCTTGCGGCGCTTCGTCGCCGTAGAGCTCGAGTTTCATATCGCCCTTTTCCGTGTGGATAACGGCAAATTTGAGCTTAGCAAGCTCGGCTGCGTCGATGTCGTAGATTTTTAGTTCGTCGTTTCTCATTTTGTTCCTTAAATTTATTCGATATTTGTATAAACAGCTTGCACGTCGTCGTCGTCTTCGAGCTTATCGAGGAGCTTTTCTAGCTCGTTCATTTGCTCTTCGTCTAGGCTTACGGGCGAGTTTGCGATGTATTGCAGGCTAGCTTTTTTAGCCTCTAGGCCCAGCTTTTCGATACCTTCGCTTAGCGTGCCGAAGCTCGCGTAATCGCCATAGATATAAAGCACGCCGTCTTCCTCCTCGATCTCGGTTAGACCGAAGTCGATGAGCTCTAGCTCGATCTCGTCAAGTTCCTTTGCGGGCATATCAAGCTCGAAAACGCTCTTTCTCGTAAACATGAAATTTAGGCTTCCGCTAGGCAAAATTTCGCCGCCGTTTTTGCTAAATATCGCCTTGACGTTTGCGACCGTTCGAGTCGGGTTGTCGGTAGCGCACTCGACGATGATTTGCACGCCGTGCGCGCCCTTGCCGTCGTAAAAGATAGTCTTGATATCCGCGCTATCCTTGCCGCTGGCGCGTTTTATCGCCGCGTCGATGTTGTCTTTTGGCATATTTTGCGCTTTGGCCGCTGCTATCGCGGCGCGAAGTTTCGGGTTCATATCAGGCTCGGTGCCGCCCTCTTTAGCCGCTACGGTTATGGCTTTTGCGAGTTTTGGAAAAACCTTGCTCATCTTGTCCCAGCGCGCTTCTTTCGCGGCGCGCCTATATTCAAACGCTCGTCCCATTTCGTTCCTTTAAAAATTTTTGCCCAATTATATCTAAAAAAATTTTGCATTTTTTTAAAAACGCGAGGTTTTGAGCGTATTAGCAAAAAATTTAGCTTTAAGTCCTATAATCCGCGTATGATTTTAAATGCCCGAAAAGACGACGCCGCGCGCTGCATAGAGCTGTTAAATTTAGCCATGGAGGACATCGCTTTTACGCTTAGCGGCGTGAGCGATCCCGTTAAGAGCGATGAAATTTTGCATAAATTTTTTAGAAGCGAGATAAACCGCCTAAGCTATAACAACGTTTTCGTTTTCAAATTTGACGGCGAGATCGCGGGGGCGATTTGCGCTTACGACGGAGGCGAGATCGATGCGCTAGATGGGCCCATCAGGACGCATTTGCAAACGCTCGGTTTAAGCGAATTTCCGCAGACGGAGTGCTTTGCAGACGAGCTATATATCGATAGCCTAGCCGTAGACGAGAGATTTCGCGGACGAGGTATTGCAAAAGAGCTGATCAAATTTATCTTTGCCCTCGCGCCAAAACGAAATATCAAAAAAGTAGCCCTCATCGTCGATGGAAAAAAGCCTAAAACTATGGCTTTTTACGAGCGTTTGGGCTTTGAGACCGACTGCGAAATGATCATAAATTCTCACAAATACTACCATATGATAAAGGAGATAGAATGACTAAATTTAAGGTTGCTAACATCCACTGCGAAAACTGCGCAAACACCATAAAAAACGCTCTTGGCGACGAATACGGCGAGATAAAGGTCGATCTTGGCGTAGAACCTAGGGTCGTGAGCGTAAATTTAGACGGCAAGAACGAGGCGAAATTTAAAGAGGAGCTGGATGATTTGGGCTTTAGCGTCATAGAGAAAATTTGATGCAAAATATCAAACTAAATATCGCGGGCATGACCTGCGTAAACTGCTCAAACGCCATCGAGCGCGTAACTAAAAAGATCGCGGGCGTACTAGACGCGAAGGTCAGCTTCGCAAACGGTTCGGGTGAATTTATCATAGAAAACGCCGAAGTACAAGCCGCGATAGAGGAAAAAATAAAAAAACTAGGCTACGGCGTGGCAAAGGATTTGGTGGAATTTGAAGCCAAGCGCGAGAAGCATATCTTAGATTTACGCCGAAATTTCCTAGCCGCCGCAGCTTTTAGCGCGGTGATCATGGCGCTTGAGATGAGCGAGCAGCCAAGCGCGGCAAAATCGGCTATCATGCTGGCGCTTGCCTTTATCACGATAGCTACGTGCGGGCGGGACTTTTTCATCCATGCTTACGGCGCGCTGAAAAATAAAAATTTCGACATGAACGTACTCGTCGCGCTGGGCACTAGCACGGCGTTTGCCTATTCGCTGGGGGTTTTTATCGCGGGCGAGCGCCTACCCGAAAACATGCGCCACCTCTACGTTTCTGGCGCGGCTATGATAACGGCTTTCGTGCTGCTTGGTAAATTTTTAGAAGAGCGCTCAAAAGCTCGCGCAGGCGATTATATAAAATCGCTCATGGATATGTCGCCAAAGACCGCTCTCGTACTACAAAAAGACGGTAGCGCGCTGGAAGTGGATGCAGTGAGCCTAAAAATAGGCGACATTGCGGTCGTAAAGAGCGGCTACGCTGTGCCTTGCGACGGAGTCGTGATAAACGGCGGCGCAGAGATCGATACCTCGATGCTAACGGGCGAGAGCCTACCCGTCTATAAAAGGCAAGGCGACGAGGTCAATGCCGGGACCATAAATTTAAACGGCTACATCAACGTAAAGGTTACTAAGCCCGCTAATCAAACGCTTTTGTCGCAAATTTTAGAGCTTTTAAGCGACGCATCGAGCAAAAAGATGCCTATCAGCCGCTTTGCCGACCGCGTGGCAAATATCTTCGTGCCCAGCGTAATAGCTATCGCCGTCGTTACGTTTTGCGCGTGGTTTGCGATTACTGGAAATGCGCTACAAGGCGTGCTAAGCGCGGTTTGCGTGCTCATTATCTCATGTCCTTGCGCGCTGGGGCTAGCTACCCCGATAGCTATCGTCTCCTCGCTATCTCTGGGCGCTAAAAACGGAATCCTAATCAAAAATCCCGAGGTCTTAGAGATTCTTGGCGGCGTGAAATACGCGGTATTTGACAAAACCGGAACGCTAACCAAGGGCGAAATTTCGGTAAATTTTACCGATATAAATGATGAAAATTTAGCCAAAATCGCCGCGCTAGAGGCTAAAAGCTCGCATCCGATATCGGCTGCGATCGTTAGATACGCAAATGAGCTGGGGCTTAAAATTTTAGGCGACGAAAAGGGCTTTGAAAATATCGCCGGACGCGGCGTAAAGAGCGAGGATGATAGCGTAATAGCGGGCAACGAGGCCTTTTTAAGCGAGTTTGGCGTTGAGATAAGCGCGCAGGCTAAAGAGCAAATCGCCAAAGCGCAAAACGAAGGAAACGGCGTGGTGCTAGCGGCCGTGGATAAAATTTACGTTGGATTTATTGCGCTTAGCGACACGGTAAAAGAGGACGCCGCGCAGGCTATGCAAAGCCTAAAAGACATCGGTATAACGCCCGTGATGCTAACGGGAGATAATGCCTTCACCGCTAAAAACGTGGCTGGCAAGCTAGGCGTAGAAAAGGTCTTTGCCGGCATGTTGCCTAATGAAAAATTTGAAACCATAAAACGTCTGCAAGAAGAGGGTGCGGTGCTATTTGTCGGCGACGGTATAAACGACGCCGCCTCGCTAAAGCAAGCAAATGTGGGCATCGCGATGAGTAGCGGTGCGGATATCGCAAAAGAAGCGGGCGACGTAGTGCTGGTAAGAAATGACCTAAAAAGCGCGGTCTCTACGATAAATTTGGCCAAAGAGACGATGAAAACGATAAAGCAAAATTTGTTTTGGGCGTTTGTTTATAACGCCGTTTGTATACCGGTTGCGGCCGGGGTTTTGGCGCCTCTAGGCCTCATGCTAACGCCTGTTTACGGAGCTGCGGCGATGTGTTTTAGCTCGGTCACGGTCGTGTTAAATTCGATCAGATTACGATTTAAGCAAATCTAAAATTTAGCCTAAATTTTGTAAAATCCCGCAAAAAACACAAAGGAAAATGATGAATTTAGGTAAATTTTACGCCGTGATCGCAAGGATATTTGCGTTAAATTTCGCTCTGCCGCCGAGCGCGAAGCTTTTTAGCGAGCTAAATAAAAATCCAAAATGGATAATAACAAACGATAGCGAAGCAAACGCCAAGGGGCGCGCGCTATACGAGGAGTCGATAAAAGGCGAGAGTATAGAAGAGATCGTAAAGGATTTCGCAAATTTGAAAAAATATTTTAACGCGGAGTTCTTTTTTGAAGGCGATAAGGCGCGCCTCGAGGGCTTTTATAAAAAGTGCAAATTTAGCCCAAATTTAAACGTCAGCGCGCTTGATAGCCTAACGAACGAACTTTCGTTTTTCTCCTCCGTCGTCGAGCTAAAACAAGACGAACAGACGAAGGAAATTTTGGGCGTTTTGCTAAGCTCCTATCTGCTACCGTATGCCAAAAAGCTGGCCCCCATCCTGCAAAACGAAGCGGGAAGCAAATTTTACCGCGCGATGGGCTATCTTTTTGAGGATTTTGCGAGCGGCATCGAAAATACGCTAAAAGTCAAAGTCGTACCTAGATGAGTTGGTGGAACGACTTTTATATAAATTTCGACCCGGTCGCGTTTGAGCTGTTTGGCATCAAGGTGCACTGGTATGGGATAATGTACGTCCTGGCGCTACTAGTGGCACTCGGAGTGGCTAAATTTATCGTCAAGCGCGATAATATGCAAATTTCAAATTCGCTACTTGATAACTATTTCTTTTGGGTGGAAATCGGCGTGATACTGGGCGCGAGACTGGGCTACATCGTCATTTACGATCCAAATACCGCTTATTATCTCACTCATCCTTGGCAGATTTTTAACCCCTTTCACAACGGCGAATTTGTCGGCATTCGCGGTATGAGCTATCACGGCGCGGTGGTCGGGTTTTTGATAGCGACGTGGGCTTTTTGCCGTAAATTTAAGCAAAATTTGTGGCAACTTTTGGATCTCGTTGCGCTTAGCATTCCGCTTGGATATTTTTTCGGTCGCATCGGTAATTTTTTAAATCAAGAGCTATTCGGTCGTATCACGGACGTCTCATGGGCGATCAACGTCGCGGGACAGATGCGTCATCCATCGCAAATTTACGAAGCGGTTTTAGAAGGGCTTGCAGTTTTTGCTATCCTTTTTGTTTATAGAAAATTTAAAAAATTTGACGGCGAACTTATCGCTCTTTATGCCATGCTTTATACCTTTGCCAGATTTGTCTGCGAGTTCTTTAGAGAGCCTGATTTCGGTATCGGCTTTGTATTTTTAAATTTATCTATGGGACAGATACTATCCTTTTTAATGTTTGCGTGCGGCATTTTCCTTTATCTTATCTTAAATAAAAAATATACAAAATTTTAAAAGGTTTTTAAAGTAATTTACGATACTATTACGCCGTTTTTATAGTGTCGTAATTTAATTTTCTTTTAAGTTATGATAACTTATCTCAATTTTATAGGAGGGCTCATGAGTGGGCTAATCGAGGGCTTCTTGGGTAGGCAAGCGGATACGAAAAAAAGTCGTACTCCTGCCGTTTGGGACAGATGGCAAAGTATAACGGGACTGATTTTGGCCTGTTTTATTTTGTGTCACATGGTATTTACCTCTACCATTTTATTCGGCAAAGGCGCATTTAACGCCGTTGTAGGTTTTGCGGAGGCTAAATTTTTATTCGGCGAGGCTACGTGGTGGATCACTAACGTTATCGCTGCGGTAATATTTGTCATTTTTATTGCTCACGCATTTTTAGCGGTGAGAAAATTCCCTGCAAACTACAGACAATACATCATGTTTAGAGGCCACAAAGACCGTATGAAACACTTCGATACTACGCTTTGGTGGTTTCAGTTTTTAACCGGTTTTGCTCTATTTTTCGCAGCCAGTGCGCACTTAGTCGATATAATCTTCGGCGGACACATCACTGCCGACAAATCAGCGGCTGCATTTCATCAATTAGAAATTTTCTACTTCGCTTTACTTGTATTTATGGTCGTTCACGCCGGCGTGGGAATGTACCGCCTATACGTAAAATGGATAAGCATCGACGGAGTAAACAAACAAGAGATGTTCGCAAAAAGAAATAAAGCCAAAACTGCTATATTTGCAGTCTTTGGAGTGCTCGCGGTCATCGCGCTGATCGCCGATTTCGTGTGGATCAGTCTTTAGGAAAAGGAGCTTTAAAAAATGAACGTAAAATATTATGATGCATTAGTTATCGGAGGCGGTCTAGCGGGGCTTCGAGCTGCCGTTGCCGCTGGAGAAAAGGGGCTAAGTACGGTAGTTTTAAGCCTAATTCCGGTTAAGCGCTCGCACTCTGCGGCTGCGCAAGGTGGCATGCAAGCCTCTTTGGGAAATTCAAAAATGAGCGAAGGCGACAACGAGGATGTGCACTTTGCCGACACGGTAAAAGGTAGCGACTGGGGCTGTGATCAGCAAGTTGCACGTATGTTTTGTCAAACTGCGCCTAAGGCGATCCGCGAGCTAGCTGCTTGGGGCGTGCCTTGGACTCGTATAACAAAAGGCGAGAGAAGCGCTATCATCAACGCTCAAAAAACGACTATCGTAGAAAAAGAAGAGGTCCACGGACTCATCCACTCTCGCGACTTTGGCGGAACTAAAAAATGGAGAACATGCTTTACGGCGGACGCCACCGGTCACACTATGCTTTTTGCCGTAGCAAACGAAGCTCTAAAGCACAACGTCGAAATCCACGACAGAAAAGAAGCTATCGCGCTAATCCACGCAAACAACCGCTGTTACGGCGCGATCGTCCGCGATCTAGTTAACGGCGAGATCACGGCATACGTCGCAAAAGGTACTCTAATCGCTACGGGCGGCTACGGCAGGGTTTATAAACACACTACAAACGCCGTAGTTTGCGAAGGTATCGGCGCGGCTATCGCACTTGAGACCGGCGTAGCTCAGCTAGGAAATATGGAAGCGGTGCAGTTTCACCCGACTCCGATCGTTCCAAGCGGTATCTTGCTAACAGAAGGTTGCCGCGGCGACGGCGGAATTTTACGCGACGTAGACGGATATCGCTTTATGCCCGACTACGAGCCTGAGAAAAAAGAACTAGCTAGCCGCGACGTCGTAAGCCGCCGCATCATGGAGCATATCCGCGCAGGCAAGGGCGTACCTAGCCCATACGGATATCACGTTTGGCTAGATATCTCGATCCTAGGACGCGAGCATATCGAGAAAAACTTACGCGACGTTCAAGAAATTTGCGAAATCTTTAACGGCATCGATCCTGCCGACACCGAAGTATACACCGACGAGAACGGACGACAGCGCGGTAAAGGCTGGGCGCCGATCCTTCCTATGCAGCACTACTCTATGGGCGGCATAAAAACCAAGCCTACAGGCGAGAGCCCGACGCTAGCGGGTCTATTTAGCGCCGGCGAGGCTGCTTGCTGGGATATGCACGGATTTAACCGTCTAGGCGGCAACTCTGTTTCGGAAACTGTCGTCGCGGGCATGATCGTGGGCGATTATTTTGCCGACTACTGCGGTAAGCACGAGATCGAGATAAACACTAACGACATCGAAAAATTCGTTAAAAAAGAGGAAGACTATCTAAAGAGCCTTGTCGAAAAAGAGGGCAAATTTAACGTATTTGAGATCAAAAACAAGATGAAAGACATCATGTGGGAGCACGTGGCGATCTTTAGAACCGGCGAAGGTCTAGCCGTAGCGGTAAAAGAGCTTGAAGAGCTTTATAAACAATCTTTGGACGTCAAAGTAGCAAACAAGGCGCTTTTTGGCAACCCTGAGCTTGAGGAAGCCTACCGCGTACCAAAGATGCTAAAACTGGCCCTTTGTATCGCAAAAGGCGCGCTTGATCGCACCGAGAGCCGTGGAGCGCACTGCCGTGAGGACTATCCGAAACGCGACGACCTAAACTGGCTAAACAGAACTCTAACTAGCTGGAAAGAGGGCGATACGCTACCGACTATCGTGTATGAGCCGCTTGATATTATGAAAATGGAAATTCCGCCGGCATTCCGCGGATACGGAGCCAAGGGCAACATCATCGAGCACCCCGACAGCGCCGTACGCCAAGCGCAGGTCGATGAGATCCGCGCCAAAATGGAAGCCGAAGGCAAAGGCAGATACGAGATCCAAGAAGCGCTAATGCACTATGATCTTCAGCCTAAATATAAAGCACCAAACGAAAGAGCAGGAATAGGATATGAGTAGAAAAATAACCATAAAAGCATTTAAATATAATCCGTTAAGCAAAATTTCAAAGCCGCATTTTGCGACCTACGAGCTAGAGGAAACCGACGGCATGACGCTTTTTATAGCGTTAAATCAAATTCGCGAGAAATTTGACCCGGATCTTAGCTTTGACTTCGTTTGCCGCGCCGGTATCTGCGGCAGCTGCGGTATGCTAGTTAACGGTACGCCAAAGCTTGCTTGCCGTACGCTAACCAAAGACTATCCAAACGGCGTGATCGAGCTTATGCCTCTGCCGGTATTTAAGCTACTAAAAGACCTAAGCGTAGACACGGGCAACTGGATGAATGCGATGAGTAAGCGCGTGGAGAGCTGGATACACACCGACCACGAGACCGATATCTCTAAGCTTGAGGAAAAAGTCGAGCCTGAAGTAGCGCAAGAGGTATTCGAGCTTGACCGCTGCATCGAGTGCGGTATCTGCGTAGCTGCGTGCGGTACGGCTATCATGAGGCCTGATTTTATCGGTGCGGTCGGACTTAACCGCGTAGCTAGATTTAAAATCGACGCGCTTGACAAGCGAACCGACGAGGACTTTTACGAGCTTATCGGCGATGATGACGGCGTGTTTGGCTGTATGACTTTGCTAGGCTGCGAGGATAACTGCCCTAAACACCTCCCGCTACAAAGCAGGATCGCGTATATGCGCAGAAAGATGGCTGTAATAAAGTAGCCAAGGGGTCGTGAGACCCCTTTTAAATTTAACTTCAAATTTTGCTATACTTCTTCTCAAATTTATCTTTTTTAATTGGGTTAAATTTGTTCAAATTTAATAATGTTTGTAGTATTTAAGTTTTTCAAAATATGCAGATATATGAAAGGGTCAAATTTTGCCTAAATCTAAATTTGATTATGGCGTCTTTGATTTCTTGTTTAAATTTAAAGATGGGTTGCCTGCAGTAAATTTAGCAATGGCATTGTTTTTATGTTATTTTGAACTAGTCATGCATGCTTAAGCACGCGTCAAATATTATAATAAAACAAGAGAGGGTTTAGGGCTCATATTTTTTGGGATATTGTGACAGTAATTGATGGTGCATAAAAATGTTAAATGGTGGAAGCGAGGGGGATCGAACCCCTGTCCAAAAACAAACCGATTACAGCCTCTACACGCTTAGCAAAAGTGAAAATTTCATCTAAAATGGCTCACTTTCCAAAACCTTATTTTAGACTAAGACAAGATTTCGGCTAGCAGCTCGTCAGGCCGCCAACCTACGCTAGCTGGGGTTACTCGCCGTTATCTTAGCTAGTATCGGACTAGGCGAGGCTCAACTGAACTTACGCAGCTTTAGCGTAAGCAGGAGCGTAGTTAACGTTGTTTGCGTTTAAATTTATTTGAGCTTTTTACGCTTTGCTCAAAGCGACGTGCCACCGTGACCGCTCTGCTCCTGTCGAAGCCAAGTCGCTCCCGTAAGAATAGGCTAAATTTAGCCTTGTTTTAAAGGTTGTGGATTATATTATTTTTTGTATTTTTTGTCAAACGTCTAGTTTTTGGGGGATTTTTACGATATTTGCATCTAAAACCCCGAAAAACTCCGCATCGGTTTCTATATCGTTTTTGTACTTTTCAAACTGATCACTCACCAAAAGTAACCAGTCTACAAAATCATCGTTTGCGGGTCCTTGTAGCTCTCTAGCCTCGCCGCAAATTTCCTCTGCCAATGTCGTTAGTTTAAATATCGGATTGAGCTTCATAAAGCTCGAGGCGGACTTGATGTTGTGAAAAATTCTAAAAAGCTCGTTAATGTTGGCGTTATATCTATCGTTTCTAGCTAGCCCGATGATGAGAGGTTCCATCAGGTCGCACATCAAGGAGTAATGCGACAAAAACTCCTCCACAATATCGTAAGAGTAGTCTATCTCGAGGCTTTTTAGTATTCCCATTTATTTTCCTTAAAATTATTGTGCTGATTGTATCATTTTTTTGATAAAATTAAAAATAAAATACCGAATTTTAAGGAGGAAAATTATGCCGAAAAATGACAAAAAAATTACAATTTATGATATAATTAACAAAAAGACTGCCCAGCCTATCGTTATGATCACGGCTTACGACGCTCTTTTTGCGCGGCTTTTTGATGATTACGTCGACATTATCTTGGTAGGCGACAGTCTAAATATGAGCTTTAACGGCAAAAAAGATACGCTTAGCCTAAAAACGAACGACGCGCTCTATCACGTTAAGGCCGTTTTGCAGGGCGCAAAGCACGCTTTTGTTGTGGCGGATATGCCCTTTGGTAGCTATCAGGACGAAAAATCTGCGTTAAAAAACGCGACTAAATTTATCAAAGCAGGCGCAGACGCGGTCAAATTTGAAGGCGGTCTAAAGGCCGCTCCTATCGTAAAAAGGCTAGCGGGCGAAGGCATAAACGTGATGGCCCACATCGGGCTCATGCCTCAGTTCGTGCGAAACGAGGGCGGCTACAAGATAAAAGGGCGCAGCGAGACCGACGAAGCGCGCCTTATCGAAGAAGCGCAGGCTCTGGAGCAAGCAGGGGCATTCTCGGCTGTGCTAGAGGGTACGGTTAGCAGCGTCGCCGCAAAAATCGCAAAGAGCGTGCAAATGCCTATCATCGGTATCGGGGCGGGTGCCGACGTAGATGGACAGGTGCTTGTGTGGAGCGATATGCTCGGCTTTTTTGACGAGTTTAAGCCAAAATTCGTTAAACGATACCTTGACGGCGCAAATTTGGTGCGAACGGCGGTAGAAGCCTATGCTCGCGAAGTTAGAGAAAAGACCTTCCCCTGCGAGGAGTTCGAGTATAAAATTTAGCTTGTTTTAGCTAAATCTAGCCGGAGGGATAAATTTGGGCGCTTAGTAAGCGGGCGGTTTAGATTTTAAACCGACAAGTAAAATTCTGCTTAAATTTAAGGCCTAAATTTGCAATATCTTTTGTCAAATTTGGCGGACAAATTTAGCTATCAAAACAAGGCTAGACACAAAAACAAGGAGTAAGGTTTGAAAATTTTATTGATTTTAGCGACGTTTTTTAGCGCGCTAACGGCTTCAAATCCGAATTTTGGACTAGGTATCGATAGCCTAGGCGAGCAAAACGAACAAACGCAGAACGAGAAGCGATTTTCTAAGCGCGAGGAGGCCGCAAGGCAAGCTATCGAAAACGCCGATTATGATGCGGCTTTTAAGATTTTATCGCCGCTTTGCGAGGAGGGCGACGCGATGAGTTGCGCGGTGCTTGGCAGTATGCATTTTAGCGGGCTTGGGGCCGAGAAAAGCAACGAAAAAGCCGAGCTTTTCTTTGAAAAATCGTGCGAGCTGGGAAACGGCACGGGTTGCTTTGACCTGGCGCTTTTAAACGTCAAGGAAATTTTCGGTCCCAAAGATGAAAATAAAATATTCAGCCTCTACGAAAAAGGCTGCGAGCTAGGCTCTGAAGCGGCTTGCAACAACCTGGGCCTCATCTACGAATCGCAAAACGATCTCAAAAAATCCGTAAATTTATATGCCAAAGCGTGCAGGAAATTTGACGGCGCGGGCTGCTATAACTACGGCAGGATGATGCATGAGGGTCTTGGCGCAGAGCACGATCTGGCAAGCGCGCAAAAGGCTTTTGATACCTCGTGCTACATGAAAAACGCGCTTGGCTGCTATGCTCTGGGTTATGTTTACGAGCACGCGCAGGGCGTGGAGTTTGCGGTTTACGATGCGTACGACGGCTATTCGCGCGCTTGCAAGCTCGGTAACGACGACGGCTGCAGGGCTCTGGGTTTTGAAAACTATGAAAAAAATATCGAAATTTACGAAAAATTCGAGTCCATCGCGGAGGGGTGTAAATTTGGCAACGATAGCGACTGCAAGCTTTTAAAAGCGAGGATAGCGGAGTTTTAAGCTCGGGCGTGTTTTCGGCGACGCTCGGGCTGATTTTTCCGTCAAATTTAAGCTGATTTTTGAGATTTATTCGCTTCGGCGAGGCGGATAAATTTGATAAATTTCAGGCTTGCATGCAAGGTAAAATTTGCTTTTATGATTTTTAAACCCTAGCCTTGACGGTGCCAAATTTGACGCTACCGTCTTAAATTTGCCTTTTTGCTCAAATTTAATCACCTCATCTTCAAAATTTATCGCCAAACGCGGAGCCAAATTTAAACCAAGCCCAAAGCCAAAACTTACCCAAAATTTTGTAAAATGCGGCAAATTTACGAAAAAGAGAGCCGAAAAAATGGATAGAATAGTCGAAATAGAAAAAATAAGCTTTGAAAACGATTTTGAGGTGTCGCTGCGCCCAACGCGCTTTGAGGACTACATCGGACAGGAAAAAATCAAGCAAAATTTAGGCGTCTTTATAAAGGCTGCCAAAAAGCGCGGCGAGTGCCTGGATCACGTGCTCTTCTACGGGCCTCCGGGCCTTGGTAAGACGACTCTGGCGCACATCATCGCAAACGAAATGGGCGTGAGCATCAAGATGACGGCCGCACCCATGATAGAAAAAAGCGGCGATCTAGCGGCGGTGCTGACAAATTTGCAAGAGGGCGACGTGCTCTTTATCGACGAGATACACAGGCTAAGCCCCGCGATCGAGGAGGTGCTGTATCCGGCGATGGAGGACTTTCGCCTAGATATCATTATAGGCTCGGGGCCTGCGGCGCAGACTATCAAGATCGACCTGCCTAAATTTACGCTTATCGGCGCTACGACGCGCGCGGGAATGATCTCGGCACCCCTGCGAGATAGATTTGGGATGGATTTTAGGCTGCAGTTTTACACCCGAGAGGAGCTGGCTCGTATCGTGCAGATCGCCTCGGTGAAGCTCGGCAAAGAGTGCGAAAAAGCCGCAGCTCTCGAGGTCGCCGCTCGCTCACGCGCCACGCCTAGGATCGCGCTGCGGCTGTTAAAGCGCATACGAGACTTCGCCGAGGTAAATGACGAAGCCGTCATCTCGCAACCTCGCGCCAAAGAGGCTTTGGACGCGCTTGGCGTAAACGATATCGGCTTTGACGAGATGGATATCAAGTATCTAGAAATCCTGCTCGCCGCCAAACGTCGCCCGATGGGGCTAAGCACGATCGCCGCGGCTCTAAGCGAGGACGAGGGTACGGTCGAGGACGTGATCGAGCCCTATCTGCTCGCTAACGGCTACATCGAGCGCACGGCAAAAGGCAGGCTAGCAAGCGCCAAAGCCTACGAGGTATTTAAGCTCAAATTTGACGAGGATACGCAAAAAGGATTGTTTGAGGAGTGAGGCGAGTTGTTAAAAAATAAGTGGAAAGACTTGCAAGAGGTGCAAGTCTTAAGGTTTACCATCTAAATAGCCATTCGCCATTTGCCTGCTTGATTGCTTCGAGCGTGTTATAGTTAGCTATCTCTTCGCTATCTGGCGCCATAAAAACTACGGTAAATTTAAAAGCATTTTTTGCTATAGGTTTTATGTCGGTTACACGTAAAAGATCGGCACACTCGGCTTTAGTGTAGCGAAAAGTATTTATGCCAGAACTTCCTTTTGTCATGCGTGGTGCTTTACCGACTTCCATGTATTTATTATTTTTTTGCCAATTATAGCATGCCATATTGGATAAAAACTCTTGCAGTCTAGGCTTGGCGCTTTCAAACTGCTCTCTAAAATCTTTTGGAGCTTGAGTATTCGCCAGCGCGTTACTTACGGACGGAAGCACGGTTGTTGTACTACTTTGGTAGTTTTTGTCTGATGCCCTTGGTAAATTTGGCATAGTACAACCACCGAGAATAGCTGCAATTAGTGCAAAAGATGTAATTTTGGTTTTCATTTACTCTCCTTAAAATAAGATTTAAGTATAAATCTATTTCGGTTAAAAATCACTTAATTTTTAATATTTAGCAAATTTATCAAACAAGTTTAAAATTTAGCAAAACCCCAGCATGTCATCCTACCATAAACCTTAAATTTGGTGGTCTAAAAATAAAACTAAATCTATTTTGTAAATTTTAGCCCGCTCAAATTTCGCGCCGAATTTATCAGCCGCGCCAAAGCCGCCGCATCCACCGCCATCCGTCCGCAAAACCCCGCAAAATCTGATATAATAAGCCCCTAAAGGATAAAAATGAAAAACAACCGCATATTTTTCGGGCTTTTGATGCTGTGCGCGTTAGGACTGGTGGGCTACCTTTTTAAGCCGTTTTTGCTAAATATCTTTATCGCCGCCTTGCTAGCCGTCGCCACCTCAAACGTCAACGTCAAATTTTTGCAACTAACGAAAGGCAAAAGAACGCTATCGGCGGCTCTTACGACGCTAGCGCTGTTTTCGCTATTTATCGCGCCGCTTTTATACGCCGTGATCGAGCTGGCTAAACACGCGGCAAGCTTTAACACCGGCTACGTAACAAACACGCTAGATTATTTTCAAAGCGGCAAATTTCAGCTACCAGAACCGATCAAATTTCTAGAACCAAAAATCAAAGAGATAGTCGCCGATATCGACGTCAAGGCCATCTCGGCAAATCTCATCGCAAATTTAGCCGGTATAGGAAAATCAAGCGTAAATTTTCTCGTAGACGTGATTTTTATCCTCGTATTTTTCTTTTTCGCCCTACTTTACGGCAGCGAGCTTGTTGGCTACCTAAAAAATGCGCTTCCGATGAAGGAGAGCGAGAGCGAGTTTATCCTCAGCGAAGTGGCCAACGTCATGAGCGTCGTGCTTTACTCTATCGTGATAAACGCGATTTTGCAGGGTTGCCTCTTTGCTATCATCACGATTTCCTACGGCTACAACGGCTTTTTGATGGGCATACTCTTTGCCTTTACGTCGCTCGTGCCGGTAGTAGGCGGCTTGCTTGCTTGGGGGCCTATTAGCCTTTACGAGTTTGCCAACGGCAACACAGCGGCTGCGATCGTCATCGCCGTCTATACCATCGTCGTGATCTCTATCGTCGCAGATACGTTTTTAAAGCCGATCGTGATTAAATTTATCAACGATAGACTCGTCAAAATCCCGACTAAAATAAACGAACTGCTGCTATTTTTTTCGATGATTGCGGGCATAACGACCTTTGGCTTTTGGGGGCTTATCTTGGGGCCTGCGATCGTGACGTTTTTTATCTCGACGATCAAGCTTTATACATTGCTTAAAGAGCGCGCCGTCGTGTAAATTTGCCTAAAATCGGCAATATTTTTAGCAAATATCACAAATCTAACGCGATTTTTATTATTTTCTGTGCTATAATCCTTAAATAAAAAAGTTAATGTTCCGCATTCAATTTGCGGAACGTAAATTTGCTAAATTTAACCAAGGAGTTTTTTATGAAACTAGCAAAACTAAGTTTAGCCGCTGTTTTGGCGCTTGGCTTTTTGGGTGCCGCAAACGCAGCCGACACCTTCGGAGAGGCGTTTACCAAAGGAAAACTAGCGGGTAAGATCCAGGCTACCTACGTGGATCAAAAAGACGAGCGCGCGCCGATACACGACGAGCAGATGACGTCTATACAGCTTGAGCTTGGCTACGTGACCGATCCGTTTTACGGCTTTAGGCTCGGCGTTACGGGGCAGGGTAACTTCTTGCCGTTTAACAGCATGAGAAAAAGCGGCACCTTGTACGATAAAGAGTGGAGAACGCAGGGCGCGGTAATGTCTGAGGCATATCTGGGCTACGGCATAGGGCAGACCGATATAAAATTCGGCCGTCAATACGTAAATACTCCGCTAGTAGCGGGCAACCCGACTCGCGCGTTTAAAGAGGCGTTTGAGGGCCTAACGATCGTAAATAAAGACATACCAAACACCGCATTGATCGGAGGTTGGTATTATAAATTTCAAGGCAGAAGCGCCGTCGTAACGGGCGGTAAAGAGGGGCGCGCTCCGCACTTTAAAGATAGAGTCATCGTCGGCGGTATGGGACCCGTGGCGTACGAGTTTGATAATATCTTTACCGGCGCGGTCATCAACCAAAGCATACCGAATCTAAAACTAACCGGCGCATACGCTAGAGTGACCGATCTTAGACGCGGCGCGCTGCAAGGCGACATCAACTTCTATCTAGCCGAGGCAAACTACAAAGTACCCGTCGGCGACTTTAAACTCGGATTTGACGCGATGTATAAAGGCTCTCGCACCACAAGAGGCTTAGAAGATCTAAACTACGACGGAAATATGATCGGTCTAAGAGCGGGGATTTATGATTTCGTGGGCTTTAGCGCCTCTTACGCCTATACGACCGTCGGCGACAACGACGCTTTGGCGTTTGGTCTAGGTAACGGTCCCGGCTCATACACGCTGCTTCCTATACGCGGACCTTTCGTGTTTACTGGCTATGCGGGTATGAATACGCATAAGCTTTTGTTTGAATATGACTTTAAAGAAGTCGGCGCCGAGGGCCTAAAAGCAAAACTACATCTAGTAAAAGGCAAGCAAGACGCCCCTCACCGCAACGCCGGTCCGACAGCGGCTAACACGCATATGAACGTCAAAGGCTGGGCGGCGCAGGTTAGCTACGATATGCCGTGGGTCAAAGGGCTAAGCGCAAGCGTCACCTACACGGCTCTTGAGAGAAAGAACTTTGACGCTATGGGCGCGGTTAAAAAGACCGACAACAACGAGCTTTGGCTGCAACTCGGATATAAATTTAACCTTCTAAACTAGCTGCTTTAATGCGGACGCAAATTTGACGCGTCCGCTACTTCTTTTTTTTGTTTTATTTTCTTGCGTTTGGGTCGTAAATTTAGCCTCGCAAAACCCGTATAAATTTGATCTTTTTGGAGTAAATTTGGCTTATATCAAATTTGTAATTTACGGACCAACTAATCAAATTTGCCATATAGGTTCAAATTTGATTCATGAAGCATCAAGTCACGAGCCGGATTTTAGGCTTCTTTTGTGTTTTCTTATCTTTTTTATCGCCCAGTCGTAGTGTGATGAGGTGCTGCCGATGACGTAGGCGGCGAGATTTAGATTGCCCGTGAAGTTAAAATATCCGCGCGCAAAAAGCTCCTCGTCGCTAAAATTTGCCGTAAGCTGCATTGCTTTTTCGTGAGTTTGCGCCAGCAGAGTTTTAGCCTCGCAAAGCGGCGTATCTTGGTGCTTGCGCCAAATTTGCACATTCATCTGCGGGTAGGTTTTCCAGTTGTACGGCTCGGGTAAAAACGAAGCCCGCTCACCGCTTAGGTTCTTTTGGATAAAATTTATCAAAAGCAAGTGCCACTCGTAAAGGTGTGCGAGCACGTCTCGGACGCATTTATCTCTATCCTCGAAGTCAAATTTGGCCTCTTGCTGCGCCTCACTCAAGCTCTCAACTAGCGACAAAAGTTTTTTAAAATTTGCCTCCGAATCGTTTAGTAGGTCTATTTTATTCGTCGGTCGCGGCATTTTTTATCCTTGGCTAAATTTGACCGAATTTTACACCGCGTTATTAAATTTACGCTTTAAAGGTGCGGGTATCGCCAAAAGCAAAAGGCAAAATTTAATTTATATTTATATTTTAAAAATTAAGAATAAAACTTAAACATATAGCTCAAATTTGATCAAATTTCAAATTTGTGAGTTTTACGGTCTTGAATTTTAATAAATTTTATACCTTTGATAATTTAGCCTAAAATTAGCGCTTTTAAAAGCTTAAATTTAAAAATAGATAGTTGTTTTTCGACTTGATATAAAGCTTTATATTTACAATACAAAAATGTTACGATTTTACACGTTAAATTTATATTTTAAAAATAGTTTCTAAAATATTATGGATTTTGTTATCAAAAAGCGTATCAAATTCCGTAAATATAAAATTTTATATTTATTCGTAGTTTTAAGCATTAGCCCTAAAATAGGCGAAATAAAGATAATTTTGGTCTTAATTTGAATTCCAAATATTGCCAAAGAATTAGTTATTTTTAATCAACTTAAATTTAGGTTGTAACGGTTAATATCTGTCTGATTTTTAAGGACTATCTTAAAAAATAAACGAGGAGAGAAAATGGATCGACGAGATTTTATAAAAAGCGCCGCCGCTTCGGCTGCTTGCGCGAGTGCCGGTATAGCGCTGCCTAGTTCTATGGCAGCTGCGCAAAACACAGCTGAAAAGGGCTGGCGCTGGGATAAGGCTGCATGTAGGTTCTGCGGAACGGGCTGCGGTATAATGATCGCAACCAAAGAAGGCAAAATCGTAGCCGTCAAGGGCGACCCTGAAGCGCCGGTAAACCGCGGCCTAAACTGCATCAAAGGCTACTTTAACGCCAAGATCATGTACGGCGCGGACCGTATCACTCAGCCGCTTTTACGCGTAAACGAAAAGGGCGAATTTGACAAAAAGGGCAAATTTAAACCGATTAGCTGGGAAAAAGCCTTTGACATCATGGCTGAAAAATATAAAGAAACCATGGCTAAAAACGGCGTGCATTCAGCCTGCGTTTTCGGCTCGGGTCAATACACTATTTTAGAGGGTTATGCAGCCGTCAAACTATGGAAAGCGGGTATCAGAAGCAACTCCATAGACCCGAATGCTCGCCACTGCATGGCTAGCGCGGTTACGGGATTTATGCAGACTTTTGGTATCGACGAGCCTGCGGGCTGCTACGACGACATAGAGCTAACCGATACTATCATAACTTGGGGTGCGAATATGGCCGAGATGCACCCGATACTTTGGGCGCGCGTCAGCGATAAGAAGCTAAGCGATCCTGAGCGCGTAAAGGTCGTAAATTTAAGCACGTATTCGACTAGAACGTCAAATATCGCCGATACGGAGATTATCTTTGCTCCTTCAAGCGACGTAGCTATCTGGAACTACATCGCTCACGAGATCGTTTATAATCATCCTGAAGCCATCGATTGGGACTACGTAAATAGCCACTGCGTATTTGCGACGGGGCCTGCCGATATCGGCTACGGGCTTAGAAATAATCCAAATCATCCTAACTACTCAAACGAAAAAGACGTCGTAGAGACGGAGCTTCATAAGAAACTAAGCAAAAACGAGGGCGTGACTCTGGGCTATCTAGGCTATAAAGAGGGTGACGTGATGGAAAATAAAAATACGGCTACCGCGGGCAAACACTGGCAAATCACGTTTGAGGAATTTAAAGAAGCTCTTAAACCTTATACGCTTGACTTCTCCGCTCCGCTAATAAAAGGCGATCCAAACGAGGATTTGGAAGAATTTAAGAAAAAACTAAAGCAACTGGCCGACTGGTACATCGAAAAAGGTAGAAAAGTAGTTAGCTTTTGGACGATGGGCTTTAACCAGCACCAACGCGGCACTTGGGTAAACGAGCAAGCCTATATGGTGCATATGCTACTTGGCAAACAAGCAAAACCGGGCGAGGGCGCTTTCTCGCTAACCGGACAACCAAGCGCATGCGGAACGGCACGCGAGGTCGGTACTTTCGTTCATCGCTTGCCTGCGGATATGGTCGTAGATAACGCCGAACACCGCGAAATAAGCGAGAAAATTTGGAAACTTCCTAAAAACACGCTAAATCCGAAAGTCGCCTCCCACTACGTAAAAATGATGCGCGACATGGAAGACGGAAAGATGAAATGGGCATGGGTACAGGTAAATAACCCATGGCAAAACACCGCAAACGCAAACCACTGGATAAAAGCCGCTCGCGAGATGGATAACTTTATCATCGTCTCAGACCCGTATCCGGGCATCTCGGCTAAGGTTGCCGACCTGATCCTGCCAACTGCGATGATATACGAAAAATGGGGCGCGTACGGTAATGCCGAGCGCCGAACGCAGCACTGGCGTCAGCAAGTCCTTCCGGTAGGCGAAGCGATGAGCGACACGTGGCAAATGCTGGAATTTGCTAAGCGCTTTAAGCTAAAAGAGGTTTGGGGCGAACAAAAAGTGGACGATAAGCTAACGCTTCCAAGCGTGCTAGACGAGGCAAAAGCCATGGGTTATAGCGAAGAAGATACGCTATTTGACGTGCTTTTCGCAAACGAAGAGGCTAAGAGCTATCCTGCAAAAGACGCTATAATGGAAGATTTTGATAACTCTGAAGTTTTCGGCGACAGTAGAAAAATCGTCGGCTCGGACGGCAAGGTATTTGAGGGATACGGATTTTTCATCCAAAAATACCTTTGGGAAGACTACCGCAAATTTGGCTCGGGTCACGGACACGATCTAGCGGACTTTGATACTTATCACAAAGTGCGCGGCCTAAGATGGCCTGTAGTAGACGGCAAAGAAACCCAGTGGAGATTTAACGCCAAATACGATCCGTACGCGAAGAAATTTGCCGAAGACGGCAAGCAGTTTGCATTCTACGGAAATAAAAAAGCCAAGTTGCAAAAAGGCGATTTGACCAAAGTAACTAGCGGAGACGAGAAATTTTCTATCGCTAATAGGGCTAAAATTTTCTTCCGCCCTTATATGGATCCGTGCGAGATGCCTGATACTACGTATCCTTTTTGGCTATGCACGGGCCGCGTCTTGGAGCACTGGCACACCGGCACTATGACTATGCGTGTTCCTGAGCTTTACCGCGCTGTACCTGAGGCTCTTTGCTACATGCACGAGGGCGATGCGCAAAAGCTAAATTTACAGCATAACGACGTAGTTTGGGTCGAGTCTCGCCGCGGTAAGGTAAAAGCAAGGCTAGATCTGCGCGGACGAAACAAAACTCCTTCGGGACTAGTTTACGTGCCGTTTTTTGATGAAAACGTGTATATCAACAAAGTCTGCCTAGATGCGACTTGCCCGATCTCAAAAGAGACCGACTATAAAAAATGCGCGGTTAAAATTTACAAGGCTTAATAATGCAAAATAGAAGAGAGGCTTTAAAATTTGGGTTAAAGGCGATTAGTTTGGTTCTCGCGGGCGGCTTTGCCTGGAGTACGCAAACGACGGCTAAAGCCCAAACTCTACTCATCAGGCCGCCAGGTGCTTTAAAGGAGAAAAATTTCCTTAGCGAGTGCATACGCTGCGGGCTTTGCGTAGAAGCCTGTCCTTGGGATACGCTTAAGCTCGCGGACTTAGACGACGGATTGCCTTACGGCACTCCGTTTTTTACCCCGCGAAATATCCCTTGCTATATGTGTACGGATATCCCGTGCACGGTCGCCTGTCCGACCGGAGCTCTAGATACGAAGCTGGTGAGCGAGGATAACGGCAAGCTAAATATAAACAAAGCGCAAATGGGTATCGCGGTGCTGGATCCAAATTTCTGCATCGCTTACGAGGGGCTTCGCTGCGACGCTTGCTACCGCGCCTGTCCTTTGATAGATAAAGCGTTAAGGCTTGAATATGTCCGCAACGAACGCACGCAAAAGCATGCGTTTTTTAAACCGGTCGTGGACGCCGACTACTGCACTGGCTGCGGCATGTGCGAGCAAGTTTGCGTGACGCCAAAGGCTTCTATCTTCGTGCTTCCGCGCGAAATAGGGCTGGGATCTGGCAATGAGCAATACGTCGAAGGCTGGATTGAAGGGCAAGATAAAAAGCTAAAAGACGTAACGCCGAAAGATTTTAAAGGCGATGATAAAAAGCTAAACGACTATCTAAACGGCGGAGATTTGCTATGAAATATTTGATTTTAAGAAGAATAAGTCAAATTTTGATTTTGGCTTTATTTTTTGCGAGTAACTATTACGGAGTTAAAATTTTACAAGGCAATCTTAGCTCGTCTTTGCTGTTTGGAGTGGTTCCGCTTAGCGATCCGTTTGCGGTTTTGCAGTTATATCTAGCTAGTTTTAGTATCGCTTCGGGTGCGCTTGTGGGAGCCGCTATCGTGTTTGCTTTTTATGCGATCGTGGCTCCGCGCGCCTTTTGCAGCTGGGTTTGTCCGGTAAATATCATCACCGAAACCGCTCGCTGGGTCAGAGTAAAGCTTGGCTACGACAAAGATAAAAAATTCGTAAATTTCACGAGAAGCGCGAGATATTACGTTTTGGGATTTACGCTTTTTATCTCGCTAGTCACTTCGGCTCCGGCGTTTGAGGGCATTAGCTTTATCGGCATTATTCAGCGCGGCATCATCTACGGCGGCACGCTGTGGCTATTCGTGGCGTTTGGGGTGTTTGCGATAGACGCGTTTATCGGCGATAGATTAGTCTGCTCAAAGCTTTGCCCGCTGGGCGCTTTTTACGCGATAGCAGGCAAATTTGCCCTTATCAGAGTAAAGCACAACGCGGCTAGCTGTACTAACTGCATGAAATGCAAGCTAATCTGCCCGGAAAACCAAGTGCTCGGCATTATCGGCAAGCAAAGCGGGTTTATAACCTCGAGCGAGTGCATCAGCTGCGGACGCTGTATCGACGTCTGCGACGACGACGCGCTCAAATTTAATATAAGAAATTTAAGGAGAAATTAATGAAAGCTAATAAGCTTATTTTTGGAGTCGTATGCGCCGCTGCGCTACTTATCGGCTGCAATAACCCTAGCGTCGGCGACGTATCAGGCTTAAGAACCGCCGAAGTTACCGACGAGAACGTGACTTTAGCGGATATTAACTGGACTAGCCCGATGCCGGGCGAAGCGCAAAAATACGAGCGCTCTTTCGAGAACGCCCCACCGCTAATCCCGCACGATATCGCGGATCTGCTTCCTATCACGAAAGACAACAACATGTGCGTTACGTGCCATATGCCTGAAGTCGCGAAAGACGTAGGCGCTACGCCGATCCCTAAATCTCACCTTTACAGCATGAGATTTAACAAAGACAAAGGCGGCGAGCTAAGCCAAGACCGCTACGACTGCACGACTTGCCACGTTCCGCAAGCTAAAGTAAAACCGCGCGTGAAAAACAACTTTAAGCCTGACTTTAGCCGTCAGCAAGACTCGCAACACCGATCAAACCTTCTAGATATACTAAACGAAGGCGTTAGGTGAGCGTATCCAGACGTGAACTATTTACTAAATTTTTGGGCGGCAAAACCGCTCAAAAATTTATCGCGCCGCCTTATTTTTGCGGCGAATTTAACTGCGCTGATTGCGAAGCGCCTTGCGTTAGCGCTTGTCATAGAGAGCTTTTGAGTTTTGAAAACGAGAGAGTAAATTTTAAATTTAAGTCCTTGGGTTGTAACTTTTGTAAAGAGTGCGCGCTTGCTTGCGAGGAGGCGGGACGAGAGGTTTTAAATTTAAAATTCGCGGCTACTATAGAAGCTAAAATTTTTATCGACGTGCATAGCTGTCTTGCGTGGAACGGCACGATTTGCTGTAGTTGCCAGGACGTTTGCAAATTTAGAGCGATCGATTTTTTAGGCGTTTTTCGCCCGAGCGTAAATCAAAAATGCACGGGCTGCGCGCAATGTATGGAAGTTTGCTTCGCGAATAGTATCAAAATGGAGGCGTTATGAGAAAATTTATTTTATTTTTTACGGCGATTTTTTGCTTAAATTTGACCGCAAATTTAGCGGCGGCACCGCTTGAGATATCACAACCTGATAAGGTCATAAAAGCGGGCGCAAACGTGATAAGCTCAAATTTGATAGATGAAATTTTATATCTGGGTACGGACGGTAGCGAGCTTGATATCTACGACATAAAGGCGGATAAATTTTTAGAACCGATCAAATTTCGCACGGTCAAAACGCACTTTAGCGACGAAGAGCCAGCAAAAATTTTTAGCATCGACCGGCTGGGCGATATGCTTTTGGTTTTAACCGAGATGGACTACAACGAGCGATATTTGTACGTTTTTAAAAAAGAAAATGACGGCTGGAGCGAGGTTAACAATATGCATCTAGCCAATAAATCCGCCAAAAAGGCCTTTTTCATAGATGAAAAAACGGCGGTAGTATCGGACTTTGGCAATGAAATTTACTACATCGACCTGGAGAGTAAAAAAGCGGTCTTTAAACATAAATTTTCCATCGCGCTTTACGTGGATTTTGAAATCAACAAAACCCGCGATAAAATCGCTATCGGAGCCGAAAGCGGCGTGATTTATATCTATAATCTAAAAACTCGCCAAACCGAACAAACGCTAAATTTCTTTAAAGACAATATGTACGACATTGACTACAAAAATGACGTCGTAGCCGTGGGCTGCATCGACAAGCAGGCGGGCGTTTTTAACGGTTCGATGAGTTATTTTAAGGCCGATTTTATCGTTTATGCGACGGGGCTTAGCGACGACGCTAAAACGCTAGCGTATATGAACGGCGAAGAGAGCGATATCCTAGTCTACGACATCGCAAGCAAAACAAAACTCGCGACCGTAAAAACCGGACAGCAAATTTTAAATGAGATTTACCTCTCCGATAGCGGTAGGTTAATCAGCGTCGCGTATGAAAAAGAGGTTAAATTTTGGAGCGTAAAATGAACATATCAAGTGCGATAGTATATACAAAAGACGGAAACGAAGCTACCGAAGTAGCTAAAAGAATCGAGCAACTAAAAGGCTGCGAGGTCATCGCCGCGCAAGACGGCAAGATCGTAGTCGTGATGAGCGCGGAAAATTTAGACGGCGAGATAGAGCTATTTAAAGCGCTAGAAGGCATCGAGGGCGTCTCAGGAGCCGCGATGATATACAGCTATCAAGAGGATTTGCAACAAGATATCGAAAGCATTAAAAAAAGCGGCAAGATAAGCGAAATTTTACTTGACGAAAACATCGATGCCAAGGACATCGTATATAACGGCCACGTCGGCGATAGGGTAAAATAAATTTTTACCCGTTAACTTTATCCTAAATTTGACGATATATAATATGGATAAAATTTAAAGGATAAGACATGCAAAGCATCAACGGTTTAAGCCAAAATCCCTACATCCCGCAACCTCGCTATGACGTGCAAAGTGTCCAAAACACGGCAAGCGTAGATCAAAACGAAAATATAAAAAGGATGCAAGAAGCCTACGCAAATATCGACGTAAAGCAGTTAACGAATAGCTATTTGTCGCACTTTCAGGCTAGAGCCGACTCAAATTCGAGCTCAAATTTCTTATCTCAGGTTTCGGCCTTTAACGGTTCTGCGAAATTTAACGACATTTTCGGCGCTCAAAACAAAAGCATAAATTCCCTAAACGATATCTTGTCCGGCGTCGATTTTAAATCTATCGGCTACGAGGGCAAGCCTATAACGCAACTAAGCCAAAGCGAAGCCAGCGATTTAGTGAGCGAGAATGGATTTTTCGGTATCGCAAACACCGCGGATAGGATTTCAAATTTTATTATTAGCGCCGCAGGAGACGACCTGCAAAAGCTCGAAGCCGGAAAAGAAGGCATGCTGAGAGGCTTTAAAGAGGCCGAGAAAATTTGGGGCGGCAAGCTACCTGAAATTTCGCAAAAAACGATAGAAAAAGCGACGCAAGCCGTAGATAAAAGAATAGCCGAACTCGGCGGGAACGTCCTTAGTGTTCAGGCTTAAGGTTTTAAATTTAGCCGCCGTTTTGCTGGTTTTTAGCGGCTGTGCATTTTTTGAGAAAAAACCGGCGCCAAAAATCGTTCAAAAACCAGTCGCACAAAAACCTGCGCCAGTTAAAGGCTCTTTACGCGGGGTGATATCAAGCGTGACCTATGACGGCGGCAGATACTGCTACGATATAAAATCAATCGACGTATCAAATGGTAAACTGCCTAGCGGCAAGTACTGTGCGGATAAATTTTACTTTTCTAGCGGAGATACCGTCTATGCAAGCGTTTCAGGCGGACTCGTCACCGAGATGCTACTCATAAAAAGCGGAACTAATCACGTTACGCATAAAGCAAAGAAAACGCCAAAATTTAAAAGTCCAAGTCCTGCAAAAAGCCCGCAGCAAGAAGAAAGCAATAAAAAAATCCTAATCGACGTTCCGAAAAGTGAAAATATCAGCTTTGATTAGCCGTTGATTTACCGAAATATTTTATAATTCTTACAAGCAATCAAAGTTAGAACTCCTTTTAAGAAGGGGATGTGCGTCCCCTTTTTTATCTTTTTTCTCATAAAAATCATTAAAATTTAGTTTTTGTATTTAAGCTTTGCTGATATTATTTGTATTTTGATAATATCAAGTATCAAAAATAACCTCAAAAATCCTGATATATACAAGTTTTGCCATTATTTATGTTAAATTTTCCTATTAAGCTTACTGCAGCCGCTTTTGTGCTAGAATTATGCCTATAAAACTTTTATAAAGGAGAACTTATGAAACTTGCTAAAATTTCTTTAGCTGCTTTGGTTGCGCTCGGCGCTTTCTCTACTTTAAATGCTACTCCGCTCGAAGAAGCCATTAAAGACGTAGATTTTTCTGGATTTGCTAGATATCGATATACGGGCAATAAGCTAAAAGTAAATGATGCAAAAGAGACAAAAGCAGCTCACAACTTTAGATTTGTGGGTACTTTTAAGGCCGCTCTTGACGATAACTTTTTTGGCGTATTGGGCTTAAGGTACTCTGCAAACGACGGTTCTGGTCACAACACTGATACGACAAATACAACAAGCTCATTTGGCGTAAGAGAATTTTATCTTGGCTATAACGTAGGTAATACCACAATAACAGCCGGTAAACAATTTGCCAAAACATATTTTGACGATGACTTGGTTGGAACTGGTCTAAGAGTGCAAAATACCGATATCTCAGGCCTTACTTTGGTCGGTGTTGCATTCGACGCTCTTGAAACCGACAATATTGATTACGACGGTAAACTACTATCAGGATTGGCAGGCTCAAAAAGCCTTAACTACTATGGCGTAGGCGCAATGGGAAGCTATGATCCTCTAAATTTCAAAGCTTGGTGGGCGTATCTTGAGGATACTGCAAACCTATTTGCAGCAGATGCGGCTTTAAAATTTGACTTAGAGGCTGTAAAATTGGGATTACAAGCGCAATACGTCCATAACGAATCAGACGATAATAACTTTGGCGATGCAAATTTCTTTGCAGCTAAGGGCGATGTAGGATTTTTCGGAGTTGGCCTAAATGCAGGTTATATCTACTATAAAGCTGATGACAATAAAAAATCTTTCGTAACAGTTGAAGATAATGCTAAGTTAATCAACCCAGGTAAACTTCTTAACTCTGTAATGAATAGCGGTGCTCAATACTACAACAATATTCAAGATAAAAACGACTATTGGTTTGTTGGCGCATCATACAAATTTGACAAATTTGGCTTATATGCTAACTATATCGATGGCAAAGGCTATAGTTATAAATACCTAAAAAGAGTTGATAGAAACGAGTGGAATGCGGGCGGTAGCTACGCTTACAGCAAAAAACTTAACTTCTCTACATTCTATGCGGCAGCTAAAGAAAAAGACGGAAATAACAAAAATAAACACGATCGTATAAGATTTGAAGCTAAATACAGCTTCTAATCAAAAAGGCTCGTTTTATGCTATAATCCCAAGTAAATTTCCATTTGCTTGGGATTTTTAAATTTATCAAAAAGGTTTTTTATGAAATTTATGCGTTTTTCGCTTTTAGCGTGTCTTTTTGCTTTTTCTTTAAATGCTGCTGATGAGCCGAGCTACATATTTGAGGCAAAAGGCGAATTTGCAAAAGAGCTAAAAAGCTTGGTAGAAAAATATTCTAAAGACGAAAATATAAGTATAAATGTTTATGAAAAAGCTCCTGAGGCTGATAGCAGCGGTAAGTTTTTAAATATTGGGGTAGATAGCAAAAGAAAATATAGTGTAGAAAAAGGTCGCGAGCTATATGCTAAGAATTGTGCTTCTTGTCATGGTGAAGACGGAAACAAAAGAGCTTATGGCGCCTCTGAAAAGCTAACTAAAATAAGCGCAGAGGATATAGAGGCTGCTTTTTCGGGCTATCTAAACGATTCTGATTACGGTGGAAATATGAGAAATCTCATGAAAACCGTCGCAGCAAAAACTACATATAAAGATCTTGGGGCTATCATTGCTTTTTTAAAAGGCAAGGACGCTTTATTGTATAAGGATGGCACACAGGAAAATACTGACGTCTCCACTACCCCTACACAGGGAAGTTACTTAAAATAATCAAATTTGCCGAGTTGATTTAACTCGGCATTCTAAAATTTTACTACAAATTTGATCCCTATATTATATTTTGGTAAATGCTTGGTAATAATTTGCCTAAAAATACACATTTTAAGCTTACCAAAGGTTATATTATGCTAGTATTCTAAAATATTTAATCTTTCTTAAGGAGAAAATGATGAAAATTGCTAAAATTTCATTGGCAGCTTTGGTTGCACTAGGTGCTTTCTCAACCGTAGCGAATGCTACGCCGCTTGAAGAAGCTATCAAAAACGTAGACCTTTCCGGTTATGCAAGATATCGATATAACAATGTCGCCGTTAAAGACGGTAGCGGCAACAAAGATAACACTACCGCACACCACCAATTCAAATCAGAATTTTCTTTCAAAGCTGCGCTTGACGATAATTTCTTCGGAGTTTTGACTCTTAGATACAACTCTAAAGATAGTTCAGCTTTTGGCGCGGATAATAGCAATGACAATACAAACACAACAAGCCCGTTTAACGTAAAAGAATTTTACTTGGGATATAAAGTAGGTAATACTACTGTAACCGCTGGTAAACAAGAAATCGGATCATTCTTTACCGATGACGCCGTAGGTACTGGTCTAAGGGTTGAAAATCAAGACATTACAGGCCTAACTCTTACCGCTTTAGCATTTGATGCTTTAGAAAACAACGGTGAAACCGATAATGGATTGGACGATGCGGTTAAAAATTATGTCTTTAATCAAAATTTATATGCGGTAGCTGCTATAGGCGCTTATGATCCTGTAAGCTTCCAGCTATGGTATGCGTCTTTAGTTGATGTCGTTAATCTTATTGCGGGTGACGTAAGCTTCAGCCTTGATATAACCGATGACGTAAATATCGGCGCTCAAGTTCAATATGCGCATGCCGATATAGACAACAATGTAGGTCCTGATTTTAAAGATACCGATTTTTATGCGACAGAGCTTAGTACGAAAGTATTCGGCGCTGACGTAGCTGCCGGCTATATCGGATATAAAGTTCATGATAAAGCTAACGGCTTTGTAAGCCTAGAGGATCAAGGCTCATTTATTGAAGTCGGCGAGATAAAATCAGCGCTTGACTACACTGCTCTTAAGGGTAAAGCTAACTTCTGGTTCTTAAAAGCCGGATACACTTTTGCTGATAAATTTAGAGTAGGTGGTGATTACTCTAACGGTAAAGTTAAAGATGCTCTAGGTGATAAAGAGAAATATCAAGAGTATGTAGCTAGACTAACTTATGACTACAGCGCTAAACTTCAGTTCTCAAGCTTCTATGCATATGAGATTAACAAGCACCAAGACGATTCAAAAGACAAGACAAAACAGCTAAGATTCCAAGCTAAATACACATTCTAATTTTAAATATCTCGGGTTTGCCCCGAGATATTCTTCTTTTTCTAATTTCCTGTACGTCTTTTATTGTATTTTTTAAAGTAATTTAATAAAAAATTGTTTTGAAGTTGAGTTTTTCTAGTGCAAATGCTCGTATTTTAATTTATTTAAATTCGACTCTTTGTATTTTAAAAAACACCCTATTATCTAAATTGGATTTTTTTGGTTATTTATAATTTTACTAATTTTTTAAAACGCTAAAAATAACAGTGTAAAATTTGAAAGAAAAGAATAAAAAAGAGGGGGGCTTGCGCCCCAAAAATTAAGCTAAAGTGGCTTTTAGCATCCAGATAGCTTTTTCATATTTTGCGATTTTATCTTGTGCCATAGCTACGGTTGTACTATCTTTCGCTTCGTCGGCTACCTCCTCAAGCTTTTTAAACTCTACTAAAAGGTGCTCATACTCAGCTAAAATGCCTTTTAAAACTTCGGTTGGAGTGTAGCTATCTTTGTTGTCTGTTTTTGGATGGGCAAGTTTGTTTAGCTCTTCCATCTTTGTGATAGCTCTACCGCCTAGCTGTATAGCGCGCTCAGCGACATCGTCGAATATCTCTGCCATATCCTCATAGGCTTTGTCTGTATATTCGTGTACGCTAAAGAACTGAATACCCTTTACATTCCAGTGATAGTCGTGAAATTTAACGAACAGCGCGTGAGCGTCGGCCTGAATTTGATTTAATTGAGTAACAACTTTTGACATTTTGTCTCCTTTGATTTGATTTATGGTGGAATTATAGCACATAAAACTTAAAGAAAAATAATTTGCAAATAATAAAAATTATTGTTTGTAAAAAGTTTTTGAAAATTTAGAATACATTACTTTGTCAAGTGTTGATAAAAATTGCTACGGGATATAAAAATCTTTCTGGATTGAATAGAGCCACACCATTTGATAAGTCTTTCAAATTTTATTAATTATGCCAAAATATTTAGAAAGAAAGATTTTTGTTATTGGGTGGGGTAAAAGTTTAGAAATTTATATTGCAAATTATAGGATGATATATGGTGGAAGCTGTTAAATTCGTCTATAAACGCGTTTGTTAAATAATATTTATGATCAAATCAGCGGTATCAGAAAAGTAAAATCTAGCAAATTTACCGATAAATTTTATTCGCACGATTTTAGTAAAGGCTAAAGATCGCGCAATGTCGCGCCAAATTTACGCCTCGAATATCAGCACTGCAAAACCGAATCAAAAGCGTATAGGGCAGCGGAGATTATTCACTTGTTTGCCGACATTGATGGATTTACATTCAATTACCGCCTCAAATATGCCAAAACAAAGCCACGACAAATTTAAACTCAAATTTACCGACGATACCGCAAATTTGAGCCGTCAACTCAAAAAATTACTAGACTAACGGGGCTTTGTTTGCATACATCTTCGCAAAGCAAAATCAGCGTAAATTTATGCCGCAGCCTTTACTTGCCCGCCGTTAGCATCGTCTTTAGTATGCGTTTGCCGACCTCGACGCCCGGCTGATCGTAGGTGTTTATGCCTAGCATTATGCCTGTAGCGGACGTGAGAAGTTCGAAATAATAAATCAAAAATCCCGCACTCGCCTCGTCTAGCCGCTCAAGCTCGATGACGTCTACGCTGATGCCTTCTTGCACGAGCGCATGCATTGTGGCGCTACACTGGGCGTTGATTAGCTCGCCCAAATTTAGCCCATTTACGAAGTCGCAGCCCTCAAGGCCGTTTAGGCTAATGCTCGGTATCGCAGTGTTTGTGTCTGCGGCGACTACTTTGATAAAGCTTACCGTTTTATCCTTCACACCGTCCATGATGAGCTGCAAAAAGCTGTGCTGATCGCGCGAGCCGATGAGTCCGACGGGCGTGAGTCCGTAGCGTTTGTAGCCCTTTTTCTTGCCTAGACTCTCCGCCCACAGCTGCACGTACCAGTCGTTAAACTCCAGAAATCTATCGCCGTAGCTAAATATCACGTTGATCTTGGCGTTTTTGTGCGTCGCGTAGTGGTAGGCTTTTTGCAGTAGCGTATCGTCGCCGTCCTCTAAAAATCGCCTTTTGCACGCCCGCGCACCCTCTAGCAGCGCCGCTGCATCGTATCCGCACAGCATCAGCGGCACGAGCCCGATCGCGCTAAGCACGCTAAATCTGCCGCCGACGTTTTTGGGGATATTAAAAAATTTGACGCCGTTTTGCTTCGCGTAGGCTTCTAGCGGCGAGGCGGGATCGGTTATAACGATAAAATTTGCGCTCAAATTTGAGGGCCTAAAGCGCTCCAAGATGCATTTAAATAGCGTGATCGTCTCGATCGTGGTGCCTGATTTTGACGAGATGATAAAAAGCGTCTCATCAAATTTGATGCTCTCGCAAACGCTCTCAAAGCTAAAGGCGTCGACGTTATCGAGGAAATAAAGCTCTCGCTCGCGGCTCCTTTTAGTGCCTGATAGCATCGTTTTTAGCGCCTTGACGCCTAGACTACTACCGCCGATGCCTACTAGCACGACGCTTTTTATGTGCGCGAGCGTCGCCTCATATTCGGCGATTTCGTTTAGCAAATTTGCGCCGATTTCGGGCAAATGATAGTAGCCGATCTCGCCGCCTTTTAGTTCGTCGTTCATGCGTTTGGCGTAGGAGCTGATCGCGCTTAGCGGCGTACGCTCGAAAAATAGCTCATTTTTTAGCATTTTTGCCTAGCTCGTAGAAAAAATTAGTCGCCTGCACGAAGCCCTCGACGCTACCGCAGTCAAAGCGCTTGCCCTTAAATTTATACGCCAGCACCATGCCGTCTTTGGCTTGCTCTTTTAGTGCGTCGGTGATTTGCACTTCGCCGTTTTTGCCGGGCTTGGTGCGCTCTAGGATCGTGAAGATGTCAGGTGTGAGGATATAGCGGCCGATGACGGCTAGGTTGCTCGGAGCTTCTTTGGGATCTGGTTTTTCGACCATGTCGCTAACCATGAGCAGATCGTCCTCGATCGCGCGGCCCGTGACGATGCCATAGTTTTTGCTCTGTTCGATCGGCACCTCCATCACGGCGACGATGCTGCAGCGGTACTTTTCGTAGATTTTTACCATTTGAGATAGTACGCCTTCGCCCTCTTCGTTGATGCAGAGGTCGTCGGCTAGCACCACGCCAAAGGGCTCGTCTCGCACGAGGACTTTACCCGTGTGGATCGCGTTTCCTAGGCCTCGCATGCTCTCTTGACGCGTGAATGAAAACGTGCAGCGCGCCATCAGCTCGCGGATATCTACGAGCAGGTGCTCTTTGTTTGTGCCGGAGATCTGATGCTCGAGCTCGTAGCTGATATCGAAATAATCCTCCAGCGCGCGTTTGCCGCGACCCGTGATGAAAGCCATATTTTTCATGCCAGCCTCTAGCGCCTCATCCACGCCGTAGTGAATGAGCGGCTTGGTTAGGATCGGCAGCATCTCTTTTGGTAGCGATTTAGTCGCGGGCAAAAATCTCGTGCCGTAGCCCGCAGCCGGAAATAAACAAGTTTGTATCATAATTTTCCTTTTAATTTTTTAGGAGATTATAGCGAGTTTTGGCTTATTTAGTGTATTAAGGGCTTATGGATAAAATTCATGCAACTTTTTTATGATTTATTTGTTAAATTTGGTTTAAATTTAAGCCAAAAATCCATAAAATACTATATAAAATTTAAATGGAGTAATGTCATGAGGAAGATCTTGTTGGTGTTTGCGATTGCGAGTAGTTTGTCTATGGCTTGTGCGGAACAGACGAATCTTGAAGCAGAAAAATTACAAAGTGAATGCTATAAATCAGATAATAAAAAAGCTGGGGTAAGTTGCTCTAATCTTGGGCTTTTATATTATAATGGCAAAGGTGTTGAGCAAAATTATAAAAAAGCGATCGAATTATATTCTAGGGCATGCAACCTAAAAATTGGTGCCGGATGTTCTAATCTGGGGCTTATGTATACAGGTGGCAAAGGTGTAGAACAGGATTATCAGAAAGCAATTGAACTATATGTTAAAGCTTGCAATATGAAAATTGGTGGAGCGTGTCATAATCTTGCTGTTATGTATGCAGATGGTAGTGGTGTAAAACAGGATCATAAAGTGGCATTCGAGCTATACACTAAAGCTTGTGATTTGAATGAGGGGGCAGGATGTTTTAATCTTGCAAACTTTTATTTATATGGGGAAATTGTAAAACAAAATTCGCAAAAAACAAGCGAGTTATACTTTAAGGCTTGTAGGCTTGGTGTAGGATGGGGTTGCTATAATCTAGGACGATTGTATGATAACGGCGATGGTGTAACTCAGGATAACAAAAAGGCAAGCGAGGTATATTTAAAGGCTTGCAATTTGAATCATGCTATGGGATGCAATAAGCTCGGGGTTATGTATGAAAAAGGGAGAGGTTTTTATAAAGATTATAAAATAGCGAGTGAATTATACCTAAAGGCTTGCAATCTTGGAGAGAGCGAAGCCTGTTCTAGTATTAGAAGTTTTTATGAATATGGCGTAGAAGGTATAGTGCAGGACAAAAAAGTAGCCAAAGAGTACTATCGTAAGGGTTGTGATTTGGGCAATAAAGTCGGTTGTGATTTGAATGAGAAAGTCGGTTGCGACTTAGGCTATAAAGTCAGTTGTGATAAATATAAAAATTGGATAACTAAAAATAAATGACCGAATTCTGAATTTAATTCGGCCATTTTGTTATTTTTGGCGGAAAATTTATATCCCTCTAAACGCCGCTTTTGCGTTTTCTAGGTCGTTTGCGTCTGGGTGAGTTGCGGCTCTAGCCCATCTGGCTTCGCGCTCAGGAGTCACGGCGTAGCGCGGGTCGTTTGGTGCTGCTTCGCCCATTTTGCGTAGTTGCTCGATGACTTTTGGATCGATCGCGCCTTGGCAGTAAAACTCGCGTAAAATTTCATTCTCGCCCTCGCGTAGCACGACTTTTGCCTTTTCTAGGCAGTTCATCGCGTGCTCGTGCTCGGGATCCATGCCAAGCGTCATGAAAACGCCCGTTTTTTTGCCCTTTATCTCGCGTAAAAAGCGTTTAAATTTAGGCTCCGCGTCGCCCTTATCGACGTAAAATCCAAGCGCGATAAAGTCGTAACCGTCCAAATTTAGGTGCAGATCCTCGGTAAATTTGATCGCCTCACAGCCAAGCTCGTTTGCGATGGCAAGACCGACTTTTTCGGTATTTCCAGTCGCGCTCGTGTAGATAACTATTTTTTTCATTCAAAGTCCTTTTGTGAGATATTTGCTACTTCGGTGCCGATCGACATACCCCAAAATACGCCGTCCGTCGTGTAGTTTAAAAAGCCGTTTTCTATGTGCATATAGCCTTTGCTTTCGCATTTTTTGAAAAATTCCGTTAGCGCGCTAAAGGTCTCGTCGCTAACAAAGCTTTTTACCTGCGCGAGGTCGATTTTCGGGTACATAAAGAGGCTTTTTAGCCGTCCCTCGGCGCGCTGCTTGTCGTCTACTTTGTTTATCATACGCATTTTTTCTTTAGCGTTGTAGATGTCGTAGTAGCCCAGCTTTCCGCCCGAGCCTCTTCCAAGCGGCAGGATATCGGCGCCTTGGTGGCTTAGGCGGATATACTGATAGCGGTCGCGGCCGATGCGGTTAAATTTAGTATGCTCTAGCACCTCGTAGTTGCCCGTGCCCAGTAGCTTTTCAAAGAAAGCGTTGTGTAGCTTATGCTCGTAGTTTACGTCGTAGTAGTCCTGCGAGACCGTCTTTGCAAGCTCTGATTTCTCAAAAAGCTGAAGCGAATAAAAGCTCGTGCTGTCGATGTTTAGCTCATCGACTAGGCGGGCGTCTTCTAGCACCTCGTCTATCGTTTGGTCTGGGTAGTTAAAGATAATGTCCGTGCAAACCATGCCGCTAAAATTTTGCTTGATCATTTTTAGGTGCTCTATCGCGCTTTTTTTGTCGTGGACGCGGTTTAGCAGCTTGCGGCCTTTGTCCGAAAAGGTCTGCACGCCGATGCTAAAGCGGTTTACGCCTAAGCTTTCTAGTAGGCGCACTTTGCTCAAATTTAGATTATGCAGCGTGGTTTCTAGACTAAATTCGCAGTCGTCCGAGATATTAAAATTTGATCGCAGAGCCGTGATAACCGGTTCCAGGTGCTTTTCTTTTAGTATCGTCGGAGTTCCGCCGCCAAAATAGACGCTACGGATATTTTTAGCCTGCAGATACGGAAATTTACCGTATTTTTCGATCTCGCCCAGCAGATACTGCGTGTAGCTGTCTAGCTCGTCTTCTAGCTTTGTGCGGTTCATCGAGCAAAACGAGCAGATATTATCGCAAAAAGGCACGTGGATATAGATCACGCCGTCCTTTTGCGCGGGTAGTTCCTCGGTTAAAAATTTCTCCACCTCGGCGTTAGTCGCCATTTTTATTTTTTTGGGACGCGTCGGTCCTGCGTGCCCCTTTTGTCTGGTTTCAAACATCTATTCCTCCGTTTTGAACTCGTAAGGTTTGGTAATTATACAGTGTGATATATTTTTTAACGCTTTAATTTCTAACTCCTTTGTTATTTTTACCGCCTCGTCGTTAAAGATTTTATTTTTCCCGCGCACGGCTATGATCTGTATCTGCCCTTCAAATTTAAAATCGACTTCGACCTTAAACGTCCCGCTTAGCCGCAGCATGATCGCTTTTTTGGGATATTTAGCCTCCGGCTCGCGCGCCACGGTAAAGCCCACGCCCTCTTTACATGCGTTTTGCTCTTTTGCTTCGCCGCTCTTTTGCGCGGCGGGTTGCTTTGCGGGAGTTAAATTTGAGCTAGGCTGCGCGCTTTGCTCGGCGGGTAAAATTTGAGTCGGCGCGGGCGCGAGTGTGGGTTCAAATTTAGGCTCGTCTTTTACCGCTTGCGCGGGCTTTGGCGAGATTTGTTTTTTTATTTTCGGTTTTGGCGGTTGCTTTTTCTCCTCTTTTGGTTTTATAGGTTCGCTCTCTACAGGCTTTGGCTCAGGTCGTGAAATTTCGGGCTCGGGCTCGGGCTCAAATTTGACCGGTTCGGGTTGCGTTTCTTGCGGCCTTTCAAATGGCTCTGCGCTTTGAGGCGGCACATACTCTCTAGTCTCTTTGCTGGGCTCTTCTTCCGTCAAATTTAGCTTGATCTTTATCGTTTCTTGCGGTTTTGCGATCTCTATTGGGCGCGAGTTTAACGGCAAAAAAAGTAGAGCTAAATTTAGGACGAGCGAGACTAGAAAATAGCGCATTATTTGCTTAGCATCTCGTAAAATTTATCTACGGCTTCGCCTATGCGAGGCGTTCCTCTAAGTAGCAGCGAGGAGGGCACGGTGAGTACTTTGCCTTTTTTTGCGGCGGTCGTTTTTTTAAGCCCCGGTTTTTGTTTTAGGAAATTTTCGCCACCCCCGCCCATACCGCCGATAACGACGATGTAGTCCGGATTTTGCGATAAGATAAACTCGGTCGAGACGATCGGAGTCGAGCCCTCTACGTTATCGGCGATGTTTTTTTGTCCGAGTTTGGTAAAGATATCGCCCGGCAGCGTCTTTGAGCTAAAGCCGGTAAGCGGCGTCGAGGAAAATACCGCTAGTATCTTTTTGCCCTTTACCTCGCTGTTTGCAAAAGAGTCGATTTTGGATTTTATCTCGCTTACGACTTCGCTCGCTTTTTGCTCTTTGCCAGTTACTTTGCCGATTTCTTCGATATTTTTGTATATATCGCCGACGCTATCGGCTTTTAGCGTGAGTGTTTTTAGGTTAAATTTAGCAAGACTCTCGTTTACGTTTGCCGAGTGAAAGCTAGTGACGACGAGATCGGGCTTTAGCTCGACGATTTGCTCGATATTTGGCTTCGTGTAGGTGCCCACGCTTTTTAGCTTTACGGTTTGATCCTCGGGCCAAATTTTAGAAAACTGAAGCGTAGCGATGGCCGCTAGCTGATCCTGCGCGCCTAGCATATAGACTATCTCGACGACCGAAGGGTCTAGCACGACTAGCTTTTTTGGCGCGTTTGCGGTTAGATTCGTCAAAAGACAACTAATGGCAAGTAAAAATGCCGCGACTTTTTTCATAGAAAATCCTTTCAAATTTTGATTTATCAATTTATCGCTTTACGGGCACTACGAACGGCATGTCGTCGTGTTCTAAAATTTCGCAGTTTAGCCCGTAAATTTCATATAAAATTTCTTTCGTATAAAGCTGCTTTGCCGTGCCTGCATAGCGTATCTCGCCGTCTTTTAGCATTACGAGCTCGTCGCAAAACATAGCGGCTAAATTTAGATCGTGCAGCACTGCTACGGAGAGTAAATTTAGCTCTCTAGTTAAATTTTCGCAGATCTTTAGCATCTGAACCCCGTAGTTTAGATCTAGCGCGCTCGTAGGCTCGTCAAGAAGCAAAATCTTTGGCTCGCTAACTAGCGCTCTAGCTAGTAGTACGCGCTGAAATTCGCCGCCGCTTAAAGAGTGGGCGCTGCGTTTGGCAAACCGCTCTACGTCAAGCAGGCGCATGATCTCGTAGGTTTTTGCAATATCGTTTGCGTCGTATCCGCTAAACTGGCTTTTTAGATGGCAAAAGCGCCCCGTCAGCACGATGTCCTCGACCGTAAGAGGCATGCTTAAAACCGTTTTTTGCGGCACGAAGCCTAAAATTTTAGCCAGCTCTTTTAGCGAATAATCCTCCAGCTTTTTGTTTTCCAGGGTTATTACGCCGCTATTTGGCGATAAAATTCTTAGGATATTTTTTAAAAGAGTGGATTTGCCGCAGCCGTTTGGGCCCAAAATCCCTACGAATCGACCGTTTTTGAGGCTTAAATTTACGTTTTTTAGTATCTCTTTTTTGCCGTAGCTAAAGCATAGTTTTTCTACTTTCACCTTATATGCTCCTGCTTGAACGGATAGCTAAAAATAGAAAAAACGGAGCGCCGAAAAACGCCGTAACCACGCCGATAGGCACCTCGGTCGGGCTTAGGACGCTTTTGCCTATCGTGTCGCAGGCTAGCAGGAAAAACCCGCCCGCAAAGGCGCTAATAGGTATCAAAATGATGTTACTCGAGGTTTTTAGTATCATGCGTAGCGTATGCGGGATGATGAGCCCCACAAAGCCTATCATGCCCGTAAACGCTACCGAAAACGCCACGGCTAAGGATGAAACGATAAGTAGGCGTTTTTTCATCTTTTCGACGTCCACGCCTAGACTTTGAGCCTCTTCGTCGCCGCTTAGTATGACGTTTAACTCAAATCGCTTAAAGTAAAAATACGCCATAGATAGCACGAGAGGAACGCTGATGTAGGCGATCTTTTCCCAGTTTGCCGAGCCTACGTAGCCCATCATCCACGCTACTATCTTAAAGCTATCCTCGCCGATGAGGTAAGTCGCAAAGCTCGTAAACGCGCCCAAAAACGACGAAAACGCGATACCGATGATAAGAAGCGTGGCGATGGATTTGCCTTTTTTGGAGAGTTTAAAGATCAGCACCGAAAGTATCGCCGCGCTAAAAAAAGCAAACACTCCGTAGTAAAAATCGGGCAGCTTTAAAAGATAAGCCGCCACGGCGCCAAAGGTCGCGGCGGAGGCGATGCCGATGATGTAGGGGTCGGCTAGTGGGTTTAAAAACACGCTTTGCACGACGACGCCGGAGCTTGCTAGAAGCATACCGATTAAAAAGGCCATGATGACGCGCGGCAGGCGGATTTCTAGCAGGATGGTTTCTTTTATCTCGTCTATCTCGCCGCCGCTTGCAAATTTGATTATATCTTGCCACGAGATATCGGCTCCGCCGAGACTAAGCGAAAATATAAAAAGCAGCGCCGTAAGCACCGCCAAAACCGCCGTAACTCCGTTTTTAGTAGGCATACTTAAACTCTACGTAGTAGTTTCTGTCGCGTGCGGGAACGTCTATGTCGATGTCGTATTTTTTATCTAGCAAATTTTTCACGCCCGCCGCTATGGTAAAGCCCTTTAGTGTCCCGTAGCTAACGCCTAGATCGACCGTAGTTCTTCCGTTTACTTTTTTATACGAAGCCGTCTTGTGGCTAGAGCCGTATTTTATATCGGTCAAAATTTTAAATTTCCTAATCGGTTCGTAGTCTATACCTAGTATAAATTTGCTCTTTTGCACGTAAGGGATCTCTTTGCCTTTGTCGGCGCCTGAGGAAATTTTAGCCTTTACGTAGGAGAAGGTTTGGCTAAGCCTTAGGCTATCTAGCAAGTACTGCTCCGCATAGAGCTCCGCGCCGTAGCGTCTGGTTTTGGTTAGGTTGTAGTATCTCCAGCCGTCGGTGATGCTTGGTCCCAGCGTTTGTCTGCCGATTTCGTCTTTGGTATCGGTTAAAAATAGCGTCGCGCTAATAAATTGACCCCAAACCAAATCTTTAACGCCAGTTTCGTAGGTCTGATAAACTTCCGATTTTAGATTATTTATACGGTACGTTGTGCGGTTTATCTTGTCTATTAGCTGCACCGGCGTAGGAGATATGAAGCCGCGTTCAAATTTAAAATACAAATTTCCGCTGTCGGAATATTTAAAATTCGGCGTTATCTCGTAAGCGTAGTTGTTGTTTTTCTTGTTTCCTCGCATAGGCATGCCGGCTACCGGTAAAACGGAGTTGCCCATTATTCTTTTTTGATTACTAAAGATATCGTAGTCGGCATTTTCGTATCTAGCTCCGGCGCTAAGCGAGAAAACGTCGGTAAAATCGTGTGTCTCTAGAAAATAAAACGAGTGCGTTATCTTTTCTATATCGTAGATGTAGTTAAACTTCATAGGTCCGGTTGCAAAGTCTAAAAATCTATCGCCGGTGTTTTTTTGATAGTCGTAGCCGCCGATAAAATTTCCGCTGCCGTATTTGTATTTGGCTTTGAAATTCGCTCCGTATTTTTTGTCGTTAAATTTAGAGTCGTCCAGCGTCGTTTCTATTTTTTGATAAAACGGTGTAACGCTGGCTTCTATTTTTTCGAAATTTACGCTGTAATCCCCACTAACGCCTACTCTTTTTAGCACGTTTGCAGAGTTTTCGCCCGCACCCGCACTTCTTCTGTTTTGTGCTAGCTGAGCCTTGGTCGGGCTTGGAGAGATGCTTTGTTTTTCTTTATAGTAGCTTGGATTTATCGAGATACTTTGAAAATCCGAAATTTTATAGGTTATGCCTAGGCTTGCATATTTGCCGTTGATGTCGCCGCCGTATCTATACGTGTTTTCTTTAAAGCCCTTTACGTTAGCCTTTAAAAACAGTCGCTCGGCTACGGTGCCACCTACGTTTAAATTTAAGTCTTTGTAGCCGTAGGAGCCAAGCTTGCTTGAGACTCCCGCGTAAAAATCCCTAGGTCTGGTCTTTGTTATAATGTTTATGACGCCGCCCCTAGTGCCGTTGCCGTAGAGCACGGCTCCACCGCCGGGGATTATTTCCACTCGCTCGATATCTTCGATAGGGATCAAATTTACCCGCACTGGATTTGGTGTGGAGTCGATCATATTCATTGCACCTACGCCGTTAACCAGCACCTTGACGGCGATGTTTGATTGATTGCCCTGACCTCGCATGTCCACCGTAGTACCCGCGCCCCAGTTTACGAAGCTAACTCCCGCGGCTTTATCTAAAATTTCCTCTAAATCGCGATATCCGCGGTTTTTCGCGTCCTCTTGAGTTATTACCGTCACGTTTCTGGCTTCGTCTTTTAGCGCGCTCTCAAAGCCCGTCGTAGTTATAACGGTGGCGTCTAGTCTCGTAGAGCCGCCCTCTGCGGCGTATAAATTTATGCTCGCTATCAGCGAAAGCGCGATAGCTCCTTTGCTTGATTTGGTAATCATAGTTACTCTCCTTGGTTAAATTTACAGGGAGATAAAACAGGGTTCATTTTCTATCCTTTGGATTTTTTCTTGATATTTAGCTCGACGTTTTGCGTGCCGTTATCTTTTAAAATAGAGATCAAATTTACGACCTCGCCGTAGTTTATAGCCTCATCTGCGTTTAGTTTGACGCTCTCTTTTTGCTTCGGGGTCAAATTCGCGATTTGTGCGGCTAGATCCGTTAAATTTAAGCTTTTTTGCTCGCCGCCTATACTCAAAAGCACTTCGCCGCTAAGCAGATAAAAAACCTCGACGTTTTTGGTATCTTTTTCGTCTAAATTTGATGCGCTTTGGGGCAGGGCGATGTCGATGTGGGCAAATTTGTTAAAAGAGGTCGTAACCATAAAAAACAGCAAAAGCACGAATATCACGTCTATCAAATTTAGCATCGAGATGCCGGCGTATCTTGCTTTATCTCTGCGGACATACTTCACAGCTTCTCCTTTCAAAACTGCGGCCAAACAGGCTCATAATGCGGTTTAGATCGTTTAGGATGAAATCTATCTTTTTGCTAATCATAAGAAAAAATATCACGCAAGGAATCGCCACTATGAGCCCAAAAGCCGTCGTATAAAGCGCCTCGGAGATGCCGACTGCTACGAGCGGAGCGTCCACTCCGCCGCTAAGTCCGCTAAAGGCCTTTATCATACCGACTATCGTACCAAGAAGCCCCAGCTGCGGGCTCGCGCTCGCGCAAAGGCCCAGTATCCACGTGCGCCGCTCAAGCGAGGTTAGCTGCGTGGATACGGCCTCCTCGGCGATGTAGTCGATCTGCGTTTTACTCGCGCCTTCGCCTAGATTTTCCGCGACAAAAAGCGCGGTTTTAGCAAGCGAGTTTTTGTAGCCTTTGCAAAATTCTTTGATTTTTGCGTAGTCGCCTTCTAAAATCAGATTGCAAAGCCTGATCTTAAACGAACTAGTCGCATCTATCTCGGTAAATAAAAAATACGCTCCCTTTTCAAGAAGCACCGCAATACCGAGCACCGAGAGGCAAAATATCGGCCACATAAAGATGCCACCGACTTCTATATACCCAAACATTTTAATCCTAATATTAATTATCAAAAGCTGTTTATTATACCGCCACTATTATTAATCGGTAATAAAATTTGACGAGATTTCATAGCGTTAAATAATAAAATCCAAATAACATTTCGCAGAAAAACGTAGCGTCCAAAAAGGCAAATTTAGGGCACAGAGCCCTAAATTTAGCGGTTCAGTAAGTGTATTTAAACTCTACGTAGTAGTTTCGCTCGTTTGCCGGGCTATACTCGTAGATGCCGGTTTGGCTGTTTTTGCCTTGGTAGTCGTAGTATTTTTTGTTAAAGAGATTTTTTACGCCTCCGGTTATGCCAAATCCATTTTTAAATTTATACGAAACGCCCGCGTCCACGATGCTGCGAGATGAGATGTCGTCGTAGTTTAGGTCCTTTTTCTTGGAGTAAAATTTATAGTCCGCAAACAGGTGCAAGTCGCTTACGATCTCGTAATCCGCGCCGAATATAAATTTGTGTTTTGACACGTAGGGCACCTCTTTGCCCGCGTTATCGCCCTTTTTGATCGTGGCGTTTACGTAGGCGTAAGACTGGCTCAAAATCAGCCTATCAAAGAGATTTTGCCTGCTAAAAAACTCAAATCCGTAGCGTCTGGTTTTTGCGATGTTGTAGTATTTCCAAGCGTCTCCGTGATTGGCCCCTAGCTCGGCGTAGGCTATCTCGTCGCTAGTATCGGTTAAAAACACGGTAGCGTTTACCGGCATGCTTGCGACGTGATCTTTTAGTCCGATCTCGTAGGTGTTAAATTTCTCGGATTTTAGGTCGTTAAATTTGTACTGTTTGGTTACCTGATCCTTGTCGGTTAGCTGAGAAGGCGAGGGCGAGATGTAGCCGTGCTCAAATTTAAAATATACGTTTCCGGTGTCGGAGTATCTGAAATTGGGCGTAAACTCAAACGCGTGGTTGTCGATATCTCTGCCGTCGCTTATGGCGTTGTAGCTAGTCATCGGAGGAAAAGGCATGCCGTTTCTAAAGCCTTTCATATCAGAAACCCTGCTGGCCTCGTACTGCGCGCGCTCAAATCTATACCCAAAGCTTAGATCAAAAAGCTGCGTAAATTTATGCTTTTCCATAAAATAAAACGCGTGAGTGGTCTTTTCTAGATCAAGCGTCGTGTCGTGCTTTAGGCTTATCACGGGCGATGTTTTTACCTCGTAGTGCGACTCTCTATCACCTTTGTTTTGCTCGTAGTCGTAGCCAAAGATAAACTCGCCGCTGCCGTAGTCGAGCTTATTTTTAAAATTTACGCCGTATTTTTTATCGCCGAAAAGTCCTTGCGACGGATAGCGCACGCCGCGAGCCGACTCGGTCGAGGAGGTTTTGATTTTGATTTTTTGATAATACGGCATCAAATTTACCGAGTAAAAGTCGTTAAATTTGCCCTCGTAAACGGCGCTAACGTCGATTTTTTCGTTTTCAAAGAGCTTTGTTAGGCCGTTATTGGCGTTTTGTCTGCGGTTTTGCGAAACTTGATCCTGGGTTAGGGTGCCAGGATCGTTTCTTTTTGATTTAAATACGCTAGGCGTCAAATTTAGCGAGTGGGAGTCGTTAAATTTGTAGTTTAGCCCGCCGCTTAGGTAGTATCCGCGCTCCTTGTAGTCGTGCCTATAGCCTTTTTGACCGAACGCTTTGCCGCTAAATTTTAAAAACAGATCCTCGCTCACATTTCCGCCGACGGTGGCTGCGGCGTCGCGGTAGCTATACGAGCCGATTTTTGAGCTAACGTTTGCGAAAAAATCTCGCGGTCTTTGCTTGGTGATGATATTTACCACGCCGCCTCTAGTGCCACTGCCGTATAGCACGGCTCCGCCTCCGGGCATCACTTCGACCTGCTCGACGTCCTCGATCGCGATCATCTCAAGCGGTATGATGCCGTGCGCCGCATCGACCATATTTATCGGCACTCCGTTTAGCATGATTTTTACGGCCATAGTAGGCGTCGCGCCGTCTCCGCGCATGCCTTGTCCGCGCATATCTATGTTTTCTCCTAGGCTTGAGGTGCTGACGAAATCGACGCTAGGGATCTTTTCTACGAGCTCTTTTATCGTGCGGTAGCCGTAGGCTTCGATGTCTGTTTTGGTTACGACGAATATATTTCTAGTCTCTTCTTTTAGCGCGCTTTCAAAGCCCGTCGCCGTTACTATAGCCGCGTCAAGCGTGACGTTTTGGGTTTGCGCGTTTAGGCTTGCGGCTGCGGCTAGCGACAAAAGTATAAATTTGCTGCCTTGCGAGTTTGATATTTTTTTACTCATTTGAACTCCCTTTGGTTTTATCATAATTAATAATGATAAAAATTTTCGTTATTCTACTGTTTTTGGTATTAATTAATAATTAAAATCAGTTTATGTAAGTTTAATTTGTAAAATAGAAATTTGTGCGAGATTACGGATTTAAATTTGCAGACGATTTTGCGCGTTTAAAAGATGAAATTTAAAGATCAAATTTGAAAGGCTTAAAATAAATTTGACGCGAGGTAAAGCTTGGAAGGTTTTAAATTTGAGAGTTAAATTTGGCGTAAAAGCAAGCAAACGCGGTAAATTTGTGCTCCGGCTAAAGAGGCGCAAGGGAGGATTCAGCCCTCCATGCTGTTTACGATGTTTATGACCTCGTCGCGTAGGCTCTCGACCGTTAGTTCGGCTTTTTTCTCAAACGGTACAAACACCTCGCCTTCGTCGCAGGCGATATGCATGCCGTCCTCGGTGATATCGGTCATTTTGACGTTTTGCGGGTTCGTAAAGCCGCCGAATTTTGCGCACATATTCTCTGTAAGGCCGATGAAGTTATCATTCATCATTCCTAGCGCCATCTCTTTGGCTTCTCTTGCTTCCTCGCTTAGCTGCATTATGTCTCCTTATTTAAAATGATATCCGTTATTTTAACCATTTTTAGCTGAAATTTGTCCTTGTGTTTATATTCTAAAAGAAGGATCGCAAAGCAAATTTAAGGCAAGCCGGTCGCCGACAAGGACCGGTTTGCGAATTTTAATAAGTATATTTAAACTCTACGTAGAAATTTCTTTCCGCGGACGGGTAATAAACGCCCGCTCCTCTATTTGCCGCGCTGTCATAGTAGGAGTAATATTTTTTATCAAAGAGATTTTTGACGCCGCCGGACAAGGAGAAATTTTTAGTGAATTTATATTTTGCGGAGAGGTCGACTAAGGTTTTTGCGCTCATGTATTCGTAACTGCTGTTTAAAATTTTGGAATAATTTCTCAAACTCACATATATATTAAGCGTTTTGATCGGCGCGTAATCGACGCCCAAAACGATTTTTCTTTTCGCTACGTAAGGTAGCGACTTTGTTTCCTCTTTGCCTTGTCTCGTAAAAGTAGCCTTTGAATCTACGTAGCTAAAGGATTCGGTGAGTTTTAGTTTGTCGCTAAATAAATTTTGTTCCGCATAAAGCTCCAGTCCGCTACGCGTCGCTTTGTCTAAATTTATATATTCTCTTTCGAATATCCTTTGTCCAAGTCCGTGCAAGGGGTCTTTCCACTTTAAAAATATCATGTCTTTTGTGTAGGTTTTAAATACCGTAGCGCTGAAGAATTGATCAAAAATGGTATCTTTTATGCCTATTTCAAAGCTTCTAAAGGTTTCTGGTTTGAGGCCGTTAAATTTAAATTCAGTATGATTATCTACCTTTACGACGTCGACTAGCTCTTGAGGGGACGGGGAGACGAAGCCTTTTTCAAATTTAAAGTAGACGTTTCCGGTGTCCGAATATTTAAAATTCGGAATCACGTCAAAGGCGTGACTGTTAGTGTGTTTGCTTTGGTGAAAAGCCGGTCTTTTATTGGCCTTGCTTTCAGGCCTTTTTACATCGTATAGGGCCCTTTCGTATCTGGCTCCGCCGCTAAGAGAGAACCAGTCGGTAAAATCGTGCTTTTCGACGAGATAGGCGGAGTATATCGTTTTACCGAGCTCATCGCCTTGAGATAATTTATCGAATATGTCTTCATAATCATATCCGAATACCAATTCGCCGCTGCCGTATTTAAATCTATTTTTAAAATTTGTCCCGTATTTTCTATCGCTAAATTTGGTTTGATATGAGCGTTTTACGGCGCCGGCTCCTACGATTTCGCCTTCTTGGGTATATTTTGTTTTTAAATAATACGGCATTATGTGCGTTTGAAAGCTGTCGCTAAAATCGATCGAATAATCGATGCTAAGATCGGTTTTGGTATATTTTTGCGGATCTTGCGTTTCGCCGGATTGTCTTCTATCTTGCTCGACTTGTCGCAATGTGAGCGGGCCGCTTTGGTTTTTTAATTTTTGGGAGTAGTAGCTCGGAGTAATGGCGATATTCTGTTTATCGTTTATCTGATAATTGAGCGCTCCGCTGAAATAATGTCCTTTGTTTTTCTCTTCTTTTCTGTAGCTTTTCGAGTCAAAGCCTTTTGCGCTAAATTTTAAAAATAGATCTTCGCTAACGGGTCCGCCTATGCCAAAGGCGAGGTCGCGGTAGCTATAGGATGCAAGTTTGCTCGAAGCATTTACGTAAAATTTGCTCGGTTTTTTCTTTGTGATGATATTTATTACACCACCGGTCGTGCCTCCGCCGTAAAGCACCGACCCGCCGCCAGGGATTATCTCTATCCTTTCTATATCTTCGACGGCGATGAGGTTAAAAGGCGTCGTGATGTTGCCGTGACCGGCTTTTAATACGTTTAAATCCATCCCGTTTACTAGCGTCCTGACGTTTGTTTTGGCGTAGTCGCCTTGCCCCCTCATGTCTATCTCTTCAGCGCCGAATTCTCCGGAGTTCCTTATATAAATGCCGGGCGCTCTCTCAAGCACCTCCGTCACGCTCGCGTAGCCGCGGTCTTTGATCTCTTCCGAGGTTATTATGTAGACGTTTTTGACCTCGTCTCTTAGAGGTGTTTCAAAACCGGTCGATGTTATGACGGTTTTTTCAAGTTTCGTATTTTTCTCGTCGGCTGCGTATAAATTTACGGCAACGATCAGAGACAAGATGTAAACTGCATTTTGGCGTCTGCAATATAGACCCTTTTTCATCGTTTTCTCCTTAAAAAATATTTTTATATAAATTTAGTAAGCGTAAATACAAATATATAAATATGGATTATAATATGCTCAAATATTATAACTTTATTCCTTAATTGATAATTAAAATTGATATTTATATAATATAAAATAAGCATAAAATAACTGATAAATAATCTATAAAAACGAGCTTGATTTTAAAATGCAAAATTCTGGGATTATTCGGCGGTTATTTGCATTATTTTATGAACTACTAAGGTTTGTAAGCGATGGCGAGTTATTTTATTTTACTTATTTGCCCGTTTCGTATCTCGTAAATTTTATCCGCCGCATCAAAGTACGCATCGTCGTGGCTGATTGCAAAAACGGTGTAACCTTGCGCCTTAAGCCCCGGCAAAAACTCCGTGTAAAAATGCCGCCTAAACTCTGGGTCTTGGTCGGCCGCCCATTCGTCAAGGATCAAAAATTTGCGCTTTTCAAGCAGCGCTGCGACCATGGCGAGGCGCTTTTTCTGCCCTTGAGAGAGATTTAGCGTGCTAAAATTTCCGTCCTTGACGCTTACTTTGTTTTCTATCGACATCTTTTTTAGCAGCACCTCTATCAGCGTCTCATCGTCGCTCATCACTTCGTCAAAGAGATAAAAGTCGCTAAACACAGCACTGATCGTATTTGCGTAGCTTTTTAAATTTGACTCGGTGATCTTGACGTCA